>NZ_CP129238.1:3022298-3333447 GCF_030413595.1 Planococcus liqunii | reverse complement strand
GTAAAGGGAGGGAGACTTTGTGGGAAAAGACGATTTTTCAACTGAGAGACATCCGGACACCCCTACTGAAAACCGCCGTCAGCGGGAAGAATTCGAAAGCATTGGCCAGGAATCCGCTGAAGACGGAGCCGAAATGGCAAAAAGAGGCGCCCACAGCAACCTGGGCATTGGCGACGAACAAAACCCAGTTGAAGAAAAAGAAGAGCATTAAAAAGGAAAGGCGTCTGTTCATTCAGGCGCCTTTCCTTTTTTCAGCGTTTCTATAGAGACTGACAGCGGCTAAGTACAGGAGCGGCAACAAGGCGGTAAAAAGAACTAAGCCGGTCCAGCCGCCGTTCGTCCATAAGGGGCTCAGCAGCGAACTTCCGCAAGCGACACCGATGTAATAGGAAACCAGGTATAGGCTTGACGCGCTTCCTTTATGGTGGGCGGCCTGCTGTCCGACTGAAGCAGCGGTAAGGGAGTGGGCAGTGAAAAAGCCCAGGCAAGTAACGCAGAGACCGACAACGACAAGCCAAGTGACAGAGCTCAAGGTCAATAAAATGCCTAACGACAGAATGGCGACGCCGGCTCTGCGCACTTTTCGCAATCCGAAATTTTCAGCCGCCCGGCCTGCTAATGGAGAGCCGACAACCCCGATTCCATAAGCAAAGAATAAATAGGAAATCGACTGAAGGGACATGGAGAAAGGCGGGTTTTCCATATGGAATGGCAAGTAAGTCCACATGCCGGTGAATGAGATCTGGAGAACGGCACCCAGTCCAAAAACCACCAGCAGCGAAGGGTTTTTCAAATGGAACCAAAAGCCTTCGATATCTTTGGCAAACGTCAAATCCCCAGCCGCAAAATGGCGAGACTTTGGCAGCAGAAAAAGCACGGCAGCAAACAAGATAAGTCCGGTAACCCCAAAAATGACAAATGTGGTTTGCCAGGAAAACAGATCCGTCAGGGATCCCGAAAGCACCCGGCCGATCATGCCGCCAAGGGCATTGCTTGAAATATACAAGGCCGTGGCATAGCCGATATTTTTAGGAGCAATTTCTTCACTTATGTAGGCAAGTGCTGCAGCCGGCACTCCAGCAAGCGCAAACCCTTGGATAAATCGGAGTATCAGAAACCAGTTATAGGATTCGGCGAGGGGAAGAAGAAAAAAGGGAAGTGCCGAACCGAGCAAAGAGTAGATGATATAAACTCTTCGGCCATTGCGGTCCGAGAAAAACCCAAGCACAATCAGTCCAAGGATGAGCCCGACGATCGTCAGGGACATGGCAAGGCTGGAGGCGGAAACCGACACTTGAAATTCATCTACAAAAAGAGGCAGTAGCGGCTGGACTACGTACAAATTGGCAAAAATGAAAAGAGAAGCCAACAGCAAACTGAACATAATTTTCCAAAATTCACGGGTGTCTGCCGTGTACTTTTCCGTATGCATCCGGCCACCTCCTTCGAATTGATAATCCTATACTAACACTAAAAAACAATCATAGAAATTCCGCCAAGGGTGATTTTTGGGATAAAAAAACCCGCAATAGCAATCATTGCGGGAGTCGGTTATATTTTTTTGAAGAAAGAGATGATTTGTTTTTTTGAAGGTTCTTGAAGCCGGTAGCGCAATTCTTTGTTTTGCGTATTTACGAGGTGGTATGCCGGATTCTCGGCAACCGTAAACTTCCAATGCGGCTTCGTGTTTTTCTTTTGGATCTGCAATTCAGGGGGCATCATCTTTTTTGTGAAACTTTCCAGTTTAGCCATTAAAAAGGTATCCATATACCTTACGATCAAAAAGCCTTGCTGACGCTCAGGATCAAACTTCGCCAAAGTGAATTCGCTGATATCGAATCCTTTTTCATACCGCTGTACCGAGGGGGACAGCACAAAACAATCTTCATTCGTAAAAACTGCAGAATTGCCTTGTTGTTTCAGCCCTAATTCTTCGACCAGAAAATCCTTGTTAACCAGACTCATTTCTCGCGCAGTAGCCATGTAATTCCTCCTAATGAAACATATTATACTTCTATTATAGCACTCTTCCGCCAATAAAGGGGCGTTAGAAGGTTCTCGGTCTTTATACATGGATAAGGATGTAACGCTTTGGAAAATAATCATATAAATGGAATCGAAAAGATGGCAGGAAAGTCAAGCGAAGAAAGAATTTCGAAAAAAGGAGATAGCTGTTTTTTATCGAATAGAAACAGGACAGAAAGTGCATGAAAAAAATGGCTGTGAAATATAAGGAGGGAAGCTTTGTGAAAACAATCGGGATGATTGGCGGCATGAGCTGGGAATCTTCCGCTGAATACTATCGGCTGATCAATGAAGAAGTGAAAAACCGTTTGGGCAGGCTGCATTCCGCAAAATCCATTTTGTACAGCGTGGATTTTGAAGAAATCGAGCAGCTGCAGGCAAGCGGTGAGTGGCACCAAGCCGGAAAACTGCTGGGGCAAGCGGCCACAAGCCTTGAAAAGGCGGGAGCGGATTTTATCATTCTTTGCACCAATACGATGCATAAAGTGATAGAAGAAATAGAAGAGAACCTCTCCATTCCGCTATTGCATATTGGGGATGCTGCTGCCGCTGCAATTAAGGAAAAGCAGCTTCAAACAATCGGATTGCTTGGTACCCGCTACACGATGGAAATGGATTTTTATAAATCCCGATTGGCCGCGGGCGGTTTGGAAGTACTGATTCCAAGTGAACAAGAAAGAACCGAAATCAACCGGATTATTTTTGAAGAACTGTGCATGGGCACGGTGCGGGAAGCTTCGCGGAATTTCTTCCTGGAAGTCATGCAAAGCCTGGCGGTGGACGGAGCAGAAGGAATCATTCTTGGCTGTACCGAAATCGGCTTGCTGGTTCAAAAAGAGCATACGGGCATTCCGTTATTTGATACAACGATGATTCATACCAAAGCTGCGGTAGACTGTGCTTTGAGTAATTAAATGCATTTTAGAGGAATATTCTGATATATTTAAATTAATAAAATCGTATGCAGAAAGGATGATTCTCATGTGTGGAAGGTACTCCTTGTATGCAGATTACCGTGTCCTATTGGAACGTTTTAACATTGATGAGGCAAGCTTTTCGGAAGAAGACTATTCACAAAGCTTTAACGTAGCACCTTCCCAACAGGTAGTAGCCGTCGTAAGCGACGGCAAGAAAAACCGTCTGGGATTCTTGAAGTGGGGGCTTGTGCCGCCTTGGGCAAAAGATGAGAAAATCGGTTATAAAATGATCAATGCGCGGGCGGAAACCGCGGCGGAAAAACCGAGCTTCCGGAATGCCTTTAAGAAAAAGCGCTGCTTGGTGGTAGCCGATTCCTTTTATGAATGGAAGCGGAGGGATGATGGAAAAACGCCGATGCGCATCAAATTAAAATCTGGAGAACCGTTCGCTTTTGCAGCTTTATGGGAGTCCTGGAAGTCACCGGAAGGCAAGACCGTCAACACTTGCTCGATTTTAACGACGGGAGCGAATGAATTGATGGGTACCATCCATGACCGGATGCCCGTCATTTTAACGAAAGAAGCAGAGAAAATCTGGCTCGACCCGAACGTGCAGGATGCAGAAGAGCTCGGCAAACTGCTCCAGCCCTTTGATTCCAATGAGCTTGAAGCGTATGAAGTCTCTGATGCTGTCAATTCACCAAAAAACAATGGCCCTGAGCTGATTGAGAAAATTGGGTGACCAAAAGCTGGCGGAACTGATCCGGCCGGCTTTTATTGACGGGGGGAGTGAAGATGAAAAGCGGTTTGATATTAGAAGGCGGAGGGATGCGCGGCGTTTACACCGGAGGCGTCCTGGAAAAGTTTTTGGAAGAAGAGATATTTGTGGATTATATTATTGGGGTTTCGGCAGGTGCCTGCAATGCTTCTTCTTATGTATCACGCCAGACAGGCCGCAACCATAAAGTGACCATCGGTTCTGTGCACCATCCTGATTATATATCTGTCAAAAACCTGCTGCTGAAAAGGGAATTGTTCGGGATGAACTTGATTTTTGACGAAATTCCAAATCGGCTCGTGCCATTTGACTACAACAGTTTTCATGACGCAACGGAAGAGTTTGTCATAGGGGTGACAGATTGCTTAACTGGAAAGGCCGTGTATTTTGAAAAGCGGGAGCATGCCAAAGATGTCTTGGCGATAGTGCGGGCATCCAGCTCTTTGCCTTTTATGGCGAAGCCGGTTGAATTTGAAGGCCGTTTGCTGATGGATGGCGGCGTAGCTGACCCCATTCCCATCCGCAAGGCCCTGGCAGACAGTGTCACAAAGCCCATCATTGTACTGACAAAAGAAAAAGGATACCGGAAAAAGAAGAATTCTTTTGCCCGGCTGATGCCTGCGCTTTACCGCCAATTTCCTGGCATGGTGAAAAGCATGGAAAGCTGGTCTGTGCGCTATAACGAAACGATGGAGTTTATTGAAGAACTGGAAGCAGAAGGGAAAGCCCTCGTGATCCAGCCTTCTAAGTTCTATAAGATCAATAGCATGGAGCGGGATATTGAAAAGTTGACGGAGTTGTATGACCAGGGCTACCGGGATGCGGAAGAACGGATGGAAGAAATTATCAAGTTCATCTCAGTTTAAGGACCATAAGAAAAACCGCTGAAGCCAGCGGTTTTTTTCTATAGCCGTTTTACCGTTAAACTGCCGTTGTCCGATTGCAGAACGACGGAATGGAGTCCATCGCCGAATACGGCTTTGTTGCTTTTGGAACCGAAAAGGGAAGCTTTTCCATGATTTTTATGTGCACGAATCGAAACATTGAACGGATCTTTCAAAGTTTCAAGCGTAATGCTGCCATTGTCGGATTTCAAGTCAATGTTGCGTTCAAGGTCGGGTGTCTGCAAATGGATTTTTCCATTGTCTGATTCCGCCTCTATATTTCCAGCGGCATTTTCCATTACAATACTGCCGTTATCCGATTTTAGTTTCATGGTTTTCGCCTCTGCACCTTTTAAGACAATTTTGCCGTTATCGCTTTTTGCTGAAAGTGTATCTGCTTGGATTTCTCTTAACTTAACGGAACCGTTGTCGGATTTAACGGTGAGGGCTGAGGCGACAATGTCCTCTAATTCGATGCTTCCATTGTCTGACTTGGCATTAAAAATGCGGCTTCTCAATTGTGCAGCTTCAATCTTTCCATTGTCCGACAGGATTTTGATGGACTCATACATTTTTGGAGGCAATTGTACAGTGACAACAGGGGATTTGGTGTTGATCGTGAAACTGAAAATCCCCCATTTTTTCACTTCATCTTTCAGCGTAATGACCAGTTTGCGGTCGATGACTTCTGTAAGGAACAGCTGGTTATAACTTTTGTTTTCGATGTCGACATGCACCTCGCCATCAAAAGAAGGGCTGATTTCCAATGAACCATTGTCCAGTTGAATATCGACATGGTCAAATCCGTCGTGGTCCAACTCACTCTTTGTTAGATTCACAGACTTTGCCGGAAACTCAGCTTGGTTGAAATCAAACGATCCGATCAGTTCACCCGCAATTTCAGAAGGGGCGCCAAGTTCAGCTGCAATTTCCTGTTCGCTTTTGCCGTCAGCGCGTCCATTGGAAAAATATTCTTGGATATCCTGAAGAATGTCCTTGCGTTCTTCTTCTGGAAGCCGAGTTAATGCCTGTTCAAGTTCTTGGATAAACTGTTTTTCAATCATTGTGCACACCCTCTTCGATTAGTTGGTTAACTCCATGCGTGAAACTTTTCCATTCAGCCAATTGCTCGTGCAAATACTCTTTTCCGGTTTCTGTTATTTTGTAGTATTTGCGTGGAGGGCCTTCACTCGATTCCTGCAAATACGTGCTGAAATATCCTTCCTTTGTCAGCCGCCGCAACAACGGATAAACCGATCCTTCGGATATGGCGATGCGGTCAGAGATTTTTTGAACCAGTTCATAGCCATAACGGTCCTGTTTCTCAAGAAGAACAAGAACACAGAGGTTAAGAACCCCTTTCTTAAATTGGACATTCATTAGAAAATCACTCCTTCCTTACTACTATTCATAAAATAGTACTGTTTAATGAGTACTATATCATTCACTACTGTTTATAGCAAGGTATTGGTAATTGACTTTATATACTTAATGGACTACGTTGAGTGCAAAGGCTTAAAAGGAGTTGGAAGCGATATGGAGAAAGTGAAACAAATCGAAGCGGTTCTTGCCGGTTCAGAACCATTTACCGTTATTGATATGGAAGTGAAAAACTACTTACCGATTTTTTCGGATTACCAGCGGATGAGTCCGTTCTTTATGCTGGACCATGAACCTCCGCAAACATTCCCTGCGATAACAGGCTCTGGAAGAGTGGATGGATTGCATCCCCACAGGGGATTGGAGACCGTCACGATTGTCTATGAAGGGGCCATTACCCATTACGACACCAATGGGAACGGCGGGACAATCCATAAAGGCGAAGCCCAGTGGATGACAGCTGGCGCTGGAATCCAGCACACTGAATTTCCTGAGCTTCCGGAAGGCGGCGTTTCTGAAATGATTCAGTTATGGGTGCTGCTTCCGAAGGCACAGAAAATGGCGCACGCGAAGTATCAATCGTTGACTCAGGACAAGATCCATTCGGTTCCGGTTCACGGAGGAGAAGTCCGCGTGATAGCGGGCGAGTATGCAGGAACTGTTGGCGCAGCGCTGTCATTTTCGCCTCTGCATCTTTTCGATGTCCATTTGCAAAAAGAAGGCCAGGCAGAATTTGAGTTTCCACCGCATTTCAATACGGGAGCATTTGTGGTGAAAGGCGAAGTAAGCGTCAATGGAGAGGACTCTGTCGCTTCAGGGAATTTCATTTTGTTCGAAAACAGCGGTGAAGCTTTTGTCGTCAACGCTTTAAAAGAGGAAACGGTTTTGCTTGTTTTGAGCGGAGAGCCGCTCGGTGAACCCATTGCACACCGAGGCCCTTTTGTGATGAACACAAAAGAGGAACTGGATCAGGCATTCCAGGATTATTGGAATGGAAAGTTTTAGTATAAACTTCTATAAGTTTTCATTTATAATATAAGAACCACTTACAAGAAAAGGAGCACCCCGCATGAGCAGAGGTCGATTCATATGATTATAAAACTGGACCATCGGCAACAAGAAATGGCTGAAGCGATTCAACGGATTCAAAAACCCGCATATGAAGTGGAAGCAAAACTGATTGGATTCGCTGGCATTCCTCAAATCAAGGAATCCGTTGAAGACATTCAAAGGAGCGATGAGATTTTCTGGGGCATGGTGGAAGAACGGCTGAAAGGATTCATTTCTTTTAAAGAAATAGGAAAGACCATTGATATTCATCGGCTCGTAGTTGACCCGGCAGCCTTTCGCCAAGGCATCGGGAAAACATTGCTGGTTCATTTGATGGAGCAATATGGCGATCATGACTTTCTGGTAAGCACCGGCACAGCTAATCAGCCTGCTGTAAACTTATATAAATCGTTCGGCTTTGCCGAACAGAAGCGGTTTGAAGCAGCTCCCGGAATTACACTTAGTGAATTTTTAAAAAGAAAGTAAAAAGAACTATTTAATTTCGAAAAGAAACTAAATATAATGGTTGTATTACAAAACGGAAGCAAACAGTGCTTTGTTATGTTCTGTTTATAGGTCGGAGGTGGAATGATGAAAATAGATGAAACCGATAGAAAGATTTTAGAATTGCTGACAGCGAATGGACGCTGCTCTTATGTCGACATTGGAAAAGAGTTGAATCTTTCCCGGGTGGCGGTCCGTGAGCGGGTCCATCAATTGACGGAAGCTGGAATCATCGAAAAATTTACGGTAGTGATCAACAGCGAAAAAGTAGGGAAGCAAGTATCCGGTTTTTTTGAAGTGGACTGCGAGCCTTCATCTCTGGTGGAAGTAGCCCAAGCACTTGCGGATAATCCAAATGTCGCCAGCTGCTACCAAATGACAGGGCCTTCCACTTTGCACATGCATGTCTTGGTAGACGATTTCATGGGACTGGAAAAATTCATAAACGAAGAGTTATACGCTCTTGAAGGCATTACTCGAGTCGAAAGCCATATTTTGCTTCGGCGCTTCAAAAGCAGAAACGGTTTAAAGTTATAAAACAACATAAAAGCCTGCAGCGAAATTTATTTGCTGCAGGCTTTTTCTTTTTGGTGATTTTGAAAACGGCAAAATATATTCATTAGTAAACAGAAAGCATTAGAAATTAAAATAATAGAGACAAATCGAAAGGGGCATGAATATAAAATATGGTTTTTGTTAATTAGAAATGAGTAAAAAGTACTTTTTTGAAAATTCGTATAGATTTTTACATTGCATTAACATATAATCAAAATTATCAAACAACTAACATTTGTTAAGTGTATTTGATTTTATGCTTAACAAATGTTTCAGGAGGTGTAAAGATGGTTGCTTTAATTATTCGTCGGGCCTTTCAATTAGTGTTTTTGCTTCTCGGAATTTCTTTCCTTGTATTTTCTTCTATGTACATTGCGCCCGGAGACCCGGCTTCGATTATCGGAGGGCCGACGGCAACTGCTTCAGATATTGAAGCAATTGAAGCTAATCTCGGATTGGACAAACCGTTCTTAGTGCAATATGCCAATTATCTGGGCAACGCAGTCCAAGGTGATTTTGGCTATTCTTATCAAACTTCTCAGCCTGTAGGGGATGCGATTGCGGTTCGGTTCCCCAATACGTTGAAACTGGCCATCGCGAGCATGATTGTAGCGGTCATTATTGGAATCATTACCGGCCTTGTATCCGCGCTTAAACAAAATTCGTTGCTCGATGTATCGGCTACAACGTTTGCACTTGCTGGAATTTCTATCCCGAACTTCTGGTTGGGGGCATTGCTGATTCTCGTTTTTGCGGTAAATCTCCAATGGCTGCCGGTAGGCGGGATGTCGCATCCGTTTTATACGGTAGATGGCATTAAAGAATTGATACTGCCGGCTATTACGCTCGGAACAGGTTCTGCGGCGATGATTGCCCGGATGACCCGGTCTTCGATGCTCGAAGTAATTCGGGCAGATTATGTACGGACAGCCCGGGCCAAAGGGGTTAAAGAAAAAAACGTCATTTGGATTCATACGCTGAAAAATGCCATGATCCCAATCATTACCGTTATCGGGCTGAACTTTGGATTTCTTCTCGGGGGAACCATTATTACCGAGAAGGTTTTTGCCATCAATGGAGTAGGGCGTTTAATGATTGATGCCATTGCAGCACGTGACTTTCCGATGGTCCAAGGGTCGGTGCTGCTGGTTGCCACATTGTTTGTTCTTGTGAATCTGATTGTTGACATTATTTACACTTATATTGACCCACGCATCAAATACGATTAAAAGGGGGGAATGCTATGACAACGGCTGAAGCGGTAAAAGCAAAACCGAAGAAAAAGGAGAAGGCCTGGCAAACCACGTTAAGGCGCCTGTTCAGAAACAAAATGGCCATAGTCGGCTTGATCGTCGTACTCCTCCAAATCCTATTGGCCGTTTTTGCACCGGTCATTACGGTGCATGACCCCATCAGACAAAATCTCGGCAGCAGCGAATTGCCGATGTTCAGCGACGGGCACTGGCTCGGTACGGACAACTATGGGCGCGACGTTTGGAGCCGGATTGTCTACGGCGCAAGAATTTCACTAGTGGTTGGTGCAGTGGCTGTTTCACTGGGATTACTGGGTGGCGTGATCCTCGGCATGCTGGCTGGCTATTACCGCAAACTGGATGCCATCATCATGCGTTTTGTTGATTTGCTGTTTTCATTTCCCGGCATTTTGCTGGCGATGCTGATTATCGCAATTTTAGGTACTAGCCTGGTAAATGTAGCAATTGCCATCAGCATCTGGTCGATTCCGACATGTGCACGGATTGTGCGCGGATCGGTGCTATCGGTCAAAGAAAAAGAATACATTATGGCGATGCGTTCAATGGGGGCTTCCAATTTGCGGATTATGGTCAAACATATTCTGCCGAACGTAACCGCACCGATTATTGTTTTCGCTACAATGCGGATGGCAACGGCCATTCTTTCTACCGCCTCATTAAGTTATTTGGGGCTTGGCGCACAGCCGCCTACACCGGAATGGGGCGCCATGATTTCGCAGGGGCAGGATTATATGTGGACTTCTCCGCATTTGACGATTGTTCCTGGCATTGCCATTATGCTGACGGTCTTTGCTTTTAATGTACTTGGCGACGGTTTGCGGGATGCGCTTGATCCGAATATGGACATTGAACAATAAAACATTGGGGGAATTTAAATGAAGAAACAGTGGCTGTTTTTACTCGCATTAATCGGAATGTTGATTTTAAGCGCGTGTTCAGGAAGTACGATTCCTGAAGGCGCGGAAACCGGCGGATCAAAAGATGCACCGGCTTCAGATGGAGAAAAAGAAGTTGTATATGCCTCTACTTCAGATGCGGTTGGACTTTCTCCGACGATGACAAATGATTCGGTGTCTTCGAACGTCATGACACAAATCTATGAAAACTTGTTTGAGAGAAATCCTGAAACGATGGAATTGGAACCTAAACTAGCCGAATCCTATGAAAACCCTGATGATTTGACGTGGGTCATCAAGCTGAAAGAAGGCATCAAGTTCCAGGACGGAACAGACTTTAATGCCGAAGCGGTAAAATACTCATTTGATAAATTGCGCGACCCTGCAACTGCAGCACCGCGTGCCTCTCTTTTAGAGCCGGTGGATACGGTAACTGCTATTGATGAAACGACTGTAGAAATCAAAACAAAATATCCATATGGACCATTGCTTGCAGCTCTTTCACACTCCAACGCTGCGATTATCAGCCCAACAGCAGACCAGAAACAAGACTTGATGCAAAATCCGGTAGGCACAGGGCCATTCAAGTTTGTCAGCTGGAACCAAGGCGATGAAATCGTGCTTGAAAAGAACCCCGACTACTGGAATGGAGAAGTTGCACTTGAACAAGTGAAGTTTAAAGTGGTTCCTGAAATCTCAACAGCCATTTCCATGCTGCAAACCGGCGAAGTGAACTTCCTGGATGCGTTGCCGCCGGAACAGATTTCCCGCATCGAAGGGCTTGAAAACGTAGAAGTGACGAAACAGGAAGGAACACCCGTCTACTATTTGACGTTCAACCACTCAAGAGAACGCAACCAAAATCCTGATTTCCGCAAAGCGGTAGCAAGTGCAGTCGACCGTGATGCTTTTGTGGAAAAATTGAATGGCTTAGGCGTCAGAAGCGACAGCATTCTTGGGCCGAAAGTATTTGGCTACACAGAAGAAGCGGATAATGCAGGAACTCCGTACGATCCAGAATTGGCAAAACAGCTGGTGCAAGAAAACGGCTTTGGCGACGAACCGATCAAATTGCTTGCAGCTAACCGCGACAATTTCATCTTGATGGCTGAAATTGTGCAATCCCAACTAACAGAAGCTGGATTTAAAGTTGAAATTGAAACGATGGAATGGGCAACCTTCCTGGATACAGCACGCGGAGGGGAATACGATATGACCTTCCTCAGCTGGTCAAACGTAACGAGCGACGGTTCTGAAATGTTCTACCCGAACTTCCATTCAGACAACGTCGGCAATTCCAACCGTGCCCAGTACAGCAATCCGGAATTCGATAAATTAGTAGAAGCGTCGCGCACGACAATTGTGCCGGAAGAACGCGAAAAATTCTTAGCGGAAGCGAATCAGTTTATGCTGGATGACAACGCAGCAATCGTGATGTACCACGGCGTCGTTACCTCCGCTACTGAAAAATCCATCAAAGGTTTAAAAGTAGATCCGAACGGCCAATGGAGTTTGGCAAACGTAACGAGAGAGTAGGGAGAATATGGCACAGACATTACTTGAAGTGAAAGATTTAGTAACCTCATTTCGTACAGCTGAAGGAACAGTACGGGCGGTTAAAGGAATTTCTTTTCATGTTGAAAAAGGAGAGACACTTTGCATCGTAGGAGAATCGGGGTGCGGGAAGAGTATAACGTCATTGTCTGTGATGGGGTTGCTGCCTTCGAATGGTTCGATAGAAAGCGGAGAGATCTTGCTCCACAACGAGCCTCTCCAAAATCTGTCACAGGAACAATTGCGAAAACTCCGCGGCAACCAAATGTCCATGATTTTTCAAGAGCCGATGACGGCGCTCAATCCAGTCTTGACGATTGGCTATCAATTGAGAGAGCCGTTGATGCTCCATCATAAATTGTCAAAGAATGAAGCAACGAAGCAGGCAGTGGAATTGCTCAACCAAGTCGGGATTCCGAATCCGGCAAAGCGTTTGAACCAATATCCGCATGAATTGAGCGGTGGCATGAGGCAGCGGGTCATGATTGCAATGGCCCTCGCTTGCCATCCAAGTCTGCTGATTGCGGATGAACCGACGACGGCACTGGATGTGACCATTCAGGCGCAAATCCTTGATTTGATCAACGACTTAAAGGACAAGCTGGATATGGGTGTTCTGTTGATTACACACGATATGGGTGTTGTAGCGGAAGTGGCAGACCGGGTGATGGTCATGTATGCCGGACAGAAAATTGAAGAAGGGCCCGTGGAACAGATTTTCAATAATCCGAGCCATCCGTATACAATCGGATTGCTGAACTCTGTGCCGAATGTGGACGATCCGGAATTCGAACTTGAACCAATTCCTGGCAATATGCCCGGCTTAAATGAAGATATTCCAGGATGCCGCTTCCATCCCCGCTGCAAATTTGCGATGGATAAATGCAAAGTCATGGTGCCTCCCGAATTCCACCTATCCGATGGCCATTCTGCCACTTGCTGGCTGAACGAAAAGGAGGCTGAAACAGATGAAAACAATGGACGAGTCGTTATCAAAGCCTAAAATTCTCTTGGAATTAAATGACGTTAAAAAATATTTTCCGATCAAAGGCGGCATTCTGAAACGCGTCCAAGGGAATGTCAAAGCTGTGGAGTCTGTCTCATTAAAGCTTTATAAAGGAGAAAGTCTGGGAGTGGTTGGGGAATCGGGCTGCGGGAAATCGACGCTCGGCCGAACAATTCTGGGCCTTGAAGAACTGACAGCTGGAAAAATAAAGTTTAATGAGCAGGAAATCCAGGATTTAAAGCGAAAAGAGAAGAAGAAGTTCGTAAAAGAAATGCAGATGATCTTTCAAGATCCTTATGCTTCTTTAAATCCACGGCAGCGAATAGGCCATGCACTCGATGAAGTGTTCCGGATGCATACCAATATGTCAGCGCAGGAGCGAAAAGATGCCGTACTTGATCTGCTGAAAGAAGTGGGGTTGAAAGCTGAACATTACGACCGCTATCCCCACGAATTCAGCGGCGGGCAGCGGCAGCGGATCGGCATTGCCCGGGCAATCGCTTTAAACCCTTCGTTCATCATTTGCGATGAAGCCGTTTCCGCTTTAGACGTATCCGTTCAAGCACAGGTCTTAAAACTATTAAAGACTTTGCAGGAAAAGTATAATTTGTCTTATCTGTTCATTTCACATGATTTAGGAGTTGTCCGTTATTTCTGTGACCGGGTTCTGGTAATGTACCTGGGGCACACAGTAGAAATGAGCGATGTGACAAGAATCTTTAATCATCCGCTCCACCCTTATACCCGCGCATTGCTGTCGGCTATTCCAAGGCCGACGATGCAGGCGAAAAGAGAACGGATTCGATTGGTCGGCGACATGCCAAATCCGTCGAACCCGCCAAGTGGATGTGTATTCCATACACGCTGCCCAATGGCGCAGGAAATCTGCAGCGTCGACAAACCGGCGTTCATCGAGCATGAAAAAGATCACTTTGCGGCATGCCATTTTGCAGGAGAATCATTGAGCCGGGTGCTGGGGTAAGTCCCAGCAGTCGGCTATTATTTTGAAACTGGAGGAATTTCAATGGACTATTTACAGCACCCTTTCGATGCCAAACGGCACACAGCATTTTCAAAAAAAGGAATGGTGGCAACTTCCCAGCCACTCGCGGCTCAGGCTGGAATTGAAGTGATGCGAAACGGCGGCAACGCAATTGATGCGGCCATCGCGACAGCAGCGGCTTTGACGGTTGTCGAACCGACATCCAACGGCATTGGCGGAGACGCCTTTGCACTGGTTTGGGTAAAAGATAAATTGCACGGATTGAACAGCTCAGGCCCAGCGCCGAAGAGCATTTCAGTTGAAGCGGTGAAAGCATTGGGACATGACAAAATGCCGGTGCACGGTGTGGTGCCTGTTACAGTCCCTGGAGTTCCAGCGGCCTGGGCGGAACTGTCAAGAAAGTTTGGGAAACTGCCGCTTTCAGAAACCTTAAAGCCTGCGATCCGTTACGCAGAAGAAGGATATCCGTTGACGCCGATCCTCGGGAAGTACTGGGAACTGGCGTATGACAAATTTAAAACGTCCTTTACTACGGAAGAATATCAGTCGTGGTTTGACACGTTCGCACCGCACGGAAAAGCTCCTGAAATCGGTGAAATGTGGTCATCTCCTGGACATGCTTCTACTTTAAGGGAAATTGCTGAAACGGATGGCCGTTCTTTCTATGAAGGAAAGATTGCGGACAAAATCGATGCATTCATGAAGCAGCACAACGGCTTTTTGGCAAAAGAAGATCTGGCGGCCTTTAAACCGGAGTGGGTGGATCCGGTCTCCACAAATTACCGTGGCTATGACGTCTGGGAAATTCCGCCGAATGGCCAAGGCATGGTGGCACTGATGGCGTTGAATATTTTCAAGAACTTAAATGAACCAAAATGGCAGTCGGCTGAGACGTATCACGAACAAATTGAAGCGATGAAACTTGCTTTCACGGACGGCAAAGAGTTCATTACAGAACCCGAAGCGATGCCGGTAAGTGTTGAACACCTGCTTTCGGACGATTATGCGAAGCAGCGGGCAGCCACAATTGGGACCGAGGCTTCTGATCCGGTTCCGTATGAATTGCCAAAAGGCGGTACAGTTTATTTAGCAGCGGCGGATGAAGAAGGAAATATGATTTCGTATATCCAGAGCAATTATATGGGCTTTGGATCGGGCATCGTGATTCCGGGCACCGGTATCGGGCTTCAGAACCGCGGAGCTGATTTTTCGCTGGAAACGCAGCACCCGAATGTATTGAAAGGCGGGAAACGCACCTATCATACGATTATCCCGGGCTTTCTGACAAAAGAGGGCAAACCGGTCGGCCCGTTCGGCGTGATGGGCGGTTATATGCAGCCGCAAGGGCATTTCCAGGTGGTCACAAACACAGTAGATTATCTATTGAATCCTCAAGCGGCACTTGATATGCCGAGATGGCAATGGATGGAAGGCAAAACGATTTTAGTGGAACCGAACTTCCCGAATTATTTGGCTCAGGCATTGGCCCGGAAAGGGCATGCAATCCAAGTGGCAACCGACGGCGGTGCTTTCGGCCGTGGACAGATCATTTGGCGTAATCCGGAGACGGGGGTACTGGCTGGCGGCACAGAATCCCGTACGGATGGATCGGTTGCTGCTTGGTAACAAATAAAAAAATGCGGGAAAAGTCGTCCGGAACCTCCAGCCTGAAGGTGAATGCCGATATTTTTGCCGCCTTTTTCCGCGTCGGCATGTTAGGTTTTGGAGGAGGGCCTTCTGCAATCCCGCTCTTTCATACAGAAGCCGTCAAAAAATATAAGTGGATGACTGATGATGAATTCGGCGATACATTGGCGCTTGGCAATACAATGCCGGGCCCTATAGCGACGAAGATGGCCGGATACATCGGCTACCGGGTGAACGGCATCATTGGAAGTATTGTCGCTTTGGTTGCTGTAACGGTTCCAACCGTCCTGCTGATGATTTTGCTGCTTGGCGCATTGCAGCAGTTTAAAGGAGTGGAATGGGTCAATAACATGTCAGCGGCAGTCGTGCCGGTGGTCGGGGTGATGCTCGCAGTCATGACCTGGGATTTTCTGAAAAAATCGGGCCAGTCACTCGGCTGGGCCCGTGCCGTTTTATTTGTATTGATTGCAGCTGTGTTAATGGAAGTGCTGAATGTACATCCGGTCTTTTTAATAATTTCCATTTTATTGATTTCCTTACTGTCCTTTAAGAAAGGAGGAGGAGCGTCGTGATTTACTGGTATATCTTTCTGGCGTTTTTCATTCCCGGCATTTTGGGCTACGGGGGAGGGCCGGCTTCTATTCCGCTGGTCGAAAAAGAAGTGGTCGACCGGTATGGATGGATGACCACCCAGGAATTCGGTGAAGTGCTGGCGCTTGGCAATGCTTTGCCTGGTCCGATTGCCACCAAAATGGCCGGTTATATCGGGTATATGGAAGGCGGCATTCTGGGCTCCGTCATCGCATTGTTTGCATCTGTGGCGCCTTCTCTTATTTTAATGATTCTGCTCATGGTGACTTTGCTGAAATACAAAGATTCACCAAAGGTGAAAAATATAACGAAATTGATTCGGCCGGTGATTGCAGTGCTTCTCGGCGCCATGACGCTCCAATTTTTCATGACGTCGGTCGATACATCAGGCAGCGTGCAGACCGTCATTCTAATCGTGATCAGTTATTGGATGCTTGAAATCCGTAAAATCCATCCTGCATTTGTCATCCTGCTGGCACTTGCCTACGGCGGAATATCAGGATTTTTATAAAAGAAGAAAACTATTCACACATGATGCGGGTGCAGACTGTAGACAAAGTATAAATGAATAGAAATGTATAAACCCAACCGGGCTGGCCACTTCGCTTTCCGTGGGCTCAGCCTCAGTCTCCTCGTCGCTGAAAACCATGTGCTCCTGTTTCTGCATCGCTTCGCTAGCTTCGAAACATGAAAGAGCGTTGCATCGCTGCGCTAGCTTCGTCGCAGGGCCTTCAGCTTTCGTCGCTCCGTCGCGTTGCTCCTTCACTGCTCCCACAGGAGTCTTCGTGGCCGAACCGGCTGGGGTGTCTCTCTTTGCTTCTAAAGTGAACGATAAACCGAATGACGCTCAATTTTTTAGTTGCAGTAGAAAAGCGACACCTTTGGATAGCTTCACTTCTAAGATCCGAAGTGAAGGCCGGCGACTCCTGCGGGGCAGCGTAGCGACGAAGTGCCGAAATCCACTCGGGACGCAAGTTCCGAGTTAGTTCGGCGCGAGCCCGCGGAACGCGTCCGGCTGAAACGGAGGATCCGCGATTCCCTGTTGTCTGTTCATTCATTTCTCATGCGTAAAAATCTTTTGTCTACAAGCTCCATCCGCACATGATGTGGATGGTTTTTTGTTTAGAGCAGATTTCTTTACAATAGTAGATCCGCTCCTTATTATAGGATAATGCGGACAAAGATTGTCCTCGTTAACAGGATTGAGGTGAACTCCATGCACATGAAAACTGGCGTTGAACAATCGGTTTACGCCATACTTTTACTGAATATGCTTCCGGAAAAGGCTGTGTTGCCTGGCGAAGCGATCAGCCAGCAATTGAATGTATCCACGAGCTATTTCCAAAAGCTGCTGCGAAAGCTGGTCAGCGCGGATTTGATTTCTTCCGTGCCTGGAGTAAAAGGCGGCTTTAAATTAAAGAAAAAACCCGAAGACATTTGCGTATACGATATATATTTGGCAATTGAAGGGAGGCAGTCGCTTTATTCGCCGAGCGGCATTTTAGGCGATATGCTGGAGCTTGAACAAGAGGAAGACTGTTGTTTGCTGTCTGACTTGATGGAAGAAGCGGAGACTGCCTGGAAGTCGGTTATGAAGCGAGAAACGATTGCAACCTTGGCTGAGAAAATGAAAGAACAGCGTTTTTTGCTAAAAACTGAGACATTGAAGCAATGGCTTCAGGAAAAAATGGTTGCCTGAGATAACGAAAGGGTGAAGGTCATGATTGCAAGCATTTCCCGTATTAATGAATTAGCAAAAAAATCTAAGGAAGCCGGCTTGACGCCTGCTGAAAAAGTAGAGCAGCAAGTGCTCCGAGAAGATTACCTCCGGGAAATCCGCGGGCAAATCGAAAATACGGTCACCAGCCTGAAAGTACTAGATCCTTTAGGCGATGACGTGACGCCGGAGAAAGTAAAGAACGAAAAAATGCTCCGGCAGCAATAAAAGGAATTTACACATGGGCAAGTTTCTTAGCCCCATAAACTAATTAAAGAAAGATGTGAAAATAGATGAATGATTATTTAGTAAGAGCTTTAGCTTATGACGGACAAGTGCGTGCTTATGCAGCGCGGACAACGCAAACGGTAGGAGAAGCGCAGCGCCGCCATTATACGTGGCCGACCGCTTCAGCGGCTCTTGGCCGTTCCATGACTGCCAGTGTAATGCTTGGTGCCATGATGAAAGGCGAAGAAAAATTGACGATTAAAATCAACGGCGGAGGTCCACTGGGGACGATTCTGGTGGATGCCAATGCAAAAGGCGAAGTCCGGGGCTATGTCTCGAATCCGCAGACGCATTTTGACTTGAACGAACAGGGGAAACTCGATGTCAGACGGGCAGTCGGAACCGAAGGGACTCTTTCAGTATCAAAAGACATCGGCTTAATGCAGCCATTTGTCGGACAAGTGCCGATTGTGTCAGGCGAACTGGGAGAAGACTTTACCCATTACATCGTGACGTCCGAGCAAGTGCCGTCGTCCGTTGGCGTCGGGGTTATTGTAAACCCGGATAATACCATCCAGGCTTCAGGCGGTTTTATCATTCAGCTATTGCCGGGGACAAGCGAAGAAGTGATCACCCAAATCGAACAGCGCTTGTCGGAAATCCCGACGATTTCCAATATGGTCCGCGAAGGAATGACGCCGGAAGAAATTCTGGAAAAAGTACTTGGCAACAACAATCTAAAAGTGCTCGACAATATGCCCGTCCAATTCCAATGCCAGTGTTCACGAGACCGCATCCATAATGCGATTGTGAGCTTAGGCACTGCGGAAATCCAGGACATGATCGAAACAGACGGCCAAGCAGAAGCACAATGCCATTTCTGCAACGAAAACTACCTCTTCACAAAAGAAAACTTGGAAGATATGCTGGAAGCAATCAACTAATCAACCGATAATGGAACCATCCGCTGGAAGTACAAGCGGATGGTTTTTTTTACGTCAATTTCGAAAAAGCTTTTGATTGGTATTTCCTCCACGCTGTGATATATTTATCTTGAATTCGAGATAAGTTTCAGCTGCTTTGATTTAGGGAAAAGAAATCCGTGAGGCAGCTCCACTATTAGGAGGTAAATTTTATGAAACATATTTTTCAGCAAGGTTCCAACCCATCAAAACCGACTTTTCTAGTATTGCACGGAACAGGAGGCAATGAGCATGACCTTTTGCCGATTGCTTCGCATATTGACCCGGAAGCGTCTGTCTTAAGTGTTCGCGGCAACGTTTCGGAAAACGGCATGCTGCGGTTTTTCAAACGCCTTTCAGAAGGTGTGTTTGATATGGAAGATTTAAAGGCGCGTACAGAAGAATTGAACCAATTTATTGCAACAGCAGCTGAAGAACATGGCTTTGACCGCAGCAATGTCATTGCCATCGGCTATTCAAACGGCGCTAATATTGCAGCCAATTTATTGTTCACTTATTCGGATGCGTTGAAAGGAGCAATCCTGCATCATCCGATGGTGCCGAACCGCGAGACGCAGCTGCCTGATTTGTCAGGCATCCAAGTATTTATTGCTGCAGGCACGAACGACCCAATTTGCCCGGCTGAGGAATCCACTGATTTGGAGGAATTGCTCCAAAACGCGGGTGCTGCGGTTAAGCTGCACTGGGAAAACTACGGCCATCAATTGACCATGCCGGAAGTGGAAGCGGCAAAAGCATGGTACGATCAATTATAAAACCTTATGCCCCTTGTAAAAACAAGGGGTTTTTTGAAGTCTAGGAGGAGGGACGGTATGCAAAACAATCCGCTGATTCAACAACAGCTCGAAGCATGGATCCAGGAAAACAAAGGGCATGCTATATTAGGGACGACTGCGCAATACATACCGGCGCTCGGAAATGTCGATCCGAGTCTGCTTGGCATTTGCATGGTCGACGAAGACGGCCATTATTACTGCGCCGGAGACACAGACAAGGAATTTACGCTTCAAAGCATTTCAAAAGCGTTGACGTTTATCGCCTTAAGCTGCCATTACGGATTGGAATTTGTCCTTGAGCGGGTGGATGTGGAACCGACGGGTGAAGCTTTCAATTCAATTATCCCTTTTGAAATCCATCGGCCGAACAAGCCGTTCAATCCGTTTATCAATGCAGGCGCGATCACTGTTTCTGCGCTGTTGCCTGGACCAACCAGCCAGAAGAAATACGAGTACCTGCTGTCATTTTTAGAAAGCCTGGTTGGCCATCCGCTTGAGATGGATCAGGAAGTGTATGACTCCGAATGGAAAACTTCACACCGCAACCGGGCGCTGGCTTATTATTTGAAAGAAGCGAACTTTTTAGAGATTGAAGTGGAAGAGGCACTGGATATTTACATCAGCCAATGCTCCATTAAAATCAGTGTGAAAGATTTGGCATTGATCGGTTTGATCATTGCATACGATGGATACAATCCGATTACGAAAGTGAAGCATTTTTCGGACGAAATTGCCCAAGTGGCAAAAGTGCTGATGGTAACTTGCGGCATGTACAATTCTTCAGGGAATTTTGCAGCTCATGTCGGCATCCCGGCCAAAAGCGGCGTGTCCGGCGGAATCCTGGCGGCGGTACCGCCGAAACTGCATTCCCAAACCTATGAATTCCGGGCAGGAGCAGGAATCGGTGTATACGGACCGGCGATTGACGCGACTGGAAACAGTGCGGCAGGAACGATGATGCTCCGCCAAATTTCAAAAGAGTGGGATTTAAGCATATTTTAATATGGAAAGCCCATGAACGGCGAAGCGTTCACGGGCTTTCAGCTTGTTGAGAAAGATATAACTGATATTCCGCAACCCAGCTGTGCTTGCCGCGGGCGAGCCGCCAAGCCTCCTCAGCCGCTGCGAAAACCTTGTGCTCCTGTTTCTGCATCGCTTCGCTAGCTTCGAAACATGGAAGAGCGTTGCATCGCTGCGCTAGCTTCGTCGCAAACAAGTCTGCTTTGCAGCCTTGTTTCCTGCGGGAGCAGCACGAGCTGAAGCCCCTGGACGGAGCGCAGCGAAGGAAGCGGCTGAAGCCGTGCCCGCGGAAAGCGTCCACTTGGAGCAAAATGACTTAGAGCATGAATTGTTTCTCGACAGCCTGAAAGCCCATGAACGGCGAAGCGTTCACGGGCTTTTTTGCATTGAACCGGAAATTTCTTTTACGTGGAACGCTAAGCTATTAAGGTTTACAATGCATTCATATTTGTGTTCGTTTGCCCAATCCCTAAATTGCAAGGTGACCAAATGGGAGCTGACTGATTTGATTTCAGGTGCAATGATGTCGCCCGTTTCCTGATTTTCGAGTACTTGGGCAATTGCAGTACTGATTTGCTGGCTCGCTTCGTCCTCATGTTTGACAAGAGACAGCAGGACGCCTTTTTCCGGAAGCTGGCCGGTCGTTGTTTTGCTGGCTGTTAGGAATACGAGGTCCCCTGGCTGCAGTTCTTTCGGCTCAAGAGGGGCGCCTGAAACAGTCGTGAATGATGATGCTGCTGTCACTTCATAATAAGTACCGTCGATTAAAATGGCTTGATCGGAAGCAAGCTGGACCACACGCACCGAGCTGTAATCCACGAGTGGAATTTTCAGGTTAACGGCTTTTGAAGGAGGAATGCTTTCGGAAGAAACAGGCTGGGGTGCACAGCCTCCAAGTGCCATGGTAAAAAACAAGACAAAAAGAACTACTGCCAATTTCCCCATATCTTCCCTCCTCTTAAAATCAATTATAAAGATAGACGTCAAATTGGAAATAAAGTTACAAAAAAGAGGAATATTTTCAAAATATTTTTTAAATAAAGGTGCAAAGTATAAAACGAGGAATTTCTGTTGAACTTTCTTGGTTTTATTGACCTATTCATTTGCCAAAAATGTTTGAGAATATATCGGTCGGGTATTTCTTGAGTAGTAAGATTTTTCAACGATACACATCAAAAAATGGAGGTATCAAAAATGGCCAGCAATAACTTTATGGGGACGTTTGATAACGAAACAGAAGTGTTGAGAAAAATCGAAGAACTGAAAGCGCAGGGAATATCTGAAGATCACATGTACGTTATGGCGCATGACAAAGACCAGATTTCGATGGTCCGGGGACGCACCGATGTAGATTACAAGGCTACTGAAGGCGGCGGCTGGATGGATAAGTTTATGGGCTTTATGTCCGGCAATGAGCCTATCCGCCAAGCGTTTAACGACATGGGTGTAGACGGCAACGAAGCAGACCGTTACTATCAGGAAGTGCAAAACGGGAAAATCCTGCTGTTTGTGGACAAGGAAATTGGTGATTCCTATAACAACAGAACGGGAAGCGGCAGTTCTGCATATGGCGATCCAATGAAAAATACTTCGTCAGGTGCTGGAGCAGGCGCAGCATCAGGTATTGTAGGAGCTGATGATACTTCCCGCTATACAGGAGAAGATTCCGGTATGGTCGGTCGTGACGGCTTGACTGTGGATACCAATGAAGCGAACGATGTCAACTTCCATTCAGGACACAACTTAGTGGATTCCGATGAAACTTCCGCGTCTTCACGGCTGGACGACAGTGAATCGGCAGGAGTTGGCCGGAAGTCCGGAACAGGATTTGGCTTAGGGGCCGGAAGTTCAGTCGATGACGTTCCTTCACCAAGCCGCGATACAGGAGATTTCACTGCAACCAATGAAAGCCGTTATGGAGACACAGACCGCGCAGGCGGAATGGGAACCAGTGGCGGAGGACTTGATGGAGTAGACAGAACGAGCACAAGCGGCGGATTGACGAATGCAGGTGGCCTTGGATCAACAGGAGGAGTACGCGACAGCCATAGTTCGACTGGTGACTTCACCGACCGTGACCGGACCGATAGAGATTTTGTGGATTCGGATCGCGACCGGACCGACCGTGACTTTATGGACAACGACCGCAACCGGATGGATACGGACCATGACTTTGCAGATTCAGATGAAGAACGGATGCGCCTTCACGAAGAACGCCTGCAGGTCAATAAAGACCGTGTGCAGACCGGAGAAGTAAATGTCGGCAAACGTGTTGTTGAAGACAATCAAACAATTGAAGTGCCGGTTGAGCGGGAAGAGGTCTATGTAGAACGCCGCCCGGTAAACGAAGAAGTTGATGGAGATTCACATATTGGCAGAGATGCTTATCAAGAAGGGGACAATATCCATATTCCATTAACGGAAGAACGGGTAAATGTCTCAAAAACGGATGTTGTTAGTGAAGAAATTGTAGTAGGCAAACGGAAAGTACAGGACACTGAAGTCGTCAAAGAAACCGTCCGCAAAGAAGAAGCGGATATCGATGATGACAGTGATCTGGGTACAGACGATTTTGACCGCAACCGAACAGATCGACGCTAAAGCAAAATCAGGGCGGGGATTTCCCCGCCTTTTTGTGTGGAAAAAAAGCGGGAATAGCGTATCATGAAAGTAAGGCAGGAGGGATAAAGATGGACGGCAAAAAAAGAAGCGACGTTAAACCGGGTTTAGAAGTCAATATTGTGCTAAAGCAGGATCAACGAACCGGCAAAAAAACACGGGGAATTGTCAAAGACCTTTTGACGAATTCCGCCACGCATCCGCATGGCATCAAAGTAAGGCTTGAAGACGGCCAGGTTGGGCGCGTAAGCGAAATCCTCAGCGGTACTGACAAATAATTCATAAGCTCAAAGGACCCGAATTAGCGGGTCCTTTTTCATCTATTTTTTATGCTAGAATAGAGTATCGTTTATTTATTGAAGAGAATTTTTTTCGATTTGCAATTGAAACTGCCAGACCTTTCTCCCGGTAAAGGCGGCGAGAATCATATTGTCTGTTTAAATAAGATCATGCACCGAAAATGCGAAGGAGTATCGTATGAGCAATTTTTTTGAACGCAAACAAAAACAACTCGGAGTGGAACTGAACAAAATTCAACGCAAAGCCGTCGAGCGGACAGAAGGGCCGCTGCTCTTATTAGCGTGTCCCGGATCGGGCAAAACAACAACGATGATTATGCGTGTTGGGTATTTGATTGAAGAGAAAAAAGTTCAGCCGCACCGCATAAAAGCCATCACGTTCAGCAAGGCATCTGCCATCGATATGCAGGAACGCTATAAACGTTTTTTCCCAAAGCTAGCACCGGTTGATTTCTCGACGATCCATAGCCTCGCTTTCCAAATCACGCGGGAATACTTTGCGGAATCCCGTTACGTAATGATTGAAGGCAGCGAATCGCACGGCCTTCATAAAAAGCGGCTGCTGCGTGAAATGTTCGAAACGGAAGTCGGAGAACCGATTACCGAAGACCAGCTGGATGAATTGACTTCGTTCATCAGTTTTGTGAAAAACAAAATGACCCCAAGGGAACAATGGAAAAAGTTAGATGCGCCTTTTGAAGGGGCAATTGAGATCTTAAAGACGTACGAGGCATTTAAAGAAAACTACGATGTCCGCTTGGTCGATTTTGATGATATGCTTTCCCTCGCAAATGAAGCGCTGGAAAAAGATGCGGATCTGCTTGCGAAGTACCAGAATCGCTGGGATTATGTCATGACCGATGAAAGCCAGGACACTTCGATGATCCAGCATGCCATCGTGGAAAAACTGGTGGCCCGCCATAAAAACCTGTGCGTGGTCGCAGATGATGACCAGTCGATTTATACATGGCGTGCTGCAGAACCGACTTATTTGCTGAAATTTAAAAATGTGTATCCGGACGCCTATGTGATGAAAATGGAGCGCAATTACCGCTCCTCCAAAAACATTGTAGAGGCCGCGAATTTATTCATCAAAACGAACAAAAAGCGGCACGACAAAAACATGTTCACCAAGCAACCGGAAGGAGATCCGATTGTCATCCGGCGCCTTGCTTCAGAGGAAGCGCAGTTGAAGTATGTGATGAAGGAACTGAAAGAACTGAAGCATTTTGGCGATGTGGCCATCCTTTACCGCAACAATTCCTCTTCGACACTTTTGATGAGTGAACTGGACCGCCTGGGCATTCCTTTTTATATGAAAGATGCGGACAACCGTTTCTTCTCGCACTGGATTGTGGAAGACATGCTGAATTTTATGCGCTTCAGCTTGAAGCCGGAACGCATTGATATTTACGCGAAAATTGCTTCGAAAACAAATGCCTACTGGTCGGGCAGCCAATTAAAGCAGTTGAGCCGCATGAAGCCGACGGTGAAAAACGCGTTCGATGAAATCAATTTGAACATTACGCTGAAGGACTACCAACTCAAAATTCTTGCCGAGCAGAAAAAATGGTTTGATGCATTGAATGGCATGAAACCCCTAAAAGTGATTCGGACAATCCGGGCGGATCTGGGATACGATCAAATGCTTGCGAGCCGTGCTGAAAAATTCGGTATGCGCCTGCAGTATTTGGAGCAGATCTTAATTACGCTGGAACAAATTGCCGAACCGCTTTCAAGCATGACTGAATTTGCGAAAAGATTGAAGGAATTGGAGCAAGTCACCCAAAATGCAAAAGCCGAAAAAACCGAGGACATGCTGACTTTATCCACTTTCCACAGTTCCAAAGGCTTGGAATTTGAACGGGTGTATATGATTGATCTGGTGGAAGGCATCATCCCGACCGAGGAAGATGCAGAAAACCCCGACACCTTGGAAGAAGCACGGCGGTTGTTTTACGTCGGCATGACGCGTGCCAAAAAGCATTTGGAACTGATTAGCTATGACAGCGAGTCCCGCTTTGTGGATGAAGTGCGGGATATTGTAGTGCCGGAGAAGTCGGTAGCCCAAAAAACCCGGACGGTCGCTAAGACACCGATTAAAGTGGATGTTCCGGATAACCCGAATGCCGCTAAGAGGGAAGATGAACTTTTGGAAGGGGCAAGAGTTCGCCACCGTGTTTTTGGCACGGGCAAAATCATTGAACGGGATCATGAGCGCATCTCGATCCAATTTGCCAAAGAGCGGAAAGAATTGCTGATTGATATTTGTTTGAGCTATAAGTTATTGGAAGTACTGGATTAAACACAACAGTTTTAAGAACGCGGAGATGGGAAAATGAGGATTAGGGATTGGGATCGAAGTTTAAAAGTTCGCCTGGTAGGCGAATTTTTTATGAACACAAGTTATTGGATGGTATTTCCATTTCTCGCGATTTATTTTGCAGATGAATTCGGAAAAGGGACGGCCGGGCTTTTGCTCGTCATCTCGCAAGTTTTTTCAGTGGCGGCTAATCTGGTAGGAGGGTATTGCGCAGACCGCTTCGGCCGGCGCGCGATGCTTGTATTTGCATCGGTTGCCCAAGGCGGGGCATTTTTGCTGTTCGCATTTGCCAACTCGCCGTGGCTTGAATCGCCTGAGCTAGGGTTTATCGCCTTTACGTTGGCAGGCATGTGCAGTTCGCTTTACTGGCCCGCCAGCCAGGCGATGATTGCAGACGTCATTCCGGAGAAGTACCGGAGCGATGTCTTTGCAATCTTTTATACGACACTTAATATTGCCGTCGTCGTCGGGCCGTTATTTGGCGCGGTGCTGTTCTTCACGTACCGTTTTGAACTGCTGCTGGTTGTAGCGGTAATTTCGATGGTGCTGGGCGTTATTCTTCGGCTTTATACAAATGAAACCTTGGCACGGGAATTGGCGGACCAATGGGCAACGGAAGAAAAAACCGGTTGGCCGGCAGCTGTCGCTAAGCAGTTTAAGGAATACGGCCTTATTTTCAACGATCGCCTGTTTTTGCTTTTTGTCATCGCTGGCGTTTTGGTGGCACAAACGTTCATGCAGCTGGACTTATTGATTCCGGTTTATTTGAAAGAAACCATCGATGTCCAAACGATTGCTTCTTTCTTCGGGAAAGAATGGACTGTGACCGGTGAAACGTCTTTCGGTTTTCTGCTGTCTGAAAATGGCTTGCTGGTGGCATTGCTGACTGTAATCGTAACGCGGTGGATGACGCAATTTCCGGAGAAATGGGTCTTTTTCTTATCCACTCTTCTTTACGCAGCGGCCATGCTATTGTTTCCGCTTACGTCGTGGTTCTGGATGTTTGTCGTCGCGATGGGGATTTTCACTTTTGCCGAACTGATGGTGGTGGGAGTACAGCAAAGCTTTATCTCGAAACTTGCACCAGAAGATAAAAGGGGGCAGTATTTTGCAGCAGCCAGTTTGCGCTATACGATTGGCCGGATGATTGCACCGCTTTCCATCCCGATGACGGCGTGGTTTGGATTCGGTTGGACATTCGCCATCTTGGCGGCTTTAGCTGTGATCAGCGGATTTGTTTACTTAGCGATGTTTCGGTTGTTTGAAAAAAGGCCTTCCCATTGAGGAAGGCCTTTTTATTATTCTTTTTTCACTAAGCGTAAAAGCATGTGGGCTAACATATGGCGTTCTTCTTTTTCCCCTACGCTCCATAATTGCTGTAAAACATATTCTTCGCGGTTTTTTGGATCTTCATTTTTTGCTAAGTAATCGGCGACTTTTTCAGTGATTTGGGCCAAGCGTTCTTCGCTCAATCCCATCTTTTCGCCCAATTCAACTTTTGAGCTTAAGTATTGTTTGAAGTGTTCAAAATTCGCTAAAATATCCTCCTTTTTTTCGTTATCGAAGGATTTTAGTTTGTCATCTACTTTTTTATCGATATTTTCCATTTTAGTCACACTCCTTATATTTTTCTTGCACTACCTGTTTACCTCACACAACTTCTTTTAAACGTCTGAATAATTAAAATAGTAATTGATTGACTGTTTAACGAAAAAGACTTAGGGTATTGAGATAAGTAGGATGGATTTTAAGGAGGATGATGAATGTATGACATTATACGACGAAATTCAGAAACTCAAAGCTTTCAATTGTGAAGACCGCTGTGTTTTAAGTGTGTATCTCAATACGAACCCCGCCGATTTGAATGCGCAGAACGGGGCGTGGAAAATACACCTTAAAAATGGACTGAAGCGGATTGAGGAATATATAACAGCCTCCCAAAATGAGAAAGAACTTAAAACCTATCAATCTTTAAGAAAAAAAGTTGAACGAGAAATTAATGACCATCGAGATGACCTCAACAAGGGCGTTGTAATTTTTGCGTCTCCACAGGATGATCTGTGGTTTGTGCATTATGTGCAAGTGCCCGTTAAGACAAGCTTCCATTGGGAAAGTGCACCGGTACTGGATGAGTTGAGATATATGTACAAAGCCTATCCATATGCGGGAATTGTGCTGCCAAGCTTCAAAGGCGTTCGAATCTTGGATACTTCCATGGGAATCATCAATGAAGAAGTCTTTGAAGAATTCGATTCAGGATTGGATGTCTGGAATGAACAGAAAGGCGTCCATTCTGCTTCCCATACAGCGGGCGGCAGCACAGGATCTTTCAATGCTGGAAGCCATGTTGGAGGCAACTCGGGAAGTGCAGCAGACGACTTCAACTGGCGCATGAAAGAAAACCTGGAACGCTTCTACAAAGATATGGCAGGAAAGATTGAAAAAATGAAAAAAGATCGCCATTGGGACGAAGTCCACGTTGTTGGCGAAACTGAACAAGCTAAAGCTTTTGCTAAGGGATTGCCGAAAAAACCGGCGAGCTGCATCTACAAAAACTTGGCTAATGCTAATCCGAGCCAGATTATTCATGAAGTATTTGAAAAATAAGATTAAAAGGCCCCAGCACAGTGCTGAGGCCTTTTGGTTTTTATGGACGGGGCTGCGGACAAAACGTGCAAGTGGCAAAAGCCGGGAGTTTCTTATACAGGCAGCAGGTCTTCCGCAGCGGACCCGATACGGCTTGCTCCAATGAAGCAGTCCCCATCAATTTTTGCAGATAGGAAGTTTTAATCGGTGCCCAATTGCTTGGTTCGAGCAGCCAGTCGATGTCTTCGGCAGTTCTTCTCGGCTCTCTTTTTTCCAAAGTGGCGTAAAACCAGACAACGGAGCCGAGCACATTTTCCCATAGGATAAGGGGAGAAATTTTCACGTATTTTCGAAATTCCTTGATCAGGCTATCCACTTGCTCCGTTAAGATGAAATGCATCGCCTCCTGCCGGTTTTCAGGAGAAACTGGCGTATAGTGGCGTGAATCAATATGTGTTTGAAGCAAATTGAACCCGTAATTATGTATGCGGCCAAATTCGATGTCTTTCCATGAACAGGCGAAGTAGCCATTGTGAAAAGTAAGCAAGTCGAATTGTGCAGAGATGAAAAGGGCATATTGGCGGAAAAAGTAAGAGACAGCTACGCCGTTATTGTCCGTGCCGCTCCATTGTTTGGTTTCTTCGATGAGTGTCTCGAAATCGGAAGACAAACGGGAAGCGGGGGGACGATCAACAGCGATGGATTGAGCTGCTAATTTATGTTTCAACTGAACGGGAAATTCCACAAGTCCTTCCTCCTTTATTTTTCATGCTACGGCAAAAGGAAGTATTTGCAAAGTGATAAGCCAATCTTATGGTAATTGATAAATACAATCATCTTTTCTTTATAGAAGAAGTTAGCTACCCTAAAGTAAAGAAGGGGTGAAAAAATGGAATTTACAATCGGCAAAATTGATCATGTACAAGTTGCAGCACCAAAAGGCAAGGAACAGGAAGCGGTTGATTTTTATGCAGGCATTCTCGGCATGAATGAAATTGAAAAACCGGATGCTTTAAAAGGCAGAGGCGGCGCCTGGTTTGAGTTTGGCTCTTATCAATTGCATGTCGGTGTGGAAGAACCGTTTTCGCCGGCCAAAAAAGCACATCCCGCTTTTAGAGTGAACGGGTTTCATGCGCTTCAGGAGCATTTGGCTGCAAACCACTATGAAGTGAAAAACGACACCAGCATTCCGGAGGTTCAGCGCTTTTTCGTTTCCGACCCATTCGGCAACCGCCTGGAATTTCTGGACAGCGAATCATCAGCTGGATAACAAAAAACGCTCCGCATCAGCGGAGCGCTCATTTTTTTACGGGGCAGTAGGGACATTTGTCGGTATCCGGCAGATCTTTGTACAAGCAGCACGTAATGCGCTGATAATCCGCTTTTGATTCTTCAAGGCTGCGCCCGCCAAGAAATTGCCGGAAAGGGGATTTACGCATTTCGGGCTGCCAGATGGCGGAATCCAGAAGAGCGGCTGCATCCTGTTCCGCTTGTTCCGACTCGAGCATGCCGTACATCCAGATGGCGTATCCCCAGATATTTTCCCAAAGAATTAATTTCGAAACGTGTCCGACTTTCCGGAAGGCTTCCACCACAGGAAATGCATAGTCCTTTAAGACTTTTTCCAAATCGCCTTCTTTGCGGCTGCGGACAAAGCGCTCGTCAATTTCGAATGCAATGCCGCCTTCTGTCCTTACAAGATAAACGGCATCAAGCGGCCCTTCCCACATCTTGCCGTGGGCGAGCAGGTAGAGCTGAGCGGTTATAAAAAAGCCGAAGCGCCGCATGAAGATAGACGATGCTACTGCTTCAGTGGATGCTCCGGTTTGTAATTTGATTTCAGCGGCCAGTTCGGGATAATGGCTGCCAAGGCCTTGCTGCATGGTCATAAAGCCATGCGCATCTTCCCGGACTTTCACCTGGCAAAGCTCAAGTTCTTTCATATCAGGCTCCGCTCTTTGCTTGGCGGAGTTCCGGTACGATGCAGCGCCCTCTGCCGAATGGAACACAATGCGGCGTGCCGAATAGTGGGTCTTTGGAAACTTGGCATTCCATTCCGAAAACAGAACGCACAAGGTCGCAATTGATGACATTTTCCGGAGTTCCTTGGCCGAAAACTGCCCCATCTTTAATGGCGATGATATTGTGTGCATACCGGGAAGCCAGGTTCAGGTCATGCAGTACCATAATGATTGTGCGGCCGTGCACTTCATTCAATTCAAACAGCAGATCCAGAATTTCAATCTGATGCGTCATGTCCAGATAAGTGGTAGGCTCATCAAGAAGAATGATATCGGTATCCTGGGCAAGCGTCATGGCAATCCATGCACGCTGGCGCTGGCCGCCGGACAGTTCATCGACCGGCTTGTCGCGGAATTCATCAACGCGCGTGGCCTTCATGGCAGCTTCAACTTTCTCAGTATCTTCTTCCGTCCAGCGCTTCAGCCAGGATTGGTGGGGATAGCGGCCCTGTTTTACCAGATCATGCACCGTCAAGCCTTCCGGTGAAACAGGAGACTGTGGCAGAATGCCCATTTTCTTTGCCACTTCCCGTGAAGACAGCTTGTGGACTTCTTTGCCTTCCAGCAATATAGAACCTTCGTGAGGTTTAAGTAAACGCGCAATCGAACGAAGCAGTGTGGATTTGCCGCAGCCGTTGCTGCCGACAAATACTGAAATTTCGCCGCGCGGAATGGATAAGTTCAGGTTTTCAAATAATAAATTTTCGTTATAGCCAATTGACAAGTTGTTGGTTTGAACAGCCGTCGCCATTGTGCAATTCCTCCGCATCTTTTTCCATAAGTCGAACTCAATGCAACATCTTATTACGGCTACTATATCATAAATTCATGATAAATGAGAACGATTTTCATCTTATTTCACAAAAATCCTTTACAATAAAGTGTACAAGCACTAAAATTATACTTATTGAGAACGGTTATCAAATAGCTGGGAGGCTTACCTATATGAAAAAGAAATGGATGTTGTTGACGGCAATGGTTTTGCTGGTTCTGTCAGCTTGTTCGTCTGCTGGTGAAGAAACGGCCACTAACGAAGAGGCTGCAGGAGAACCGGTGACAATTACCGGTACGAACGGAGAAGTGAAATTGGATGCGCCTGCAAAAAAAGTGGTCGTGCTGGAATGGACATATGCTGAAGACTTATTGGCTGTAGGCGTTCAGCCGGCAGGCATGGCAGACATCGCTGAGTATGGCGATTATGTCAATATCGAGCCCCAATTGGATGAAACGGTAGTAGACGTTGGCGGGCGGCAAGAACCGAACCTGGAAGCCATCGCCGCGATTGAACCGGATCTGATCATTGGAGTAAGCTTCCGCCACGATGCGATGCTTGCAGAACTGGAAACCATCGCCCCAACGGTCATCTTCAATCCGTATCCGGAAGATGAAAGCATTGACCTTTATCAGGAAATGGAAACAACGTTCAAGGAAATTGCCAAAGCGGTAGATAAGACAGCTGAAGCGGATCAAGTCCTGGCTGATCTTGAAAAAGAATACGAAGCAAGCGCTGCTGAAATTGAAGCAGCCAACTTGAAGACCAAAGATGTAATTTTGACTTTGGCATACACCGGCCCGCAAGCTCCTGAAATCCGGGTGTTCACGCCGAATTCAATGGCTTCGATTATTTTAGACCGCATCGGGCTGAAAAATGTCCACCAGCCGGATCAATTTGAAGTGTTCGGTTCGAGCACATTCAACGTGGAAGGCTTGGTCAAGTATGAGAATGCCAATTATTTATACACGGTTCCTGACGAAGACAATATTTACGAAAACCAGCTGAAAGGCAATCCGGTATGGGAAAACCTGGCGTTCGTAAAAGAAGGACGCACCTATGACCTAGGGGCGGATACATGGCTATACGGCGGTCCGTTGTCAGCGAAAACCTTAATGGACCAGATTACAGATGTGATGGTGAATCAATAATGTCCGGGAAGTTAAAACAGAAGTCCTTTGTCTCGCTGACAGGGGGCTTTTTCCTGCTTGTAGCGCTGTCAGTTATTCATTTGACGCAAGGGCAAGCAGATTACACAATTTCAGAACTGCTGACCGGCGTCTGGAGCGATGGCCGCATCCAGGATATCGTGACGTCGCTGCGACTGCCGCGGCTGGCTATCGGAATTGTGGCGGGCGGCGCATTGGCCGTATCCGGTGCGGTTCTGCAAACCTTGACGAATAATCCGCTGGCGTCTCCAGGCACACTCGGCATCAATGCAGGAGCCTTTTTCTTCGTCGTCCTGTCCATGATTTTCTTTCCGAATGTATTGGGGGCTTTTCCTTTTATCACAGCGTTGCTTGGAGCCGTCCTTTCTTCTGTCTTGGTAGTGGGGCTCGCAGGCAAAGCGATGGAGCCTGTGCGTGTGGCTTTGACCGGAATGATTATTTCGCTTTTATTTTCTTCGTTAACCGGTGCGATGCAGCTGCTTTTTGAGAATGAAACGAACGGCTTGTTCCTATGGGGATCGGGCACGCTTGTCCAGTTGAACTGGGAAGGGGTCCGTTTTGCAGCGCCAGTTGTCCTGGTGCTTTTTATCGGATCGTTGCTGCTGGCAAAGCCGATGGATATTTTATCGCTTGGAGAAGATATCGCGTCATCTCTTGGTCAGAATGTCCAGGCAGTAAAACTCGCGGCGTGGGGAGTGGCAATCATCCTCTCCGCTGCCGTTGTCAGTGTAGTGGGGCCGATCGGCTTTATTGGGCTGATGGCGCCACATATTGTCCGCATGATGGGCATACGCGGCCATCTGCAGATTTTCATCCATTCGTTTTTATGGGGCAGCGTCATGCTGATCGGTGCCGATGTATTGGGCCGTTTGATCCAGCCGGGCCAGGAAGTGCCGGTCGGCGCAATGACGGCGCTGATCGGCGGTCCGTGGCTATTGTATTTGGCTTGGAAGACAGCTAAATCGCTGAAACGCGGCGACCGCCAAGTGGGAGGGACGACAAAACCGGTTCGCTTATCGGTCTTGGTGCCGATTTTAATTCTTTTAATTCTTGGAATTACCGTACTGGCACTGAGCTTTAACGGGACTGCGTGGAACTTCGCTTGGCTGGAGCCGGTCGTTTGGAATTTCCGGGTTCCGCGCGTTCTGACTAGTTTTATTGTCGGCGTCATGCTGGCGCTGACCGGCGTTATTTTACAAGGCGTGCTCCGAAATCCGTTGGCAGATGCCGGCGTGCTTGGCGTCACCTCAATGGGAGGAGCGGGTGCGATGCTCTTGCTCGTTGTTTTCCCGGCTGTTCCGCCGGCCTTTTTGCCGCTTGGTGCAACGCTTGGCGCTTCTTTGGCACTGGGCATCATTTTAGTCACCGCCTGGAAAAATAATTTCCAGCCAATGCTTGTTGCGTTGATGGGGATTGCGATTTCGGCGTTCGGTTCGGCGGCAACGCAGGTATTTGTCGTCAAAGCGAAACTGGCAGTGGCCAGTGCGCTTGTTTGGCTGTCGGGAAGCACCTACGCGAAAGGCTGGGACGATGTGCAGCTCGCCTTGTTGTTGTTTGCGCTATTTATCTGGCCAGCCGTTTACATTACACGCAGCTTGGATACGCTGACGTTTGGAGATGACGTAGCTGCCGGTCTCGGATTGAATGTAAGATCGACCCGGGTATGGGCGCTGGTTATCGGAGTGGCCATTTCCACCGCGGCCGTTTCAATCGTAGGAACGATCGGCTTTATCGGCTTGGTAGCTCCGCACATCGCCCGCCGGATTGTTGGCTTCCGCCACTTGCCGTTGATGCTGGCATCCGGTTTGATCGGAGGGCTGCTGCTTGTCACCGCTGACTTTATCGGCCGCATCCTGATTGCGCCGAAGGACATCCCGAGCGGCTTGATTGTGGCTTTGATCGGAACCCCTTACTTGCTGTATTTGCTGCGGAAAATGAAATAGAAAAGGCTTGCCGAACCGGCAGGCCTTTTTTGTCGTTCTAAAAGTGGCTATGAGCGGTCGAGCAGGTTCTATGATCACTCACTCAAAAAAACTGCCCGCTTCGGAAAGCGGACAGCTTTTTGATTGCTTAAACGGTTTGCAAAGCGACAGCAGGGCCGAAGAATTCAAAGTGGATCTGTTCTTCTGCCATGCCGAGGCTGCGCAGTTCCCGGATCATCTGTTCCATGAAAGGCACAGGGCCGCATACGTAAACGTCGCCGGTCACATCGACCATTTCTTTCAATACTTCGCGGGTGATATAGCCGTCTGGCTGGTCGGAGTACAAGGTCTTGTAAGCTGCATTTTCCATAGAATTCGCATATTTTTGGATATCTTGGTCGAAGGCATGCAGGGATTCGTTGCGCGCAGCGTGCAAGAAAGCGGTTGGGCGCTCAGGAGTGAGCGTTGCCACAGTTTCGAACATGCTCATCATCGGCGTGATGCCGACACCGCCGCTGACAAAGGCAACCGGCGATTTCTTGCCGGCATCCAGAACGAATTCGCCTGCTGGTGCGCTGACTTCAATGGTGTCGGCGATGTTTACTTCTTCATGAAGGTAAACAGAGACACGGCCGTTCGGGTCATTGTCGGCTTCCCGTTTCACGGAAATGCGGAACTCATCCGGTTGTGCTGCCTGCGATAAGCTGTATTGGCGGTTGAACAAGTATTTCTCGCCAGGAATCGAAAGGCGTACAGAAATGTATTGGCCAGGCTGGTAAGTTGGAACGTTCGATCCGTCCGCTGGTTTTAAATAAAACGAAGTGATGTTTTCGCTTTCTTTTACTTTGCGGGCAACCACAAAGTCTTTGAAGAATTTCCAGCCGTTTTCCTGGGCTTCGGCTTCTTCGTACATTTTGTGTTCAACGCCGATGAAGGCATCTGCAATTACGCCGTAGGCTTCAGCCCAGGCATTGATGATGTCGTCTGTTGCGGCATCGCCCAATACTTCTTTGATGGCTTTCAGCAAATATTCGCCGACGATTGGGTAATGTTCCGGCTTTACGCCTAAGCTTACGTGTTTATTGGCAATCTGCACGACAGCCGGCAGAATGGCTTCAAGATTGTCGATATGGACGGCTGCCGCATAGACGGTATTGGCAAGCGCCGCTTGCTGGCGGCCTTTTTTCTGGTTTGCATGATTAAAAATATTTAAAAGTTCAGGATGCGCTTCAAACATATTCTTGTAAAAAACAGTAGTGATCGCTGTTCCGTGTTCTGCTAAAACCGGTACTGTTGATTTAATAATGGATCTTGTTTGTTGTGATAACATTGTCAATCGCTCCTTTTGTTTTCTATAGCTTTACTATATTCCTAAAAAAAAATTAAAGATATATTTAAAATACATCTTTAAAATTTAGACACATTTTGAATTCACAGAAAAGCCACAATAAAGGAGTTGTCCCAAAAGTAATTTGGGACAACTCCTTTGCGACGAAGCTAGCGTAGCGATGCAACGGTTTTTCATGTCTCGAAGCTAGCGCAGCGATGCAGAGACAGGAGCAATAGTACTCCCAACGCTTTATTAGAAGCAGGGGGCTGTCCAATAAGTCTGATATTCGACTTATTGGACAGCCCCTCGTAAACAAACAGTTTATTTATTGGCTCTTCAGTTCTTCCAAATCCATAGCTGGTCCGAAGAATTCGTAATGGATCCGGCTGTCATCCATGCCGATATTGCGCAGTTCTCGAATCATGTTGACCATGAACGGCACCGGTCCGCAAACATAGGCATCTCCGGCGGGATCTACATGTTCTTCTAGCATCGCCCGGGTAATAAAGCCGTTTTCCTCGTCGGAATAGACGGTGCTGTAGGAAGCGTTCTCCATCCGGTTGACAAAACTTTTAATGTCTTCATCAAACGCATGCTGGTTTCGGTTCCGTGCCCCGTGAAGAAAGACCGTCGGGCGTTCCGGCGTCGAAGTGGCAACGGTTTCGAACATGCTCATCATCGGTGTGATGCCGACGCCTCCGCTGATAAAAGCGACCGGTGTCGATTTAGAAGCATCGAGGACAAACACGCCGGCTGGTGCACTGACTTCTAGCCGGTCGTCTTCGTTTACTTGTTTATGAAGGTAAATCGAAACGATTCCGTTCGGGTCATTGTCGGCTTCCCGTTTAATGGAAATGCGGAATTCATCCGGCTTGGATGCCTGGGATAAGCTGTACTGCCGGATCATCGTATATTTTTCTCCAGGGATGGACACGCGCACCGAAATGTATTGGCCCGGTATATAGGTCGGCACATTGGAGCCGTCAGCTGGTTTTAAATAAAACGAAGTGATGACGTCGCTTTCTTTTACTTTGCGCGCTACAACAAAGTCCTTGAAATAATTCCAGCCGTTCTCTTGTTCCGCTGTGGTTTGGTACATGCTCCTCTCGACGCTGATAAAGGCATCGGCAATCACGCCGTAGGCATCAGACCAGGCTTGAATAATCTCATCGGTTGCCGCATCTCCGAGCACTTCTTTCATTGCAATCAGCAAGTGGGCACCGACAATCGGATAATGTTCCGGCTTAACGCCCAGGCTGACGTGTTTATGGGCAATTTGAATAACGGCAGGCATGATTTCCTCTAAATTGTCGATGTGGACAGCTGCTGCATAAACGGTTTTGGCCAACGCCGTCTGCTGGCGTCCCTGCGCCTGGTTTGCGTGGTTGAAAATGTTCAGCAATTCGGGATGCTCATCAAACATTCTGCTGTAAAATCGGGTGGTAATGGCAACGCCGTGATCTTCAAGGACTGGGGCAGTGGATTTGATAATCATTCGAGTTTCAGGTGATAACATAATCGATTCGCTCCTTTTCGATTTTGCTTGCACGCAAATCAAGTCTGTTTTCAACAAGTCTCAATTTCTTTTCTGGAGACTGCTTAGCCGCTATAATGAATAGGCAGGGAAGGTGAAAAAATGAGACTGACAATGTACACCGACTACTCATTGCGCGTATTGATTTACCTGGCTTCAACAGAAGAAGATAAACTCTCGACCATCCAGGAAATTTCTGATGCTTACAATATATCGAAAAACCATTTAATGAAAGTCACTTTCGAACTTGGCAAAGCCGGCTTTATCCACACCGTCAGAGGACGGGGAGGCGGCATCCGTTTGGCAGACCTTCCAGAGAACATCAACATCGGTACAGTCGTTCGGCGCATGGAAGACGATTTCCATCTGGTTGAATGTTTTGACATGGAACATAATCGCTGTCCAATTGCACCAGTCTGCGGACTGCGCGGTGTACTCGGAAAAGCGCTGCATGCTTATCTGGCAGTACTGGACGAATACACGCTGGAAGATTTGCTTTTCAATAAAGAAGGCCTCCGCGCAATTCTGCAACCTTAAAAAACGGCTCAAATAAATGAGCCGTTTTTTTATTTTATAATTGGAGCGTCTGCGGCTCTTTGCCTTTTTTGTTGATCAGGCGAGCACGATCCGGTTTGATGGCTAAAATGACAAGATTCGGATCATCCGGTCCTGAGAACCACCCTTCCAAATGTTCGTTCCATACTTTATCAATCATGCTTTGGTCATCGTGAACGCCCATCGTGCCTTCAATTTCAAGGAACGCATCTCCGACACCTTGGCCTTCATAGCCTAACAGGATATGGGCGTGCGGGTTGGCTTCAAGCTCGTCGACTTTTTGTGTTTGTTTGTTGGTTGCGGTGTATAAAGTGAATTCATCATTGAAAAACGTCATGTAACGGGAATGCGGCTTATCACCTTTCACCGTTGATAAAATACCAACATGGCTTTCTTCTAAAATTTTTAAAGCATTCTGCTTCAATTCTTCCTGATTCATCCTCTTCACTCCTTTAGTAGTTTGCTGCTCCTTATCTATATTCCTGTTTAAAATCTTGCTAAACATTAGAAGCTGTAAATCACCGAGAGATCGGAGTAACTGCCAAAGCAAAACAAAAAGGCCTGCTGGGAAGCAGGCCTTTAAACGGGTTCTACAATTTTCGGGTTTCGGCTGAATATGCTTGGCAGCACCATGCCGAATAATATAACGAAGATGCCGACCACTTGAAGGATCGTCAAAGTTTCATTCAAGACCAGGACCGAGGCGATAACGGCTACCGGCAATTCCATCGCACTTAAAATGGAAGCGAGGCCGGAGCCGACATGCGGGACGGCAATCGAGAAGAAACAGATGGGCATGATAATGCCGAAAAATCCGAGCAACAAGCCGTATACCCACAGGCCTTCGTTAAAGAGCTGGCCGTTCCAGACGATTTCCGGTGTCTGGAAAATCGAGATCACAATAGCGGCTGCAAAAGAAACAAAAAACAAACGGGTCGTGGTATCCATGCCTTCGACTTTTATGCCGTTGACAAACATAAAGGCAGAAAAACAGAATGCCGCTCCGATGCCCCAAGCCCATCCTTGCCAAGGGATGCTGCTGAGATCTGCGTCAATCACTCCCGCGGCAAGTATTGTGCCGCCGAACAGTAATACCAGTGAAACGGCTTCAGTGCGTTTCAGCCAGCGGCGGTGCACGATGCAATCCAGGAACATGCCGATCCACGTAAATTGGAAGAGCAGGACGACTGCGAGGGAAGCCGGCAAATAGACAAGGGATTGTCCATAGACCATGCCGGTTGCAGCGGTGAATGCACCGGACAACGCCAATACTTTCCAGCCGTGCAGGCGAGGGATTCTTCGCTTCGTAAAGAGCAGCAGCACGACTGCAAGGGCAAAGCCGACAAAATATTGGCTTGTTACCGCTTCAGCGGCAGTAAATCCGTTGGCCATGGCCACTTTGATAATTGTTGAAAGGATGCCGTAACAGCTTGCTGCTACCACAACCATAAGAGGGTAAATCCAATTTTTCATTCGTAAGGTCACTCCTGTTCATTCAAGAATCATAACACAGAAAAACCGCATGGTGGGCACCATGCGGTTCTTCAGAAAAGTAGGTTAATTCTGAGCATTAATCCGGGAAGAGTTTGTCGCTTCCGGAACTGTCTTTTGTGGAACGTTTATTCTCCTCGTCATCCATATTTTCTTTTAAATCCTCTAATGGGATGGCGTCGACTGTCTCTTCTTCTTTAAACATTTCATGCATTGTTTCTTTATCTGTTTTGACCTGTTCCGGATTGTCTCTGGATGGCGTATCTCTTGTTTCACGGTTTTCTTCATTAAAAGGTTTTTTGTCTGTCATGAGAAGCACCTCTTTCTAAATTGTCATTAGTTTTGTATTCCTCAAATGGCGGCACCTCAAACATGAAGCGTCTGCTCGCCTATACGCTTTAGATAGCAAGGGAGGATATGATAAAATAAAAGATGAGAACGAGAGGGGTTATCGCATGGAAACAAAACCGGAAATAAATGTTGGCGGTCTGCAATTTGCATGGGATCTGGAAGAAGGCCGGTTTCTATTCGAAGGCCAGGATTCTGTACTATTTTGGACCGCAAGTGCAATGAAATTATTTTTTGATACGATAGAGGAAATTTCAGGAGAAGATGCAGCGGGCGTCGTGCTGGAGACTACCGGATTCCGCCAAGGTTTACTGGTCGGCGAATACTTTACCGGGATGAAAAACGTCAGCATTTCTGAAGCTGCGCACTTGATTACCAATACATATGCTTCTGCAGGATGGGGGAAAGCGAGCATTCACGAGTTGGATGAATCTGCTGGGACTCTCCGGGTGGATTTAAAGAACAGTTGGGAACACAAGATTAACGTAGCACAAGGGAAAAAAGAGGGGGGGAGATACTTGGCTGCCCATTATGCCGGCATCTTCACCTTGCTGTTCGGGCGCAATATTTGGTACCGCGTTTTGCACCATCAAATTGAAGGCCATCTGGAAACCGTCATTGAGTATTTCCCTTCCGAAAAAAATATTGAAGAAAACATTCACCGGCTTGCCCGCTTGAAAGAAGCCGAGCAAATTAGCCAATTGGAACGGCTGGTCGATGAAAAAACGGCAGAACTCAATGAACTGATCAAGGAAATTTCTTCGCCGATCATACCGGTGCTTGAAGACATTGTAGTTGTTCCATTGCTCGGAACGTATGATGAAGCGCGGGCAGAAGAGCTTTTGGTCAAAACTTTGCAAAACCTTCCGAAGTACAAAGCGAGATACTTGGTGCTCGATTTAACCGGCTTGAACAACAATTTCACGCTTCATGCGGCAGCATTGATTGATAAATTGGGATCGACGGCGTCGTTGATCGGGACCGATACGATCTTGGTCGGCATTGCACCAAAAATGAGCATGGTGATTACCGAATCCGGCTTGAACCTTTCCAAATTCAATTGCTTCCAAACCCTGCAGCACGGGATTCACTACGCGCTGGCACAAAATGGCCGCAGCATTATCTGAACAAAAAAATAAGCGCCCGCAGGCGCTTATTTTTGTTCCATCGATTTCACGATTTCCACGATGACTTGTGTGGCTTTTTCCATGTTTTGCACCGAAATGAATTCATACTGGCCATGGTAGTTTTCGCCGCCAGTGAAAATGTTCGGTGTCGGCAAGCCCATATACGACAATTGCGAACCGTCTGTACCGCCGCGGACCGGCACGATATTCGGCTCGATTCCGAGCGCTTTCATCGCGGCCTCGGCTGCGTCAACGATTTCCATGACCGGTTCGATTTTTTCACGCATATTGTAGTACTGATCTTCAAGTTCCAGTTTTACGGCTTCAGTGCCATACTGCTCCTGCAGCTTCGCGGCTGTTTTTTGCATATGGCTTTTTTTCGCTTCAAAAGCGTCTTTGTCAAAATCACGGATGATATAAGACAATACCGCTTTTTCCACGTTGCCGCTAAAGCTATTTAGATGAATGAATCCTTCATAGCCTTCCGTCAATTCCGGCAATTCGTTTTTCGGCATTTCTTCCTGGAAACGGATGGCGACGGTCTGGGCATTGACCATTTTGTTTTTAGCAGAACCCGGATGGACGCTTTTCCCTTGGACCGTCAATTTGGCGGCAGCGGCGTTGAAGCTTTCGTACTGCAGTTCGCCAAGCGGCCCGCCGTCCATTGTATAAGCGTAGTCAGCAGCAAAACGGCCGACGTCGAATTTATGCGGTCCGCGGCCGATTTCTTCGTCCGGCGTAAACGCTACGCGGATTTTGCCGTGTTTGATCTCCGGATGCTGGATCAAATATTCCATTGCTGTCATGATTTCTGCGACGCCCGCTTTATTGTCAGCGCCAAGCAAAGTCGTGCCGTCGGTCGTAATAAGTGTGTGGCCGCCGTAATTTTTCAAATCTGGAAAGTCGGCAACCGCCATTGTGACGTTTGGACTCAATTGAATATCGTTGCCGTCGTAGTTTTCGATGCGCTGCGGATTGACATTTTTCCCGGTAAAGTCTGTCGCTGTATCCACATGGGCCAAGAAGCCAACGACCGGCAGTTCTTTATCGGTATTGGCAGGCAAAGTTCCGAACAGGTAACCGAATTCATCCATGCCGACATCTTCCAGTCCGATATCGGTCATTTCCTTTTCCAGTACATTCAGTAAATCCCACTGGCCTGGTGTTGACGGTGTTTCTGTGCTTTCAAAATCAGATTGTGTATCGATTTTTGCATAACGAACCAAGCGTTCAATTAAAGCTTCAAACATGTACAGTTCCCCCTAAGATATGTATTCTCTTTATTTTAGCATGAAAAAAGAGAATTTTGGAAATACGCTCGATTGTAAGATGGATATGCACAGTAAAGGTTAAAATACACTTCTGCACAAGAAAAGGCAGCGAACTTCGCTGCCTTTTCTTTATTTTTTGCTATTTTTTTCAATTAAAGATTGTGCATGTGCCCGTTTTACTTCTTCAAGAAGCACAGCATCCGTCAGCAGGCGATAACCTGTATTCGCAAGCGCTTTTGCGCCGCGGATCAATGCGTCATTGCCGGCTTCGGACTTGGCTGCTTCACGGAATTCAGCCGTGTGGGCAATCAAGTCGTCCGGGCCGATCTTGATGTACGGATGAGCCGTCGGCACTTCGTAGCTGATATTGCCGGCATCCGTTGAACCGAGTCCTTTCGAGCGGGACGCAGCGACTTCTTCGCCGACCGCCAGCAGTTCTTCGCGTACAATTGCATCCAGCGCATCGGTCAACACCAGATCTTTCACTTCGTTCTGGAACCGCTCAATTTTCACGGTTGCTCCAGTGGCAAGAGCAGCTCCCTCAGCAATGGCACGGATTTTCCGTGCGGTGTCCTCGGTCTTCTTCCAGGAATCGGCACGGATGTAAAAGCGGGCCGAAGCGTATTCCGGGATGATGTTCGGCGCATCGCCGCCGTGTGTGATGATGCCGTGTACACGGGCATCAGACGGCAACTGCTGGCGCAGGGCATTGATGCCGTTGAACAATTGAAGCACGGCGTCGAGTGCGTTGATGCCTTCTTCCGGAGAAGCTGCCGCATGCGCCGGTTTGCCGTAAAAATGAAAATCAAGCGGGTCGACCGCAAGGGAAGGGCCGGTGATGGCCGATTTCCCGGATGGGTGGATCATCAATGCAGCATCAATTCCCTGGAGCAGCCCGTGCTTCACGAAACTGCCTTTGGCGCTGCCGTTCGGTCCGCCTTCTTCAGCCGGCGTCCCGAGCACTACGACACGCCCGCCAGTGGAAGCAAAAGTTTCCGAAAGGGCAATCGCCGCTGCGACGCTTGTCGTGCCGATAATGTTGTGGCCGCAAGCGTGTCCGAGGCCCGGCAAGGCATCGTATTCAGCGAGGTAAGCAATGGTCGGACCGGGCAGTGCGCTTTCTTTGCTGGCAAAAAACGAAGTGTCGTGTCCGGCAACACCCGTTTCAACAGTAAAACCGGCATCTTCCAGCAATTCCACCAAAGTAGCACTGGCAAAAACTTCTTCATTGCCGATTTCCGGTCTGGCATGGATGGCCTGGCTTGTGGCGATATACTCTTCGCGTTTCGAGTCGATGGACTGGGAAATGGTTAGGGCTGCTTCTTGGATAGCTGTCATTGATGTTCCTCCTCAAGGTTTATTGGTAATCCACTAGTTCTTTTACAGGGACGAATGTCGGAATTTGAGCGCCTTTTGTATGTTCTTTGATAAATTCAGCAGTATCGTCCTGCTGATACAGTTCAACGATCTTCAAGAAATCCGGATCGTCAGCATTTTCTTTGCTGGCCGCAATCAAGTTGATGTAAGGAGCGGCAGTTTCGCTTTCACGGGCAATCGGATCTTCCGATGGATTCAATCCGGCATCGACGGCAACACCGTTATTGATGATCGAAGCAGCAACATCCGCCATGGCACGAGGCGTCTGGCCGGAAATCATCGGCACCAGTTCGATATTTTTCGGGTTTTCGATAATGTCGTCCGCAGTGCCAGTCAATCCGGCATCATCCGATAACTTGATCAAACCGGCTTCCTGCAGGAGCAATAAGCCGCGGCCCATGTTTGTCGCTTCGTTCGGCAGCGCAATTTGAGCACCGTCCGGCAGTTCATCGACCGTCTTGTATTTTTCAGAGTAAAGGCCCATTGGAGCAATAACAGTAGAACCGATCGGGACGATATCCAATTTATGTTCAGCAACAAATTCATCGAAATAAGAAATGGTCTGGAATGCATTTAAATCCAATTCGCCTTCGGCAAGCGCCATGTTCGGTGCGACATAGTCAGAGAACGTAACGATTTCGATGTCGATCCCTTCTTTTGCAGCTTTTTCGCCTACATAATCCCAAATCGTTGTATCAGAGCCGCTGATGCCAAGTGTGACTTTTCGGTTGCCGTCGGCGCCTTCTTCATCGCCGCCTCCGCATGCTGCCAAAAGCAAAACCAGTGCGGCTAATAGTAAAAGGGAAGTAATTTTCTTCATGTTGTGTTTCCTCCAATGTTTGTTTTAGTTGTTTTAGAATTTAATGATGTTGTTTTTAACTGCGGCGTACGCGTTTTGACAACACGTTTCCGAGCGACTGCACGCCTTGGACGAGAATCACCAGGATAGCGACGGTGATGACCATGACTAAGGTATCAAAGCGCTGGTAACCGTAGGTGATGGCCAAGTCTCCGAGGCCGCCGCCTCCGATGGCTCCGGCCATAGCGGATGCACCAATCAAGCCGACAATCGCAATCGTCAATGCCAGGACCAGTGAACTCAAGGCTTCCGGAATCAAAAAGCGGAAGATGATTTGCCCAGGGGTGGCACCCATTGCCTGCGCTGCTTCGATAACGCCTTTATCCACTTCAAGCAAGGAGTTTTCGATTAAGCGTGCGATATACGGCCCTGCATAAAAGACCAGTGGGACGATGGCGGCTGCTGTGCCGATTGACGTGCCGACAATCAGGCGGGTCAACGGAATGATGGCGACCATCAAAATGATGAATGGCACGGAGCGGAAAATATTAATGATGATGTTCAAAACTTTCGAAACCGGCTCGTTTGCCAACAAATGCCCTTTGCGGGTGACGACCAGCAGTATTCCGAGCGGGAATCCGATGATCAAAGAAAAAAGAAACGAAGCACCTGTCATATAAACGGTTTCCCAAAGGGCTTCTAAAATTTGTTCGTTATCAACTAGCATAGTTCTTAACCTCCTCAACTTTGACCGTGTCGCTTCGAATCGCTTTCAACGCCTGCTCAATTTCAGCCGGCGTTCCGGAAAACTCGACGATCAAATTGCCATATGGGGCGCCTTGGAGTTCGGTGATGTTGCCGAACAGCACGTTCAGATCGAGATTGAACTCCCGCGATACCCGCGACATCAACGGCTGACCGACAGAAGGACCTGTAAACTGGACGCGGTAGATCGTATGGCTGCGGTTCGGGTCCTGAATTTGGTTCAGAAGCGATTCAGGCAGGTCGTCGTTCATGACAGAACGGACAAAGCGCTGGGTTGTCGGCTGCTGCGGATTGGTGAATACTTCGAATACGCTGCCTTGTTCGATCACTTTGCCGGCTTCGAGAACCGCGACTTTATCGCAGATTTCCCGGATTACGCCCATCTCGTGGGTAATCAGCAAAATGGTGATATTGTATTCCCGGTTGATGCGGCGAAGCAATTCCAGGATGGACTGCGTTGTTTGCGGATCTAGCGCGGATGTCGCTTCGTCGCACAGCAGAACCGAAGGGTTGGTAGCAAGCGCACGGGCAATGCCGATCCGCTGCTTCTGTCCGCCGGAAAGCTGATCAGGGTATTTCTCAGCTTGGTCTGCAAGCCCCACAAAATCAAGCAAGTCTTTTACTTGTTCCTTGATTTTGTTTTTCGGTGTGTTTGCCAGGATAAGCGGCATGGCGACGTTGTGGTACACCGTTTTTGAATTCAACAGATTGAAATGCTGGAAAATCATGCCGATGTCTTTCCGGGTTTCCCGGATTTCTCTGCTGGATAGGGTGGAGATGTCTTTGCCGTGGATCAAAACCCGGCCGCTTGTCGGCCGTTCCAATAAGTTGACCGTCCGGATCAAGGAACTTTTGCCGGCGCCGCTAAAGCCGATGACACCATATATTTCACCTGTTTCAACGGTCAAGTCAATGCCGTTCAACGCGTGGATTTCCTGCTTGCCCGACTGGTAGGTTTTTGCGACCTTTTCAAATTGAATCATTTGGTATGCCTCCTCTTGCTGTCTAAACCTTTACTGTACACTTCCACTTTCTTTCAAAATGAACGAAAAAAAGCCCTCTTTTTTCTTATCCACAAGAAAAAAGAAGGCTTCAGAATGAAACCATCTCGTTCTCATCTTCCAGATGCAAAAAAAGCATCTGCAGGAATTAGCACAGTGTTCGCATATAGCGAACCCGCTGCCGAAACGTCATAGGGCCTGTCCCTCGGTTTCTCTGGATAAGAAAGTGATGTACGTTATTCGATTTGTAATGTTTACTTTATTGTGAAATAACGAATAAGTCAAGGGCATCTCTAAAAAACTTTATTCAAGCAGAGAAAAGAAGCAAAAAGACCTATGTGAAGCCGTTGTGTTAGGCGGACCCTGCTGGTTTCTTTCGAAATACCGCAGATACTTTTGTTTCCGTGCCATCTTTGATGCGAATAATGTTTTCAAGATGTTTCCAAACGGCCATAGCAAATAAGGCAACAGCAGTGGCAAGGGGCCAGATGCCTTCAGCCGGCCAGTAGGCGATGGCAAAAAACATGCCATACAAAACCAGCACGCCAATCACCAAATAATTGGTGACTAGTGCCGCCAGCACCAGCAGCAATCCGCCGGCAAGCCCAAGTTTCCAGTCGAGCGCAAGCATGACGCCTATGACAGAAGCGGTTCCTTTGCCGCCGTCAAAGTTCATATAAAATGGGAAGTTGTGGCCGAAAATCACACCGGCTCCTACCAGGAACAAGAGCATCCAAACCGTGTCATCGGATAAAGAAAAGCTGTTCAGCAAAAGGCGGAATCCGACGACGGCGAGAGCTCCTTTCAGGATGTCCCAAAAAGCGACCAGTGCGCCGTATTTCCAGCCAAGGACGATTGCCGCATTGGACGCTCCAGAATTTTTGACGCCTTCTTTTTTGACATTGACGCCGGATAAGAGCTGGGCAAGGGAAGAACCATGAAGGCAGCCGATCAAATAACCTGAAAAAAGTGCAAATGCAATCCATAAAATCATATTTTCTCACCTCTATATAGTAAACGGCTGAAAGAAGTAATGGTTTCATAATTTTTAGAAAAGATAGACTTGACAAATTATTTTATTCTTTTTATACTACTCAACATGATGGAAAACTAAATCTGAATACTCTTATCAAGAGAGGCGGAGGGAATAGGCCCTATGATGCCCGGCAACCAACAAGCGATGCTTGGAAAGGTGCTAAATCCTACAGATCCGGCAAGACGGGATCTGGCAGATGAGAGGAGGCAATCCGTATACAACGGCCCTCTTCTTAATTGAAGGGGGCTTTTTTCTATTCCTCCTCAACCGCGGTTTCCATCAAAAAAACCTTAGGAGGAAAACAAAATGACAAACTTTAAACCAGAAACGCTTTTATTGCACGGCGGACAACAACCGGATCCAGTGACTGGAGCGAGAGGGGTAGCCATCCATAAAACCACTTCTTATGTGTTTAAAAATACGGAGCATGCCCAAAACTTATTTGGATTGAAAGAACAAGGAAATATTTATTCGCGCATCATGAACCCGACCGTGGACGTCTTTGAACAGCGTGTGGCGCTTCTTGAAGGCGGGACTGCTGCAGTCGCCCTTGCATCGGGAATGGCGGCCATTGCTTTCTCCATTCTGAACGTAGCGGAAGCGGGAGACGAAATTGTGGCGGACGGCAATCTGTACGGCGGTACCTACAGCCTTTTTGCCAACACATTGCCGCGCTATGGCATCACGGTTAAATTTGTAGACGGAACAACAAACCCGGAAAACTTCCGGGCAGCCATTACGGATAAAACAAAAGCGATTTTCGGTGAAATTATCGGAAACCCAAGCTTGAACGTTTTTGATGTAGAAGCGGTAGCCGACATCGCCCATGAAAATCAGATTCCTTTATTGATTGACAATACATTTGCCTCGCCTTACGGCAGCAATCCGATCGCGTTCGGCGCAGACGTTGTCATCCATTCCGCGACAAAATGGATCGGCGGGCACGGCACAACCATTGGCGGCGTTGTCGTGGACGGCGGCAAGTTCAATTGGAATAATTCAAGATTCCCGAACTACACAGAGCCGGATGAAAGCTACCACGGCATCCGCTATGGCATCGACGTGGAAGGCGCCTCGTTCGCAACCAAGCTGCGCGTGCAGCTGCTTCGCGATTTCGGGCCGTCATTAAGTGCGGAAAGTGCCCATGCGTTCCTGCAGGGACTGGAAACTTTGCATTTGCGCATCCCGCGCCATAACAGCAATGCGCGCTTGATTGCGGAATATTTGAAAGACCATCCGCAAGTGGAGTGGGTAAACTATATCGGTTTTGAAGACCACCCGTCTCACCAGTTGGCGCAGAAATATTTGAGAGACGGCTACGGTTCAATCGTCAACTTCGGCGTGAAAGGCGGACGCGAAGCGGGGCGCAAAGTCATTGACAGTGTCGGTTTATGGTCGCATGTAGCGAATGTCGGCGATGCCAAATCATTGATCATCCACCCGGCTTCGACCACGCATCAGCAATTGAAAAAAGAAGAACTGGAATTGTCAGGCGTTACCGAAGAATTGATCCGCTTGTCAGTAGGGCTTGAAAATCCGGAAGATTTGATTGCCGATCTTGAACAAGCCATCCAGGCAGCAGTTTTGGAAAACGTGTAAGGAGGGAACGGACATGACGACTGTATCCATAGGATCACTGACCTTAGAATCTACGGAAGTCTTGCATGATGTGAAACTTGCCTATGAACGCTGCGGAAAAGAAGGGGCTCCGGCCATCCTCGTCTGCCATGCGCTGACAGGCGATCAGTTCGCTGTAGGCACTGCTGAAAATCCAGGTTGGTGGTCGGGGCTGATCGGGCCTGGCAAAGCTGTGGATACAGACGTTTTTCAAGTCATTACCTTTAACGTGCTCGGCGGCTGCCATGGTTCAACGGGACCAACGTCGATAAACCCGGAAACCGGAGAACCTTACCGGGCCTCATTTCCGCTGCTTACGATACGCGACATGGTGCGTGCGGAATATGCCGCTTTGAAAGAACTTGGCATCTCTCATCTGACAGCGGTTCTTGGTGGTTCGCTCGGCGGGATGAAAGCGCTGGAGTGGGGGCATTTGTATCCGGATTTTGTAGATGGCATTTTGCCGCTTGCAGTGACGCCCGCCTATAGCGATTACGGAGTAGCATTCAACTGGATCGGCATTCAATCCATAGAAACTGATGCACTTTTTGAGGGCGGGAATTATGTGGATTCTGCAGATCTAAAAGGGTTTGAACTGGCGCGGATGGCTGCGATGGTCACTTACCGGAGCGGCAATTTGTTCGACCAGCGCTTCCGGCGCAGCACCAAAGAAGGACAGTTTCAGGTAGAATCATATTTGGACTACCAGGGGCAAAAACTGGCGAAACGCTTTGATGCCAACAGTTACCTGACTTTGTTGAAAGCGATGAATACCCATGACGTGTCACGGGAGAAAATCGATGTGGAAATCTTTACTCTATCCTTTACGTATGATTTGCTGTACCCGAGCGAGCAGATGATTCCGTGGTTAAAGAGCATGGCAAACGCTTCGTGGGAAATCATCGAAACCCAGTTCGGACATGACGGATTTCTGGTCGAGTTCGAAAAATGGGGAGAGTATATCCAAAAGAAATTGAATAGCCTGGTCGTTCCTGAACTCATGCGATAAGCATGGGTTTTTCTTTTGTGCAATGGATTTCACTTAACTTATTGAAAGCGAAAGTTTTTGGTATGCAACAAACCCTGAGTTCGAGCGTCTGTAAAGTAGAATATTCGAAATTCGGGAGGGGGTTGTTTTATGGTTAAAAAGCTATTTTGGTTAGGCAGCGCAGCCACGCTGGCTCTCAGCTTAGCCGCGTGCAGCGAAGCGAGCAGCAACGAGGATGTGCCAAAAAGCCATACAGAAGAACATTCAACTGAAACAGTGGAAGAAACAGCAGCAGCAGAGCCGGAACAGGAGAAGGCGGAAGAGAGTGAAAGTGGAGTGGAAGAACCGGTAGTCGATGACGAGCAAAAAGGAATGGCAATAGACACTTTAAAAGAAATTGTAAAAAACGCCGAAACCGGTATTGTCTACCGATTCTCTGATGGGTTTCAAGTCGGGAAAGCAACGCGCGATGAAGTGTATGCCGCAATAGGCGAACCGGAGGAGCAAGTGGATGAATTCGATTTTTATCACGGTTCGATGGGAAATGCTTCTTATCAAATTGCCTATGACAAAAACAATGTCATGGAAGAAGCACGCTATTTCGGCACCAACGTGGAGCGCCAAACGAATCTTGGCGGCATTACAAAGAAAGATTTGCTTGAGCATGTTGGAGAGCCGGCGGAAGAACGAAAAATTCCAGCTACCGGTGAAACAAATCTTGTCTATCATGCAGGAGATTACGAATTGCAGTTTGTCCTGGCGAAAAATGGCACGACAGATCATGTTAATCTTTTGAAAAAACAGTAGAGAGAAAAACGACACGGCCGGTAAATTTCCACGGCCGTGTTGTTTTATGTTTTTTTAGTCTTCATCTTGGATATCCACATCATCCGGGATCGGAGTCGCACGCCATTCTTCAAGGGCCTGTTTGGCTAATTCAAGCTGCTGGAAATGCGTTTCAAACTGTGAGGTGTTGACCAAGTACTGCTCTCCGTCATGGACTGCGCGAATGCGGCCTTCAAGCACATAACTCAAGATTTGTTCTTCAGGCATCGACAGAAAAGCGGCAGTTTCCGGGATTGTCATATACATGTGATCATCTCCTCTCTTTTCTTCCATTATAATTGATGAAGACAGGTATCTCAAAGCATTCATTTCATGATAAAGTGAAACTCAATTAATGGGGATTTTCTTCATCCCCATTGATTGTTAGTTGGACCAATCGGACTTTTACGATCAGTGGATCTCCCGCTCGGAAAAAGCGGGAGTCTTACTGCCCGTTAAAGCGGGATAAAGTTACTGCCATAATACGAAAAAAAGAGGTGTTGGATATGAATTACTGGCCATATATATGGGTATTGCTTGGGGCAATGCTGTGGGGGACGACGGGAACTGCACAAAGTTTTATCGATGGAACGGCCCATCCTCTGACAATCGGTGCGCTGCGTTTGAGTATAGGAGGCTTTACGCTTTTGGCGTTTGTGCTATGGACAAAAAAATTGAAGCTTCGCTCAATCCCATGGAAAGCTGTCTTGTTATCAGCAGCCACAATGGCACTGTTTCAGCCCTTATTTTTTTCATCAGTCCAGTTGACCGGGATTGCGATCGGAACGGTTGTTGCCATCGGCAGTGCACCGGTTTTTTCAGGCATTTTGGAATGGGCGGTGCTAAAAAGAAAACCCGACCGCATTTGGAGCATGGCGACCGGCTTAGCGATTATCGGCTGTTTGCTGCTGTTTGCGGATAAGGATGCACCTGCTGTTGACCCGGCAGGCATTTTGCTCGCACTGGGTGCCGGGTTGTCATTCGCAACTTACGCCGGTGTCAGCAAGAAAGTGTTGGAACGTATGGACGCTGTTCCGGCAGTTGCGGTCATTTTCTCGTTAAGTGCACTGTATTTAATGCCGTTCTTATTCTTTTTTGATTTGTCATACATAGCAGCACCGGAAAATTTAGGTGTCATTTTATATCTGGGATTAGGAGCGACCAGTCTTTCCTATATTCTATTCTCCAGCGGCTTAAAGCTTATACCATCTTCTTCTGCGGTGACCTTGTCGCTTGCTGAGCCAATGACAGCCGCTCTGCTCGGCGTATTCATTGTCGGGGAAGTGCTGACGGGAATTGCCTGGGTCGGCGTTTTGCTGCTGCTTGGCGGGATTTTGGTTTTGACGTTCGGCAGAAAAAAGGCTGATTCAAAACGCAAAGCTCTTTCTATAGAATAGCTAAAGGTTTCTTAAGAATTTCTTCAGATTTATCCTAAGCTGTACTTAAGAATTTTCTTTTACAATAGACTTCATAGAGGAAAGAGGTGCAGATGATGGTGCATACAGTACTGGTCACGGACGACGATCAAGATATCCGGGACGGCATTGAAATATATTTGAAAAATGAAGGCTACCATGTATTGAAAGCGGCAAACGGCTTGGAAGCGATCCAATTGCTTGAAGAAAATGAGGTGCATGTCATGATTCTCGATATCATGATGCCGAAAATGGACGGGATTTCAGCGACTTTTAAAATCAGGGAACAGCGCAATATCCCAATTATTATGCTAAGTGCAAAAGCGGAGGATTCCGATAAAATCCATGGCTTGTCAGTAGGGGCGGATGATTATGTCACAAAACCGTTCCATCCGATGGAACTGGTAGCCCGGGTAAAATCCCAACTCAGACGTTACGTGACGCTCGGGAATTACGAGGATAAAGCCCAGCGCATTGAAATAGATGGGCTTATATTGGATACGAATGCGAAAGATGTAACGCTTCATGGCGAAACGATCAAGCTGACGCCGATAGAATTTAAAATAACGGAATTGCTCATGGCCAATGCCGGACGTGTGTTTTCAATCCATGAGATTTACGAACGTGTCTGGAACGAGCCGGCTTACAACGCTGAAAATATCGTTGCAGTACATATTCGCAAAATCCGCGAAAAAATCGAAGCAGATCCGAAAAATCCGAGATACGTAAAGGTGGTGTGGGGCATTGGCTACAAAATGGAAAAATGATGTATGGTCGATTGTAGCGGTTATTTGTGCCTTGTTCAGCTTGCTTTACTGTTTTTCGTTTATCGTAGAATTTTTTTTCGTGTCGCCATTTGAAGGATTGCTGGCTTCTCTTCGCAATTTATCTAAAGGAGAGGTTTGATCAATGAAGAAATGGCTTTGGTTATTAACTGCATCCATGGTTTTGATTGGCATTTTCAGTGTTATGGAACTGGGGCAGAAATACTTGGGGAAATCCTATACAGACACGGCGGATTTCGAGAATGATTTCGCATCTTTTACAGACCGCCTGATTGCCTTGGAATTGGATCCGTTATCGTCCGAGGAGACGGTACCGGTCACTTCAGAAGAAATTGAGGAATACCGCAATCGCTATGGATCGCTTGCCGAACAAATCCTCAGTATCCAAAATCAATACACAACCGATATTGAAGACGCGGCTTTAGCAGACAATAAAAGCTTGGAAGAAGCATTGATTCAAGAGCGGGATAAGAAAATCAAAGAAATCCGCAATAATTTTTCAGAAAACGAAACAGTCATCAAAAAAATAGAGGAAGAGCACAAGGCTGAGATTGAGCGGATAATCCGCGAACAAAGAAGTGAACGAACCGCTTTCCTCGAAGACTCGCAACACTACGTATACGAATTGACAAATTCCGAAACCGGAGAAACGTTTACGAAAGGAGACTTTTCTGGAAAACCATATTTTGAAAAGGCTTATTCAGGCAGCAACCCTTTAAGTGCCGAATCTGCTCTCTACACGACAGATTTCGGCACTGAAATTAAATCAGATGCCAACTTTGTTGGAACGATTCAAATTGACCGGTCATTGCTGGCGGCATCGAGCCATGGGAAAAGTTTTATGCATTTTACAACCGTTAAGAGCATACTTTATGGATTAACTGCTTTAGCAATTGCAGGAGGAGTTCTCTTATGGACACATCTGCGGTTTGATCTGAACTGGTTCACCCGAATGCACCTTTACAAGAAATGGATCGGCTTAACAATGGATGTCCGCTTTTTACTGGTGTTTTTATCATCGTTTTTCGGACTGTATGCAGTGACGAAGCTTTTCCGGTCGTTGATGGCTATCGGATTTTCTGATCCTATTGGGTTTGGATTGGACTTCGGGTGGAAACTGTTTGTCGCACTTGGATTAATCGGCATATCTCTTTTGCAGATTATCTGGTTGTTTGCTTATTATAGAAAAGTAGAATTGCTGAAATTTGAGTTCCAGCAAAGCCTTGTCCTCCGGAATATACGGAATGCAAAAGAAGCCTTCCTGGATAAATCGATTGGAGTCCAGAGTTTAATGCTGCTTGTTATCGTCTTTTTATGGGGAGCTGGAACCGTAATGGCGCTCGTCTATCCGCCTTTATTTTTGGTATGGATACCGTCAACTTTACTGATCGGCATCCCGGTCCTGCTCATGATGATGAAGCGTTTCGGTTATTTAAATGTGCTGATGATGCAAACAGAAGCGATTGCCAATGGACAACTGAACCAAGAGCTTCCGGTACGCGGCAAATCGCCTTTGGCCCAGCATGCCAAACAGCTGAACCAGTTGAAAGAAGGCGTGCGCTTGTCGATGTCGGAGCAGGCGAAAAGCGAGCGGCTGAAAACGGAATTGATCACCAATGTCAGCCATGATCTGCGAACGCCTCTGACTTCAATCATCACCTATACCGATTTAATGAAAACGCCTCATTTATCGGACGAAGAACGCATATCCTATGCAGAAATCCTGGACCGCAAATCGCAGCGTCTGAAAACATTGATTGAAGACTTGTTTGAAGTTTCCAAGATGGCAAGCGGCAATATGGAACTTCACTGCACCCGCATTGACCTAAACCAATTGCTTCAGCAGGCGATTGCCGAACATGCAGAAGACATTGAACTTTCCGGTCTCGATTTTCGCATTTCCCAACCCAATAAACCGGTCTATGCACAAGTGGATGGCCAAAAATGGTGGCGGGTGCTCGATAATTTGATTTTGAATGCCATTAAATATGCGCTGCCTGGCACACGGGTTTATTTATCGCTTGAGGAAGCGGAAGGACAAGCAGAATTTACGATAAAAAACATCACGCGCTATGAGCTTGGCGAAAACACCGATGAATTGTTTGAGCGTTTTAAACGGGGAGATGAATCGCGGCAAACGGATGGCTCCGGGCTTGGGCTTGCCATTGCCCAATCGATTGCCGAACTTCACGGAGGCGCTATGAAAATTGAAGTGGACGGGGACTTGTTTAAAGTGAAAGTTTCAATTCATACTGTATAAATAAAAACAGCGATTCCGGTTTTATGGAATCGCTGTTTTATATTTAATGAAAAAGAAGTATAGCTTTTTAGCTTTTTATTTCATGTCCAGACTCCAGCGCCTAGCCCCTCGAGACGCTTCAGGCTGGCCTGCGATGGCAGAAAGCGCCATCACTGGCCAGCCTTCCAGCGCTTGTCGGGGCTAAACAAGGCGCTTGCGCTTTTCTTATTGCGGAGGAGAGACCAGTTTGTGCTGGAAGGCGTAAATGACGGCTTGGGTGCGGTCATGGACTTCCAATTTTGAAAGCAGATTACTGACATGGGTTTTGACGGTTTTCAATGCGATAAAGAGTTCATCCGCTATTTCCTGATTGGTATAGCCATTCGCCAACAGCAGCAGGATTTCCATTTCGCGCTCGGTCAGATCTTCATGCAGCACATGGTCATGGCGCATTTGCTTCATCATTTTGCTCATCACTTCAGGTTCGAGCACCGGGGTGCCGTTCATCGTTTCACGGATGGAATCGGCAATGCGGGATGCTTTCGACGTTTTCAGTATGTAGCTGACGGCACCTGCCTTCAGCGCCGGGTAGACTTTGTCGTCATCCAAAAAGCTGGTGACAATCATGATTTTTGCTTCCGGCCATTGGCGGATGATGGCTTCGGTGGCTTCTGCCCCGTTCATGACCGGCATGACCATATCCATCAAAATAACATCGGGGCGGAGATCGAGCGCCATGTGGACCGCTTCTTCACCGTTCACCGCTTCACCGACCACTTCCATATCGCTTTGCGACTGCAGATACGCCGAAACGCCAATGCGCACCATTTCGTGGTCATCAACCAATAAGATTCGAATCATTGAGAAACCTTCCTTTCGATAGGGACTTTTACTTCCACAATGGTGCCTTCGGAAGGCACAGAAACAATTTTGCTGGTAGCACCGATTTCAATGGCTCTTTCTTCTATATGCTTCAGCCCGTAGGAAGTCGATTTCGACTGTTCACTTTCAAAACCGACTCCGTTGTCCTGGATGCGTAAAATGGCAAAGTCGTCGCGTTCAATGAATAAAATGTGGACTTCGGTCGCTTTGGAGTGGCGCAGCGTATTCGACAGGGTTTCCTGGGCGATGCGGAATAGATGGTCTTCCGCGCCTTTTGGCAGCGGCACTTCTTCGAGTTTGTGCTCAATGGTGAAATACACTTTTTCTTTCAGTTCGGATACGAGTTCAAACAAGCCTTGGCGCAGGCTCTTGTCATGAAGCGCAGCCGGTCGCAGATGCAGGAGCAGGGCGCGCATTTCAAGCTGGGCCTGCTGCACCATTTTTTCGGTCTGCAGCAGGCCGGGAGATGCCCCTTCCTGCTCAGTCATCGAAGACAGCAGCATTGAAGCGGCAAACAATTGCTGGGAAACCGAATCGTGCAGTTCGCGCGCGAGCCGCTGGCGCTCCATAATCAACCGTTCCTGAATGATCTGGTCCTGGGTTTCTGCCCGTTCGTTGGAAATGCGTGCTAAGCTTTTGCGCTGGGATTCCAGCAGTTTCTGCAATTTTAGAATCGATAAGGACAACTGATTCGGCAAAGTTTTCATTTGGGCGGCTTGGATGACGGTTTGGTCTTCGTTGCGGAGCAGTGCCTGAAAAATGTCATCGAGCTCCTGTACCTTTGAACGCGACAAAGATTCCGACCACCAGGCGATTCCGGACGACAAGGCAAGCATCAGCACGAGGATCCAGATGCCAAAAGGAAGGCCGGCGACAAAATCTTCCCATAGCACCGACCATGTGCGTTCAGTCGGAAGCCCCAATAATACAATCAAGATACCAAATATGATGAGAGCGAATAAGCCGACGAAGAATAAGCTGCGCGGAAGGATTTGTCTCATCTGCGAATCACCTCGACATCGCCCATCCAAGTTGAAAGGGAAACAATCAGCTCGGTTTTACTGTAGCCATCTGGGCTGTAGCCGTCTTCTGCATGGATGGTGCCGTTCCAGATGCGCTTCTTTTCACCGGTGAAAAATTGAGCATCGCCTAAAATCGTCGTGTAGTAAATGCGTACGGGAATTTCATAGGGCACGACAATTCTAATTTTGCCAAACCCTTGGCGGATAGAGATCAAGGAAGTTTTTTTCGGGAGTACGGTTTGCGTTACATCCACCAGCAAATCGCCGACAAACCCTTGGACGTGGATGTCTTTCCATTCATAGGATTCAATAGGGGTGCTTTGGGCAGACAAGATTTTGTTCTGAATGAGGCCTTTATCGACGGTGCCTTGAATCGGCACGCGCTGCTCCCATTCCTCGCCTTTCCACAAGCGCACCAGCAGATAGACCGCTATGACAAAAATCATTAAGCGCAGGCTCCACATCGACAGCACCGAGATGCCAATCAGGATTAAGCCTGTCCACATATAGGTTTTTCGCGTTTTGGCACTTTTGTTCATTGCGTAATAAATGAGTCCGATACCAAGAAGAACCAAAAATACGCTGCCATTTCCGAAAAATGCAGCTTCCACGAATATGAGAAGTAAAGCGCTCAATAGGAAAAACGCTTGTTTGTTAGTTGTGAACTGTTGCATCGCAGTTTTGCCTCCTTCTTTGTAGCGGAAAAGCGAGAAGAAGGAATCCTTCTTCTCACTCTAGTTTAACCAATTTCTTCGTGTTTGGGGCTGTTTTTTTCCAAAGCTTCCAGCCGGCGTTCCATAGCGGAGCGTTCGTGTTCCTCTTCAACTTTTGAACCCAGCGTTTTGATGTACGACGCCATGTCGTCATAGGATCCGATGCGTTCCGCTGCCAGTTGCGGATTCAGAACTTTGTCCATCTGGTGATGGGCGCGTGTGGCATTTTCCTTGCCCATGAGCTGGAGCTGGCGCACTTTCATGTCTTTCACTTTGTGCTTCATTTCTTCGTAGCGCTGTTCAAGGCCTGTCAATTCAGCAAGGTTCTCCGTAAGAGTCTGTTCCAGCTCCGCTGTGCGGTTTGAATAAGTGGCCACTTCCATTTCTGCAAAAGCAGACAAATCGCTTTCTCCGGAATTTCGGGCTAATTCGAGCTGTGCCTGCCGTTTTTCGAGCATAGCTGAAGCTTCCGCCAATTCCTTTTCAAACTTGCTGTTAAGCTTGGCTTGGCGTTCCACCCATTTGCCGGTTTCTTCTGTTTGCTTTTCGGCTTCCACGATGTAGCGGTTCAAGACCGCCAGCGGATTTTTCTGTTCTTTCTTTGATACAAGTGTGTCAACGTCTGTTGCGACTGCAAATTTTAAACGTTCCCATAAAGATGCCATTTGTTTTCCTCCTTATTTTGTCAGTTTGTCCCATTGTCTTTCGAAATTCATAAACGGATCGTTTGTTTTAGCAGCAACGATTGGGCGTTCATTCCAGTTGCGGTAAATCCACCACAGTCCGGCAGCTGCCGCAACTCCGATCAAGGCCGGCACGTTGGAGATGGCTGATAATACACCGACAGCTCCGACAAACCCCCACCAGATTTTTGCTGCAGTCGATATGCTTTTCAAGTAGAAATGCACACCCATGTAGAGAATCAAACCGGAAACTGCCAATCCCATCATAGCGCCGAGGTTGGATAGTACGATGATGCCGGCAACGATGCCGAGTGTAATCATCCAAAACTTATTCAATTTAACTCCTCCTCTCAATTTGTAACCTAATCTTATCAAGGAAAGAATCTTTCCAACACGGTCCCTGACTGCATCTTTTACTAAGACCTGAGGCGTAGTTGGAGCTAGGTAAGGTGGTGCTGAACGAAAAATGCTATAATATCCCTACTATAGAACAAAGAGGAGGGACAGCTGCTATGAAAATCATTGCGTCGATTATCGGATCGCTGGCAATTTACCTGGCTCTTGTGGCGTATTTAGGCTGGAACGTGTATATATGGATGGACTCATGGGCGCAGTGGATTTATCCGACCCTGTTCGGGGTTGTTTGGCTCCTCATCGCGTTCAGTTTCTTTATCGGACGTTTAGGGCACCGCTTTCTGGCTTTTACCATCATCGGCGCGTATTGGTTTGCATTTCTGGAATATGCCCTCCTTCTCTTTCCGGTAGCGAATATTGTTAGTTTGCTTTGGGAGGGGACTCAAGAAGCGCTGATTCTTGGAAATGCAGTGGCGGTTATTTTCCTGCTGATTTTTATTGCCGGAACTTTTCTCGCTTACAGCCCGGTTGTACGGAACTTGGAAATTACGGTCGATCGTCCAGCGGCAGAGCCGCTTCATCTTGTTATCGGGTCAGATTTTCATTTGGGGATACTGTCCGGCAGGCGGCACCTGAAGCGTTTTGTCACCCATGCCAATAAACTGAATCCGGATGTCGTATTGCTGGCCGGCGATTTAGTAGATGACGACCCTGTTTGGTATGCAAGGTACGGGATGAAAGAGGAAATGGAAAAACTGGAAGCGAAGCTCGGGGTTTATGGTGTTTTAGGGAACCATGAATACTACGGCAAAAAAATTCCTTTATTGGTCAAGCTGATGGAAAGTTCGGGCGTAAATATCCTGCGGGATGAAACTATTCTGGTTGGAAATCGTTTCTATTTAACAGGACGAGAAGACCGGACCAATGGAAAGCGGCATGCGCTGCAGCTCTTGCAGCCAAAAGACAAGCTGCCGTGGATCATCATGGACCATACACCTTCGGATTTAAAGACTCCTGTACAATTGGGGGCAGATTTACATATATCGGGCCATACCCATAAAGGGCAAATGTGGCCGAACCGCTTTATCACAAAAAAAGTATTTGAACTGGATTATGGACATCGTCTTGCAGGAAAAACCCATCTTCTTGTATCTTCCGGTTTTGGCTTTTGGGGTCCGGCTATCCGGATCGGAAGCCGTTCGGAACTTTGGTCAATCAAGATGAAATTTGAGCCGACAAGCTAAGGAGCGCAATGGAATGGAACAATGGATTACATCAATTATGTCTGACTATGGTTATCTCGGAATCTTTTTGCTGATTATGCTGGAGAACGTATTTCCGCCAATTCCGTCCGAAGTGATTTTGACGGTTGGCGGCTTCATGACGACAACGACGGATATGACGATTCTGGGCGTCATCTTGGCTTCCACAGCGGGATCCGTGTCCGGTGCACTGATTCTTTACGGAATCGGATTGTTGCTGGATGTGGAGCGCCTGGAAAAAATCGTGGAGAAATACGGCCACATCCTGCGGGTGAAAAAAGCGGATATTCACCGGGCCGATGCCTGGTTTGACCGCTACGGCATTTGGACGATCTTTTTCGGCCGGCTCATTCCGCTGGTCCGCAGCCTGATTTCAATTCCGGCCGGAATGGCCAATACAAAGTTTTGGCTGTTCCTGACGTTCACGACACTCGGAACACTGCTTTGGAATACAGTTCTTGTGTTTGTGGGAGAAGCGGTCGGAGAAAACCGCGACCAAATTATGGAACAGCTCGATATCTATTCAAACGTCGTTTACGCTTTGATTGTGCTGGGCGGGCTTGCAGCTGTTTGGTATTACGTAAAGAAAATCAGATCCCGCGAGATGGATTGAGTATTTCTGGAAAAACTGTCGGTTGTTTGCCGGCAGTTTTTTTTATTGTTATAATTATTTGACAATAGAAATGGAGGGTCAGCATGAAACCAATTGTTTACATTACACAGAAATTGCCTGATGAGGCGGTATTGGGTCTGCAGGAGTCTTTCGAAGTACGGATGTGGGAAGATACGGAGACTTCCGCGCCGCGCGAGGAACTACTGAAACAAGTGGGAGAAGCTCAAGCACTTTGGACGATGCTATCGGACCAGATTGATGCAGAAGTGTTTGAAGCTGCACCGAACTTGAAAATCGTGGCGAACCTGGCAGTAGGCTATAACAATATCGATTTGGACGCGGCACATAAACATAAAGTATTCGTCACCAATACACCTGATGTATTGACGGAAACCACAGCCGATTTGACATTTGCCCTGCTATTGGCAACCGCACGCCGCATTGTGGAAGCGGATCGGACAGTCCGTTCGGGTGAATGGAAGTCCTGGAGCCCGCTGGGAATGGCCGGCATGAATGTCGGCGGCGCAACCCTCGGCATCATCGGCATGGGGCGCATCGGCGAAGCCGTAGCAAGGCGCGCCCAAGGATTCGGCATGAATGTGCTTTACCATAACCGGACGCGCAGAAGCTTGGAAGACGTGAAGTATGCAACACTGGAAGACCTGCTTCAACAGGCGGATTATGTGGTCATCTTAACGCCGCTGACGGACGAAACAAAAGGGATGATCGGCGAGCATGAATTGTCGTTAATGAAGGAATCCGCTGTTTTGATCAACGTGGCACGCGGCGGCATCGTCGATGAAACTGCGTTATACGAAGCGTTGAAAGCAAACAGGCTATGGGGTGCCGGGCTGGATGTTTTTGAACAGGAACCGCTTCCGACGGACCACCCCTTATTGTCGCTGCCGAATGTGACGGTGCTGCCGCATATCGGCAGTTCAACGGTCCAAACCCGCATGGCGATGATGGCAATGAACGCAGAAGCGATTGCTTCATGCTTGGAAGGCCGTTCGGTAAAAAATCGAATCTGTTAGGGGATGGGGAAAATGAAAGGTGCAATCACGCCGTATTTAAGCTTTTACGGGCAAGCAGATCAAGCGGCTTCTTTTTACGAAGAAGTTTTCGGGCTCGAACGAATGGCGAGCCAAACTTATGGGGACTCAAATTTCCCAGCCCCGGACCACGCCAAAGAATTTCTGTTGCACTGCCTGCTTCAAAAAGGCGATTTCAAGCTGATGATGGCTGATTCTGTGGAAGAACAGCCCGTTCAGCCGCGTTCCGGATTGGCTTTAGTAGTAGAATGCGAAACCGGTGAAGAAGCGGTGGAGATTTTCAGCAAGCTGTCCGACGGCGGACAAGTGATCATGGAACTGCAGGATACGTTCTGGGGAGCCAAATACGGAAAAGTCAAAGACAAATTCGGCTTTGTCTGGGACTTAAACGTGGAAAAAGAAAAGTGAAGGCGCCTGCATAGCCCCGACAAGCGCTGGAGGACTTGAGGAGATGGCGCTTTTTGCCATCACCGAAAGACCGAAGCGACCTCGAGGGGCTGGGCGCCGCAACTGGACAAAAGAAAAGTGAAGGCGCCTGCTTAGTCCCGACAAGCGCTGGAGGACTTGAGGAGATGGCGCTTTTTGCCATCACCGAAAGACCGAAGCGACCTCGAGGGGCTGGGCGCCGCAACTGGACAAAAAGAAAAGTGAAGGCGCCTGTTTAGCTTCGGAAGGTAAAAAACAGCTGTTCAATATAGCTATCAACTTGTAGACAAAGTTTAGATGAAATGAATAGCGATGCATCAAATCAACCGGACCGGCCACTTCGCTTTCCGTGGGCTCAGCTTCAGCCTCCTCGCTGCTTCGAAACCCGCTGCTCCTGCATCGCTGCGCTAGCTTCGTCGCAAAGACTTGGCCTCACTGCCTTCGGCCAATGTCTTGCCTGCGGGGTCTTCAACTTTCGTCGCTCCGTCGCGTTGCTCCTTCACTGCTCCCACAGGAGTCTCCGTGGCCGGACCGGTTGAGGTGGCTCTCTTTGATTCGAAAGTGAACGATGATCCGATTGAAGCCAAACTAACTAGTTAAAAAAGAAAAGCGACACCTTTCGATAGCTTCACGTTTAGGATCCGAAGTGAAAGAAGGTGACTCCAGCGCGGCGCGAGCCCGCGGAGCGCGTCCGGCTGAAACGGAGGATTCAGTATTCTCTCTTCAGTCGTATACTTATTCGGCTATCATGTGTAACTATTCTTTTGTCTACAAGCTCACAGCTGTTCAATACAGCTGTTTTTTCAATTCTGTAAAAGTTGAAGTTTGCGGGTTTTTATTGTAAAATGATTGAGGTTTTTGAAGTCAGTAGGACTTATGAAACAAATTGAAGAATAGGGGGTATGATTCATGCAAAATCATACACACAACGTTTTACTTTATTATTTATATACACCGATTGAAGATCCGGAAGCTTTTGCAGCTGAACATTTGGCAGCTTGCAAAGAACTTGGATTGAAAGGCCGTATCCTGGTTTCCCATGAAGGGATCAACGGTACTTGCTCCGGTATGATCGAACAGACGGAAGCATACATGGAAATGTTGAAAAGCGATTCACGTTTTGCGGATATCGTCTTTAAAATTGATGCAGCTGATGGCCATGCATTCAAAAAAATGCATGTACGCGCGAAAAAAGAAATCGTTCATTTGGGGTTGGAAGAAGACATCAATCCACATGAATTGACTGGAACTTACCTCGAACCTGCCGAATTCTACAAACGCATGCAGGATCAGGATACAATCGTGCTTGATGCACGCAACGATTATGAGTATGACTTGGGCCATTTCCGCGGCGCTGTGCGTCCGGATGTTGAAAACTTCCGTGATCTTCCGGAATGGGTCCGTGAAAACAAAGAAATGTTTGAAGGCAAGAAAATTTTGACTTACTGCACAGGCGGAATCCGCTGTGAAAAATTCTCCGGCTGGCTGAAAAGAGAAGGATTTGAAGATGTGGCGCAATTGCACGGCGGCATCGCAACTTACGGAAAAGACCCGGAAGTGAAAGGGCAGCTTTGGGATGGCCAGATGTACGTCTTTGATGAGCGCATTGCCGTTCCGGTTAACCAAGTGGAGCATGTCATTGTCGGAAAAGACCATTTTACCGGCGAACCTTGTGAACGCTACGTAAACTGTGCAAATCCGGAATGCAACAAGAAAATTCTTGCTTCTGAAGAAAACGAACACAAATACATGCGTTCATGCTCAGACGAGTGCCGCGAACATCCGCGCAACCGCTATGCATTTGAACACGGCTTGACAGGCGCTGAAGTCCAGGAACGCCTGGATGCCCTTAAAGAAACAACAGAAGTTTAATAAACAAGAAAAACCGTCCTCGAGGGGACGGTTTTTTTATGGAAAGAATCACGAGGATTAGCCTTCTTCGTTCAAGACGACAGAGCGCCCTTTCAATTTTAAAAGCAATGGAACGAGCAGCCATGCTGCTGCTATTAAAAGCAGCACTAAAGAAATTGGATTGGTGACAAATGTGGAAAAGTCGCCGTTTGAAATGGTAAGCGCACGGCGCATATTGTTTTCAATCATTGGCCCAAGGACCAGTGCCAAGACCAGTGGGGCGACCGGGAAATCGTTCTTAGTAAATAAGTAGCCGAGCACACCGCAGGCAAGAAGCAAGTAAAGGTCGAACGTCGTGTATTGCACCGCATAGACGCCGAAGAACGAAATGGCGATAATGATCGGCAATAAATACTTTTTAGGCGTCTGGATGATTTTGGCGAACACTTTTACTAGCGGCATGTTCAAGATGAGAAGCATTAAATTACCGACGAACATACTGGCAATCAGACCCCAAGCTACTTCCGGGTGGTCATCGAACAACAGCGGGCCTGGCTGGATATTGTACATGATCAAGGCACCCATAAGGATTGCGGTAGTTCCCGATCCTGGAATCCCGAGAGTCAGAAGGGGGATCATGGCGCCGCCGGATGCTGCGTTATTTGCAGATTCTGGGCCAGCAACACCGGCAATCGCGCCTTTGCCGAACTGCTCCGGATTTTTGCTGAATTTTTTCTCGCCAATATAGGAGAAAAACGAAGCAAGTGTAGCGCCTGCACCTGGCAAAACGCCAATAAAGAAGCCTAAAAATGAACCGCGCAAAATAGGAGCGGCACTTTCCTTCAAATCCTGGCGGGTTGGAAGAATACGGCCGATTTTCGCCATCGTGCCGTCTTCATGGTCACGCTCCAAAACCGTTTTAAAAACTTCTCCTAGAGCAAATAGGCCGACCGCGATCGTAAGGAACTCGAGTCCGGAATACAAGACCGGAATGTCATAAGTAAAGCGGGCGATGCCGGATACTGCGTCAATTCCAATCGTTCCGAGCATCAGGCCGAACACGGTCATCATCAATGCTTTCGTCATGGATTTTCCGGCTAGGCCGCTGACTGCCGCCAGTCCCAACAGCATAAGGGAGAAATATTCAGCAGGGCCGAATTGGAGAGCGACATTTGATAGGGGTTCTGCCAGCAGGACAAGTCCGATAAGGGAAATGATTTCTGCCGCAAATGAGCCGATTGCGGCAATGGACAAAGCCGATCCAGCCCTTCCTTGCTTTGCCATTTGATAGCCATCAAGCGTAGTCACAACTGATGAAGACTCACCTGGCGTATTGAGCAGGATGGAAGTGGTCGAGCCGCCGTACATGGCGCCGTAATAGACGCCGGCCAATAGAATAATCGAACTTGCTGCCGCGGCTTCTGTCGGAAGCCCTGCCGTCAAAGTTGCGGTGACGGGAATGAGGAGGGCGACACCGCTCATCGGACCGATTCCAGGCAAGACGCCGACAGCTGTTCCGATTAAAACGCCAACAAACGCAAAGAGGATGTTCTGCCATTGAAACGCAATGCTGAACCCATCCATCAGAAATTGTAAGGTATTCATAATACTCCACCTCTCTAGTTAAAATACAGGGAATCCTGGCAATGAACCGCCGAGGAACTCGGCAAAAAAGTAATAGACGCCAAAAGAAAATATGCCAGCGATTATAATGGATTTGATCCATTTGCCGCGTTCCATCGTCTGGAAGGCAATTAAAAGAAACGCAAACGTTGTAATAACGTAGCCAAGAGGCTCAAGCAGTGCAGCGTATAAAAGTGCGCTGACAAAGATGATAAGGAATTTTTTGTACAGGACGGGTTCGCCGCTCTCGGTTTTCGCCTGATAACGGAATGTTTCATATAGCAAACGCAGGCTCAGCAAGATCAAAACTGCGCCAAGGCCGATAGGGAAAATGTCTGGACCGACTGCCGAACCATACGAGCTTTTGGAAATCCGCTGGCTCTCAAGGACAAACAGAAGGCCAATCAGTAAAAAAGCGATTCCTGCAAAGCGATCGAAGGTTTTACTCATTGTCTTTCACTCCTTTTAAAGTAAGAAAGCGGCCGAAGCCGCTTCCACATTATTTTTGCATGTCGAGTGCTGTCAATAATTCAACAATCACTTCTTCTTGAGTTTTCAAGTATGCTTCAAAGTCTTCGCTGTTTTTGTATTCACTTTGCCAGCCGTTACGCTCCAGCTCTTTTTTCCACTCGTCCGAGGCGGACATTTCTTCTAATTTGGTTGACCAATATTCCTTCGCTCCATCTGTCATGTTCTTAGGTCCGAAAATTCCGCGCCAAATTGTAAATTCTGCATCAATTCCTTCTTCCATAAATGTCGGAACTTCGCTTAATTCTCCTTCAAGCCGTTCCGGCGAACTTACAGCAAGCACCCGGACATCGCCCGATTTCACATATTCTGCAATAGTGGATGCATCGGTCGTAATCACATCTGCATTGCCGCCGAGAAGAGCAGCTACAGCTTCACCGCCGCCGTCATAAGAAACGTACTTGACTGATTTGGGATCGATTCCGTATTCAAAAGCAGGCAAGATGCCCACTAAATGGTCCATCGATCCTGGAGCAGAACCACCGGCCAATGTAACACCCGTAGCGTCTTTTTTAATGGCATCAAGGACATCCGTCAAGGTTTGGAATTTTGAATCAGCCTTAACGACGATTGCTCCGTAATCGCGGGTCAACTGCGCAAGCGGCGTTGTGTCTTTATAGCCGTATGGGCTGTTGCCTTCCGCTTTGTTGTTGTTGATCAGAATCGGCGGAGATTTTACAAGCATCATGTAATCGTTGTCGACTTCTTTTGTCGCATATTCCGCCATGTAAACGGCTCCGCCGCCGCCTCCAGCACCCGATGGAGCTACGAGGGTAATTCCGCGTTCAGGATAATTTGCATCTCCGTTTGCTTTGGTGCTTTCTTCTGAAGAACAGGCAGCAAGGCCAACAGCCAATACACCAGCAAGTGACACAGAAATCAACTTTTTCAACATATCATTCATCCCCTTTTAAAATAATAAAAAAGACAGCGCTTTCATCTGCTGCCTTTAATTTATCAGAACTTTTATTCAATTCAATGTTTATGGGCATAAGGGGGATACTGTCCATAAACTTAATACTGTTCATATTGTTCACGTGCGGGGGAAGTACCGCCGTTCCGGCCTGCCGATGGTTCCGTAAAGCAGCTCGGCTTTGGCGGATTGCTCGGCTACTAAATGCTCCAGGTAGCGCCGGGCCGTCGAACGGCTCATTCCGCAAACCGAACCCATTTCTTCAGCGGTAATGCCGTTTAAAGCAGTGGACAATTTTTCTTTGATTCGGAACATGGTGTTCGGGTCAATGCCCTTTGGTGTCACCAATGGCTCCGAGAAAACCGGCCGGCTCTTATTCCATAATAGATGGATTGATTCTTCATCGAGCTTGCCGTCTGTTTCTAACGAACGCCGTTTTTCCTGATACATCAGCAGACTATCCTTGAAACGGTCAAATGTCAGCGGTTTTAATATATAATCCAGAACTCCGCCCCGCAATGCTTTTTTCACAATGTCGGTTTCGGAAGCCGCCGTAATGAAAATGACATCGGATTCAGGGCTTTCCTGTTGGATATACGGAATCAGCTCAGTTCCTTTCATGTCAGGCAAGTGAACATCCAGCAAGATTAAATGAGGGCGCAGCACTTGGATCCAATCCATTGCTTCGCTTCCGTTATAGGCGGATCCGACAACTTGAAAGCCATCGATTTTTTCAATAAATCGTTTATGAATATCAGCGATGCGTTTATCGTCTTCAATAATCAGTACTTCAATCAATGCTATTCCCTCCGATTTTTATCGAAATTATGAACAAAGCCCCTCCAAGATCACCGCTTTCCATAGCGATTTCTCCTTGCAGATCCTGTACGTTTTCATACACTTTTACTAACCCGTAGCCTCGGTCATCGCCGTTTTTTGTAGATATACGTTTTTTGAAAAGGTCAGATAGTATTCCGGAATCCAGACCTTTTCCTGAATCCTCCACTTCAATCAGGATTTCGCTGCCATTGTCTGTTAAAAGAAGCCGGACAATTCGGCTGTCTTCGGGAAGATGTTCGACCGCTTCGAATGCATTGGTGACCAAATTGCCTAAAATAGAGACAAATAACCCTTTCTCAAAATGCGAAGGAAGCTGTTTTAACCAGCTTTCATCGTCGAGGATCAATTTTACTTTCAGTTCACGTGCACGGTTGAATAAACCGATCACGATCCCCCCAAGAAAAGGATCCTGCAATCGCTCGGTTACAAAGCGCACCAGCGACTGCTGTTCTTCAGATTCGTCATGGATGAGCTCCATGGCTTCTTCAAGAGAATTAAGCTGGATCAAGCCTGACAATGTATACAGCAAATTCTGGTGTTCGTGTGTCTGTGCACGCAAAGCTTCTGCATATTGGCGCACTTGCGATACTTCGTTTCGAAGTCCTTCAATGTCCGACTGGAGCCGGAAACTGGAGACCGCGCCGATGATTGTTTGGCCTTGGCGAATAGGGATGCGATTGATGATCGTCTTTTTCCCCCGGATCGTTGCAGGCTTGTCCAACTGCGATTCACCTGTTTGCAATACCTGCAGCAGCTGGGTATTCGGAACAATTTTTTCAATCGGCTCACCGATCAGATTTTTCTCTTTTGAAAAAGACAGCACTTCATAAGCAGAGCTATTCGCCATCGTAATCTTGCCGTTGTTGTCCACCATAATAATGCCTTCTCGGACCGATTCAATCAAAGCGTTCCGTTGTGTATATAAATTAGCGATTTCAACCGGCTCTAAACCAAATAAGGTTTTTTTGATGTTGCGGGCAAGAACCATTGAGCCGAGAGCGCCAAATACAATGGCAATCAGCACAATGCCGACAATTGAATCGGCGTATTGAAGAAAAGTGGAAGTTATATTCGTTTTTAGAAAACCAACCGAAATAATGCCGACAATCGTGCCATCTTCATCAACTATAGGTGCTTTCCCCCGGAGCGCTGGCCCAAGGGAACCGGTAGCTTCTGAAACATAGGATAATCCCGATACAAGGGCACGTTCATTGTCATCACCGACCATCTTTTTTCCGATGCGCTCTTCCACTGGATGGGTCCGTATGCCTTCCGTATTTCCAATGACGACGTATTCTGCACCGGTCTGTTGCCGAATTTCCTCAGCGATCGGCTGGAGCGTGGAAGTGGGGTCTGCCTCTTTAAAAGCATTTTTTACGTTTTCGCGGTCTGCTGTTGTACCGGCGATATCCAGTGCACGCTGTCCGACTTGTTCTTCAATCGCTTCGGAGATTGTGTAGTAAAAAGAGATCCCAGCCAGCACCATGACAGCAGAGATAAACAAAGCTCCGTATAAAAAAATTCTGCGTTGTAGTGGCATGCTGCATTCACTCATTTCTTTTTGATAGTTCATTTTATCCAAATCCTAGCCGTTTAGAAAGACATGGAAAGAAAGAATTTAATTGTGGGAATAATAAAGCAAGAAAAAAACGCAAAAGAATTACTTTTGCGTTTGGTCGTTTTGAGGTTTTGGTTCTTTTAATTCAGCGGCGCAATCAAAACAATACAGCTTTCCTTCTACATAAACGCCGTCCAAAAATCCATCACGGCAATAAATGTCTTTCCTGCAATTGTTGCAGGGGCCAATCAGTTCACGCATGCTGCTGCATGCTTTCTGCGTGAATGTACATCGCTTCTTTTAAATATTTCGATAAGCCTTTGCCATGCTGGTCGATATTGTTGGCAAAGCGGCTGTCGGATGCATACAAATCGGCAAGCCCCCGGAACATTTTAGGTGTGCAATCGTAAAAGCGATTTAATAATACGTAATAAGCTTTCATTTCAGTCTGCACTTGCGGAGCATCCGGGGACAGGTGCATCAATGACGCAACTGCATTGTAAATCCGGTTGCCTTCGCGATTGATTTCTTCCAAATCTTCTTCTTCTTTTTCCGGCTTCGGCTCTTCAGCAGGAGGCGTGATTTCGTAATCGTGCAGCTCTTCAAGCGCTGGCGATTCCTGTGCATCCAAAACAATTTCTTCCACTACAATTTCCTCAACAGGCGTTGTGGCCGCCGCCGTTTCCAGATCGTCAATTTGCGGTGCGTGTTCAGTGTCTGTTGATTGAACTGGAGCTTCCGCTTTCAGCATCGCTGCTGATTTATATTTTTCAATCGTGTCATCCGATTTCTTAGCGGAAAACGCTTCGAAACGCTCGCTATTGGATAGGGTAGCCAAACCTTCAAGTTCTTGTTTGGTCCGTTCTGCATTTTGAATCAGTTTTTCCATGCGCGCTTTTTTCTTTTCCAAGAGCTCTGCGTGCTGAACCAAAGCGAACTTCGGATCAAAACCTTCTGCCACAATTTCCTGGATTTTCTTCAGCGAAAAGCCCAATTCTTTAAAGAATAAGATATGCTGAAGCAATTTCAAATCTTCGTCGTTGTAGTAACGATAACGGTTGGATCCGATGTTGGACGGCTTCAGCAAACCGACGCTGTCATAATGATGGAGTGTGCGCACACTGACTCCTGCAATCTTTGCCACTTCCTGTACTTTATACAAGTAAATCACCTCTTCATTATTGATTAGACTATGACGCACCGTCAGTGTCAATAGATATCAGCGATTTAATATGAAATAGCACCTTATTCATAATAGGAGAGACTGTCAGCAAAAATAAAAAGGGCACTTTCGCTCACGCAAAGAATAAAGATAAAAGACAGATATTTCTAACAACTCCTGGAGATTTCATGAAGAGTATGGAATAATGACAATGAAAGCGTTTTCAGTAATGATGCTAAAGGGGGAAATCGGAATGAAATTGATGAATTACGTGAATGGGCACTGGCAAGACAAACCGGATGCTAAGTATACAGCTGTGCTGAATCCTGCGAACGGCGAAGAATTGGCGCAGGTTCCGTTATCGACAGCGAAAGAAGTCGATGACGCCGTCCTGGCAGCGAAAGCAGCACAGAAAAAATGGGCCAAAGTTCCAGCTCCTAAGCGGGCGGACTATTTATATGAAATTGGGCGCTTGATGAAGCAAAAGAAAGAAGAGCTGGCACAGGTGTTGACCAAAGAGATGGGAAAAGTGATCGAAGAAGCACGGGGAGAAGTGCAGGAAGGAATAGATATGGCTTACTACATGGCTGGGGAAGGGCGCCGGTTGTTTGGTGAAACGACGCCGTCGGAACTTGCTGATAAATTTGCGATGAGTGTACGTGCACCCATTGGCGTAGTAGGGTTGATCACACCTTGGAATTTTCCAGTGGCGATAGCGACATGGAAGTCATTTCCCGCGATTGTGGCAGGCAATGCCTTCATCTGGAAGCCTGCGACCGAGACGCCAATGATGGCTTATGAAATGGCGAAAATATTCGAAGAGGCTGGATTGCCTCCTGGTGTTGCGAACGTCGTATTCGGCTCGGGCTCTGAAGTGGGAACCGCCATGATTGAACATCCCGACGTTAAAGTCATTTCGTTTACCGGTTCTACAGAAACCGGCCGGAAAGTGGCGGAAGCCGGTGGACGGAATCTGAAAAAAATCTCGCTTGAAATGGGCGGGAAGAATGCCGTTATTGTCATGGAAGATGCAAACCTCGAGCTGGCTGTCGAAGGGATTTTGTGGAGTGCATTCGGAACCGCCGGACAGCGCTGCACAGCATGCAGCCGGGTCATCGTGCATAAAGATGTAAAAGAGGCCTTGCAGAACTTATTGTTGGAAAAAACATCTGTATTGACAATTGGCGACGGTTTGGACGAATCGGTGAAAGTCGGACCGGTGATCAACAAAGGCGCATTGGAAAAAATCCATTCCTATATTGGCATCGGCCAGGAAGAAGGAGCCACTTTGCTTACCGGCGGCAAAATCCTTGAAGAAGCTCCGCATGACAAGGGGCATTATTACGCGCCTACCATATTCACAGATGTTGCACCGGATATGCGGATTGCCCAGGAAGAAATTTTTGGGCCGGTCATTTCAATCATTGAAGTCGGCAGTTTTGAAGAAGCGATCGAAGTTAATAACAGCGTAATCTATGGCTTATCCAGTTCGATTTATACAGCCGATGTAAACCGCGTATTCAAAGCGCAGCGGGATTTGGATACCGGCATCGTTTACGTTAATGCAGGCACGACTGGCGCAGAAATTCATTTGCCGTTCGGAGGAACGAAAGGGACAGGCAATGGCCACCGGGATTCAGGAGTGGCTGCACTGGATGTCTTCACGGAATGGAAGAGCGTTTATGTGGATTTCAGCGGGAAGCTGCAGCGTGCCCAAATTGACAATGACATCTGAACAGGAAGGGGAGATAGAAATGAAAGTGGTTGTATTGGGAGCGGGGTTGATGGGCAAGCAAGCGGCAGGTGATTTAGTCGCGAGCAGCAAGGTAGAAAAGGTTTATTTAGCTGATATGAATATTGCGCAAGCGGAACTTTTTAAAGAGTACGTCGAAAGCGACAAGCTGGAAGTGCTTTATCTGGATGCCAATGACGACCTGGAACTGGCGGCTGTCATTTCGAAAGGCGACGTCGTGATCAACGCCTTGTTTTACACATTCAATGAAAAGGTGGCCAAAACCGCTCTTTCTTGCGGCGTCCATTACGTCGATTTGGGCGGCCATATCGGAGGGGCGACAGACGCCGTTCTGGGATTGCATGAAGAAGCAGAGAAAAAAGGCATCACGCTGATCCCCGATCTTGGAGTAGCGCCTGGAATGATCAATATTCTAGCAGGGCATGGTGCCGCAAAACTTGACGAAGTACGGGAAATTAAGCTTTTTGTCGGCGGGATACCGGTAGAACCTGAACCGCCGCTTGAATACAATCACGTGTTCTCGCTTGAAGGGGTTTTTGATCATTATACAGATCCATCGCATGTCATTCGGGGAGGAGAAGTGAAAGAAGTCGCTTCCTTATCCGAAATTGAAGCGGTGGAATTTGACGGGTTCGGAGAGCTGGAAGCGTTCCATACTTCCGGCGGCACGTCGACATTGATTGACACGTTCAATCATATTGAAACCTTGGAATATAAAACCTTGCGCTATAAAGGACATGCAGAAAAATTCCGGATTCTCGTGGAACTGGGCTTCACCGACCGGGAAAAAACGGTGATGGTCAATGGCGTATCCGTCAAGCCGCGGGATGTGCTGCGCGAAGTATTGACGCCAATCACTGAACTCGGCGATAAACAGGATGCGGTAGTGCTCCGTGTCCAGGTTTCAGGAATAGAGGCTGAAGAGGAGCTGACGTACGAATACAATATGGTCACTGTCAAAGACGCCGAAACTGGAGTGACAGCTATGGCGCGCGCAACGGCGTACACGATTTCCGTTGTGGCGCAAATGATCGGCAGCGGCGTCATCGATAAGCGGGGAGCCATTCCGCCGGAACTCATTGTGAAGGGTGATGAGTACATGAAAGAAATGGCGAAACGCGGGGTCGAAATTCACGAAACGATTCACCGTTCAGCATATCAAAGCTGAAAGAGAAAAGGGGGAAAAGGAATGGATTTCGAATTTACACCGGAACAGCAAATGCTCCGAAAAACCGTCCGCCAATTTGTGGACGATGAAATTCTGCCGCATATCGCCGAGTGGGATGCAACGGGCGGATTTGATCAGGGTCTTTGGAAACGGCTAGCCGAACTTGGTCTAATGGGTGTCTGTATTCCGGAAAAATACGGCGGCAGCGGAATGGATTACAATGCGCTGGCCATTGTATGTGAAGAATTGGAGAGGGGAGATACCGCATTCCGCACAGCGGTTTCTGTCCATACGGGCCTAAATTCCATGACGCTTTTGCAGTGGGGAAGCGATCAGCAAAAAGAGCAATTCCTTGTACCGCAGGCTAAGGGAGAAAAAATAGGAGCTTTCGGTTTGACAGAACCGGGCGCAGGCTCGGACGTAGCTGCCCTCTCCACAACGGCTGTGCGGGACGGCGATGACTATATACTGAACGGACAGAAGACCTGGATTTCCCTATGCGATGTGGCCGACCATTTTATTGTGTTTGCCTATACCGACAAAGCGAAAAAACATAATGGCATCAGTGCTTTTATCGTCGAACGGACGCGGGAAGGCTTTTCTTCCAAAGCGATCAAAGGCAAATATGGCATACGTTCCGGCAATACCGGCGAATTGTTCTTCGACGATGTGCGGATTCCAGCGGAAAACCGGCTCGGCGAAGAAGGGGAAGGGTTTAAGATTGCCATGGCCTCGCTTGATAACGGGCGATTTACCGTCGCAGCAGGGGCTTGCGGATTGATCATGGCTTGTTTGGAGGAAAGCGTAAAATATTGCCATTCACGCTCCACTTTTGGGAAGTCAATCGGCGAACATCAGCTGGTCCAGCAAATGATTGCCAATATGGAAGCCGGATTCCAAATGAGCCGTCTGCTCGTCTACCGCGCCGGTGAAATGAAAAACAAAGGCCTGCGCAATACGCGTGAAACATCAATGGCCAAATGGCAAGCCTGCGATTTTGCCAATAAAGCGGCAGACGATGCCGTGCAGATCCACGGTGCATACGGCTATTCCGATGAATATCCGGTTGCCCGCTTTCTCCGGAATTCCAAAGCGCCGGTCATTTACGAAGGCACCCGGGAAATCCACACCATTATGCAGGCCGAATACGTGCTTGGCAAACGGGAAGACAAAAAACTGAACCGGATGCTGCCGAAGTGGCCATTTGAAGAATAGGAAAGGAGTTGTCCCAAAAATAATTTGGGACAACTCCTTTGCGACGAAGCTAGCGCAGCGATGCAACGGTTTTTCATGTCTCGAAGCTAGCGCAGCGATGCAGAGACAGGAGCAATAGTATTACCACATCCTTTTTTAGAAGCAAGGGGCTGTCCAATAAGTCTATTACTCGACTTATTGGACAGCCCTTTTTCCTCTGCCTTTTATGAAATTGCAGTTTCTTCCGGCGTTCTTGGAACGAGCATCTCCAATTTCTTCGGCTGGATTTCAATCGTAACCGGTGTTTTCAAGTAAATTTCCCCGTCCGTATCCACGTCCATTTCGTTTTCCGTCCGGATGACAATATGCTTTCCTTGGTGATGGGTGATATGGTCTAATTCTTCAGGAGAAACATCTGGCTGTGACAGTGAAAACCATTCGCGGATTGCGGCGATAGACGGCGTCTGGATGATAAATATATCAAGCAAGCCATCGGCCGGATCGATGGTACTGAGCGGGAATGTATGGGTGCCGATCGATTTGCCGTTCATAATCAGCACGGCGGCGCCTTCTTCCGTATAATGGACGCCATCGATTTCCATGAAAATAGAAAAGTTTTCAGACTGCCGCATGGTTTGAAGGGCGCTCATAAAATAACTCAATTTGCCGTAGCGGTCTTTCAAGTCCGGATCGATGTTCAATGATGCGTCGGCAATCAGCCCGATGCCGGCAAAATTCAAGAACGAATGATCGTTGATCCGAGCGGAATCGATTTCTTTCACTTCGCCTTCAATCAATTCTTCTGCGGCTGCGTCAAGCGCCATCGGAATGGTAAGCGTACGGGCAAAATCATTGCAGGTTCCGCTCGGAAGAATACCAAGAATCGGAGCTTTTTCCAGGCTGGATAGCACTTGGACAGCAGTATGGACGGTCCCATCTCCTCCGGCCACAAAGAGAACATCTGCTGAATCTGCCGCGATTTTACAAGCTTCTTCAAATTCCTCTTTTGAATGGGTTTGAACCAGTTCCAGCTTTTTGGAAGCTCTAGCCAAAGCCGGAACGGCCAAAGGAAGGACTGTCTCGCTCGTAGACGCACCTGCTGCGCCGTTATACAATAAAACCGAACGCTCAAATCTCGGCATGCGTAAACCCTCCTAGTAGTTAACTTAAAGTACAGGGCAGAAAACGCCTTCTAGTTCAAGCAAGGTTTCGCTGCACCAAAGGATAATCAGGAGGACGAAACGTCCCACTGATTAAATCTTTTTCATTTCTTATTTTCCACTAAACCGTTCCCTGTAAACTAAAGAGAGGGAGCTATTCAAAAAGAAAGAGGGTTATTATTATGACATCAAGGCTTTATTACGAGGATTCGGAACTTTCGCAAGCAATAGTCAATATCGTTGCAAGCGGTGAAGACGAAAACGGAACTTATGCCGTTTTGGATCAAACCTGTTTTTATCCAGAAGGAGGCGGGCAGCCGTCCGATACCGGCTATATTGGCGAAGTACGGGTGGTGGATGTGCAGAGCGTTAAAGATGAAATCCGGCATTACACGGCGGATCCGCTGCCAACAGGAAGCTTTAAAGCGGAAATTGAATGGAATCGCCGCTGGGACCATATGCAGCAGCATGCCGGCCAGCATGTTTTAAGTGCCGTTTTGGACGATCATCATCACTTGAAGACGGCCAGTTTCCATTTAGGGGAAGAGCGGGTATCGATCGATTTGAATGCAACGCAGATTTCCAATATCCAGCTGCAGCAGGCGGAACGGGCAGCGAATGAAATCATCCGGAAACACCTGCCGATTTCCACACAATGGGTTTCAGACGTGGAGGCGCAGACGATGGCTTTAAGAAAGCCGCCGGCGGTAAGCGGAGAGATTCGGCTGGTGAAAATTGATGGAGTCGACTTAAATGCGTGCGGCGGCACCCATCCCAAAAATACAGCAGACATCGGAATGATCAAAATTATCGGGACAGAAAAGGCGAAAGGCGGCACCCGTGTGTATTTCTTATGCGGAAACCGGGCAATGGACCATTTCGATTTGCTGCTCGATCAAACCAATGAATTGGTGCAAAAACTCAACGCCCCGCTGGCTGATTTGCCGACAGCGGCGGATGCACTGCTGCGTGAAAAAGCGGAACAAGACAAGGAAATGAAAGAATTGCGCACAAAATTGCTCGAAGCAGAAGCACAGATGATTCAGCCGGAGAGCGGCACCGGAATCATCCATCAAGTATTTTCCAGCCGGCCAGTGAAAGAAGTGCAGCAATTGGCTCGGCTGACGGTCGCCCAGCACCCTGAAGCGGTGCTGCTGTTTTTGATTACTGAAGACGAAAGCATTCGTTTTGTTTGTGCGAAAGGCGAACAAGCGGAAGGCAATATGAAAAATGTCCTGCAGGAACTTCTTCAGTTGACTGATGGAAAGGGCGGCGGGAATGCCCAGCTAGCACAAGGCGGCGGAAAAACAGTGCATGCTCCTGATGTGTTTTTCCAGACCTTCCAATCGAGCCTGAAAAATATCGAAGGAATTCTGTAACTTTTTCCGGTATTTCCTGTCTAATGGGAAAAGAGCGGTTTGAAAGGCGGAGGCGACTATGAAGAAAAGGAGTATTTGGCTATTGGTTGCAGCAGCCATTGCGGCTATTGCGTTGTCGTTTGTGTGGATGAACGATAAGGTATCGGTAAATGCATCTTCCGTTGCCTTAGCGGAACAAGGATGGCGGGCAAACTTTTCTTCAGCGCTCGATCCGGAAGCCATCGAAAGAGGGGATTTGTACTTGACGGATGGAAACGGGGAGCCGATTGAAGTTGAAATGGCACTCCATCAAAACGGCAAAACAATTGAGATTCCCCAAATTCCGATCGGCAATTACACACTTCATATCAAAAAGTCAGCACTGCAAAGAGATTTTTTAAAGTCGTTGGATATTAAGGAAGTGGCATTCAGCGTCCAGGAAGAAATCAAAACGCTGGCGAACGAAAAAGAATTGAAAGCTTATTTTGCGCAGTTGCTGGAACTTCAGAAAAACAACGAACAATCTGGCGTGTTCAACAATGAAGGCGGCGTTACGGAAGAGTCCGCCGACAGCAGCGCCACCAGCGGAGGAGCAGAAAACGGCGGTGAACATTCAACCACCAATAACCAAGTGGAAGGAGTGGACGAAGCTGATTTAGTGAAAACGGACGGCTCATACATCTACTCGATCAGCGATTCCCGGGTTCTCGTTACGGATGTCCGCAATCCGGAAGCTATGAGCATCGCAAGCGAAATCAAATTCGAACAGGAGATGTATCCGCAGCAGCTGTTTATATCAGGCGATACACTGGTTGTGCTCGGCAGCCGTTACACAGCCATTCCGTTTGAAGGCACCATCCCAAATTATCAATCGCAAATCGGGCTGGTATCTGTTTATCTTTACGATATCACGGACCCCGCAGCACCGCAGGAACTCCGTGAATTTGGGACAGAAGGCAATTTGAATAATGCACGCCTGACAAACAATATTTTGTATTACGTCACCCATGTGTATCCTGATTTCTGGGCAATTGAAGAACAGGACAACGGCGAATTGCGGCCGCATACCTATGACTCCGAAGGAGATGGCGAGCTTCAGCCAATGGCTTTTGAGAGTATTTCCATCTTGCCGGGGTCGATGGAAGGCAGCTACAGCATCATAACGGCTATCGACTTGTCGAAGCCTGAGCAAAATGCCGTTTCAACAAAAGGTTTTTTAGGCGGCAGCGAGCAGTTGTATATGACAGAAGAATCGTTGTATTTAACGGCGTCTCATTATATGCCAATCGATGAACAAAATGTTGAAGGCGACGCCAGCATGGCGATTTGGATGCCGCAATTTGCCAATACGGAAATCTTCAAGTTCATGCTCAATGGGACGGATGTCCAGTTCCAGGCATCAAATGAAGTGACCGGAACGCTGCTCAACCAATTTTCAATGGATGAGTACGGCGGGCATTTCCGGATCGTGACGACTGAAGGTGTGGCATGGGATGAAGCCGCCCCTTCCAAAAATCATTTGTTCATCCTCGATAGTGGCATGAAGCAAGTGGGGTCTGTAGAAGACCTGGCTAAAGGGGAGCGAATCTATTCCGCCCGCTTTATCGGAGATACAGCGTATATGGTGACGTTCAAAGAAACGGATCCTTTATTCGTCATTGATGTCTCGGTTCCGTCTTCTCCGAAAGTTCTGGGCGAATTGAAAATACCCGGCTTCTCCAATTACCTGCATCCGCTGGATGAAAATCACTTGATCGGATTTGGCTCTGACACCAAACTGGAACCTGTTAAAGACGGAGAGCCGATGGTCGTTACAGGGGGCATGAAAATCTCTTTGTTTGATGTCAGCGATTTCGCCAATCCAAAGGAAAAGGATACGGAAATCATCGGTGGGCGCGGCACTTATTCACCTTTGCAATACGACCACAAAGCCTTATTCGTCCATCCGGAATCGGATCTATTCGGTTTCCCGGTGACGATGTACGAAGAAGCGGCCGGGGGCGATGTTAACTTTGAAGCACAAGGTGCGATGGTTTATACCATCACGCCGGAAGGCATCAGCGAAGCAGCCAATTTGATGTCGAAATCCGATATGCCCTATGAAGAGTGGGAAACGAGCGTCCAGCGCATCCTATCCATCGGAGATACCTTGTTTACCGTAGCAAACAGCGAAGTGAAAAGTTACGAAACCGATACCTTTAGTTTATTGAATACCTTAAGCTATTAAGCGGAAAACAGGCGAAGAAGTTCTTCGTCTGTTTTTTTATGACGTTTTCCATTAGCAGAAAAAGGGAAGAAGAAAAGTATTCTGAAAAAAACGGAGGGATATGGATGAAAGCGGTAACTTTTCAAGGCACAAAAGACATGCAAGTGAAAAACGTGAAAGATCCAGAAATCCAAAAAAGAGAAGACATTATTGTCAAAATCACTTCGACGGCAATCTGTGGAACAGATTTGCATATTTATCAAGGTGCACTACCGACGACAAAAGATACAGTCATTGGCCATGAACCGATGGGGATTGTAGAAGAAGTGGGCCCTGACGTAACAAAGGTGAAAAAAGGCGACCGCATCGTATTGCCGTTCAACGTCAGTTGCGGCCAATGCTTCTATTGCAGCCATGACATGGAAAGCCAATGCGATAACTCGAACGGCAATCCGCATTTTGATACTGGAGGCTATTTCGGCCTGACAGAGCGCTACGGCGATTACCAAGGAGGCCAAGCTGAATACCTGCGCGTTCCGTATGGCAATTTCATGCCTCTAGTGATTCCGGAATCGTCGGAGCTTGAAGACGAATCCTTGCTGTTCTTATCGGATGTATTGCCAACCGCCTGGTGGAGTGTTGAAAATGCAGGAGTAAGACCAGGAGACACGGTAGTTGTCCTAGGCTGTGGGCCAATTGGGCTGATGGCGCAGAAATTTGCCTGGATGCAGGGAGCTAAGCGCGTTATTGCAGTGGATGAAATTCCATATCGCATGAATTTGGCAAAAAAAATCAATAACGTAGAAGTGTTCGATTTTTCGCAGCATGACAATATGGGTGCGTTCATCCATGAAATTACAAGCGGCGGCGCGCGCGTCGTCATCGACTGTGTAGGGATGGATGGCAAGAAATCCCCGGCTGAAGCCGTTCAGCAGAAGCTGTTCCTTCAAGGCGGTACCTTAAGCGCCATTAAAACGGCGAAAGATGCCGTCAGCAAGTTTGGAGTTATCCAATTGACAGGTGTTTACGGATTGAATTACAACCAATTCCCGTTGGGCCACCTTTTCGAACGCAATGTGACGATGAAAATGGGCCAAGCGCCGGTCATTCATTTGATGCCGATGCTTTATGAAAAAATTGAAAACGGCGAGTTTGATCCGCGTGAAATCATTTCACACATCATGCCGCTTGAAAAAGCGAGCGACGCTTACCAAATTTTCAATGACCATACAGATGATTGTACGAAAGTCGTCTTGAAACCGTAAAGCTGAAAGTATGCTATAATTTCGGAGGATCAAACGCCCCTGTAATTCGGGGGCGTTTAATTTTTTGATGAAATACGCTATCATGAGGAATAAAATGAAATCAATCAGCGGGGGATCGCTCATCTTCCGCTGATTGTCCGTTGAACGGGGTAAAATTTAGGGGGGAAAGCAAGTGGTTCAAACTGGAGAAACAAGGCGCGAGCTTGCCCTGGATTGTTTTTTGCTAGCAGGTAAAATATTGATGGAAAATGGGGCGGAAACGTATCGCGTGGAAGACACGATGATCCGGATGGCTGTTTCACAAAAAATGACGAATTCCCATTGTTTTGTGACGCCGACCGGCATTATGTTTTCACCGAGCGACGAACTCCCAACTCGTTTTGTCCGCATCAATGCACGCCAAACCGATTTAGAGCGGGTAGCGCTGGTCAATGCAGTTTCAAGGAAACTGGTTGCACAAGAGTTGACGCTTCAGCAAGCGTATGAGGAATTAGAGGGAATCGACCAAACCAATTACAAATTTAACATGTGGCTGCAAATCCTGGCAGCTGCCACAGCAAGCGGCTGTTTTTTGATTTTGCTTGGCGGCAGCTGGAATGATTTGCCGTTTGCGTTTGTTTTTGGAGGTACGGGATTTATTATCGTAGAGACGATTTTGGAAAGAACCCGGGTGAAGTTTTTTGCGGAATTTATCGGGTCTCTGGCGATCGGGATATTGGCCATATTAGCTGTCTACTCCGGGTTTGGCATTGACCGGGATACCATCATCATCGGATCGATCATGCCGCTGGTCCCAGGCCTGCTCATTACCAATGCCGTGCGTGATTTGATGGCCGGTCATTTTGTTTCCGGGTTGTCAAAAGGGGCCGAAGCATTCTTGACGGCATTTGCCATCGGGGGCGGCATCGCGCTCGTATTATCATTTTAGGAGGAGATGGAATGAATTGGCCATTAGAGGCGTTTCTAAGTTTTTTGGCAGCTGGCGCCTTTGGCGTGATTTTCAATACACCGCGCCGCACTTTAATCAGCTGTGGGCTGGTCGGCATGACCGGCTGGCTGATTTACCGGAGTTACGAGCTTTTGCTGGGCGATCCTGTCCAGGCTACTTTTGCCGGGGCGTTCGGCGTGGCGCTTGTGGCGCATTTATTGGCGAAAAAGTTTCGGATGCCAATGATTATTTTCAGTGTTGCCGGCATCATTCCGCTCGTTCCGGGAAGCAAAGCGTATAATGCCATGCGAAATATTGTAGAAAATAATTACCTGGAAGCCATTAAATTCGCTTCTGAAGCCTTGATGATTTCAGGAGCTGTCGCGATGGGGCTTGTCTTTGCGGAAGTGCTGATGCAAGCGGTATTTAAGCAGCAAGCAAAACGGATACAACGAAAAATCGGTATGACCCCGGATTAATGCCAGGGCCATACCGATTTTAAATTAGTTCAACCACTTTTCCAGATCATGGGCTTCCATCGGGCGCCCGGAAATATAGCCTTGGATGATATCGCAGTCCATGACGCGAAGCAATTCAAGCTGTTCATTGGTTTCAACGCCTTCGGCGGTTACCTGGAAATCCAAGCTCTTGCCGAATTGGATCATGCCTTTGATCATTTTCTGCATTTTTTCCTGCTTTGTAATGGACTGGATGATGTCACGGTCGATCTTTAAACTTGAAATCGGGAGCAGGAGCATATAACGGAACGATGCATAGCCTGTGCCAAAATCGTCTAGCGAGAAAGAAATGCCGGCTTGGTGCAGCTGTTTCATCTGTTTGATGATGGATTGTTCCGCTTCTGCTTCCAAAGCGAATTTCTCGGTGATTTCAATTGTCAGCGAGTTTGCGACTCCTTCATTCAGTGCAAGCTGCTCCAGAAAAACTTTAGCCATGTCCTTATCCCGGAATTCCCGGATTGAAGAGTTGATGCTGACGTTCAAATCGATGCCGCGTGATTTCCATTCTTTCTGCTGAGCGCAGACTGTTTCAAGAACGAATTTGCCAATTTCATGAATCATGCCGCTTTCTTCAGCGATGGGAATCAGTTCATCCGGTGTCACAATGCCGATTTCCGAGTCTTCCCATCGCACGAGCGCTTCCACGCCCTCCACTTTGCCGGTGCTCAAATTGACTTGAGGCTGGTAAAGCAGGCGCAGGTTGCGGCGGTCCAGTGCATGGATCAGGCGCCGTTCAATAAGGGAAGTGCGGTTAAGGCGCTCGTGGTCATCGGAAGTAAGGGCGGAAATGGCGCTGCCGCCGCGTTCTTTCACTTTTTTGATTGTCGCATGCGAAGCTTTGATCAAATGGACAAACGATTGCTGGTCTTCCGGATACCGTGTAATCGCTCCGCTGACGGTCAATGGAATTGCGGTGCCGTGCATATAGATAGGATGCTGCTGCAAATAGTGAAGGAACCCTTCGATAAACCAATTGCTGAGCGGCGTCACCAATGCAAATTCATGCAGTCCTGCGCGGGTAATGATTGAGTCGGAGAAATACATCCGCAAACGTTTCGTGAATTCAACAAGAAGTTCGTTTTCCGTATCGGTATCCGATACATCCTGCAATGTGTAAAAACGGTCAATGTCCATGTATACAAAAGAGAAGTGCTTGCGTTCTTCAATGAATTCATTAACCACCTGCTCCAAACGGTGCCGGTTTTCAAGGCCCGTAATGGGATCGATAAAAGCGATGGCTTCTAGATGGTGCTGCGCCTTTTTGGAGGCTGTAATATCTTTCTCCAGGAAAATGTAATACGTGTCATCGCCTTTGACCTGCATGGGAATGGCGGTTAAATCCACCCAATAGACGTCGCCGTCTTTTTTCAATTTCTTGGCTTGCCCATTCCAGACTTTGCCGTTTTTCAGCGTCGCAGTCAGTGTTTCAACAAAATGAACATCTTCGCCGGCTTCGCCGAACATTTGCCAGATTGGTTTTCCGAGTATGCGTTTCGGTGTCCATTTGCTTAATTTCAAAAACAGGGGATTGGCATACGTAATCAGGAAGTCTTCATCAAAATACAAAAGCATGAACGAGTCGTCCAGTCCGTTTCGCAAGCTGTTCAATTCTCTGCTTGCTGAGCCTTCTTCATCCGCTTCATCCACTTCAAAAATGGACATGATAAACTGTTCGCCGTCTGCGGCAAACGATTTTGTGACGATTGTCGTATATGTATGCCCGCCGGTGCCTAAACCAACTTCCACGTCTTCAAACCGGACAGGTTCCTTGCTATGTAAAATCGTTTCCCAAGAATGTTTATAAAGTGCAGCTTTTTCAGGGTTCATATAAGGATAAAGTTGCCCTTTAATGGAACTGGATTCGACTTGGAAAACACGTTCTGCATGGCGGTTGCACCATACAACAAGCCCGTCTTTGTCCATAATGATAATGGGAAAAGGGATGTGGTTGAAAACGAGATTATTCGATAGTAGGTCTTGCAATTCACTCATTCCATAACGCTCCTTTTCCATAGTTTATCCCGCTTCAGCGGGCAATGCTCCGCTTCTTGAAACAGGAGAGCCTACGACCGCAAAAGGCCGGTTGGTCCATTTCACAGTCAGTTGAATAAAGAGAAATTTACCAACGGAATTTTCTCTTTATTTCCATTATAAAGAAGAAAAGGAATATAGTCATCCTTTTCAAAAAATTGTAAATAAAATTTTACATATATTCACTATGCTTATTTTATCAGCCGTGAGAGAATGGTGGAAGAAAAAAAGAAAATAATGAGAGAAATGAAAGAAGAGGGAATAAAAAATGAATAAAATTATCACTTTATTATTACTTTTGATGTTAGCTACACCACTTTCCGCACAAGCACATACGACCTTGACATCTTCTACACCAGCGGAAGGCGAAGTCCTGCAAGTGCAGCCGAAAGAAATTGAACTGGTTTTTGGCACCGTTATTGAAGAAGGAAGCTCCATGGTTTTGGAAGGCGCTGAACAAAATTATGACGTGGAAAATATTTCTATAAACGAAAATGTCATGACGGGATCGCTTACTGAAGAGCTTCCAAATGGCCAGTACATCATTGTCTGGAAAATCATTGGAGAAGACGGCCATCCAATTGAAGGGCAAGTGCCATTTGGCATAAAAGCGGAAGAGGTTGCCGAAGAGGAGTCTGCCGAAGAAGAGTCTGCTGAAAGTGAAACGCCTGAAGAAGAGCCGGCAGCAAACGAACAAGCAGAAAGCCCCGAAGCGAATGAATCCGTTGAAAGCAGCGAGGCGGGCAGCGGTCTATTGTCCACCATCCTTCTTATTGCGGCAGCTGTGCTAATAGGCTTTAGTTTGTACAAGCTGCTTAAGAAAAAAGCATGATTTTTTTTACGGCAATCTCGGATGTCTTGTTGTATCTGGCGTTTTCCTATATTATTGGTTGCATTGTTCTAAGCTTTGTTCCGGCGAACCGCAAACCGCTATTTCAGGATTCCAGAAAACTGCAGCTGATAAGTGTTGCGGGCATTGCGCTGTTTTCTTTGGCGCCTGTTATCGAATTGGTCGTATTTTTAAATAACGGCCAAGGCGTGTTCAGTACGTTTTTTCGGGTTTTGGTGGATTTTCGCATCGGAAATGGCTGGGTTCTCACATTGCTTTTTTGCATTTTGCTGGGTCTGACGGTTTTTTATAGCGGCTCCGTGCATATGCGCGCGTACTATACCGGCATCCTGGTTTTGATTGTCGGCTTTTTCAGCCACGTTTCCACCTTGAATTTATGGGCAGGGTTTTTTAGCCATTCTATTCATTTTCTTTCTATGTCGCTTTGGATTGGTGTCCTGCTGCATGTAGCCTGGTTGGCGCATGACGGCTCAAATTGGAAATCATTCACTGCCTGGTTTACTCCGTTCGCCATTGCCTGCCTAGCTGCCTTGTTTATCAGCGGCATCATCATTATGCTGTTTTTTGTAAATCCTGCAGACTATGCGAAATCATGGGTATTGCCTTATGGCCAACTGCTGCTGCTGAAGCATCTGACGATTATTCCGATACTGGCCGCAGCCTTGATCAATGGGTTTTTGAATAAAAAAGGCGTCTATGAACGTGTATGGCTGAAAGTTGAATTCTTGTTGATTTTGCTGGTCTTTGCTTTGACTGCTTTCATGAGCAAGCAAGCACCGCCTCATGATATCAATGACACTTTCCGTTCAGAAGGGATGGCGCCTTTCGTCGAATTGCTGAAAGGGCCTCAATACATACCGATAGACGGTGCGTGGGCTTTTTCTTTGAATGGCGCTTTGCTGATAGCCATCGGGCTGATGTGTCTGGGGCTGATGGTGCTGGGGTATAAAAAGCAATTGCCGCCTTGGCTGTCTCTTCTGTTCGGGCTTGTATTTGTAGGGGCGGTTTATGCCGGTTTAATGTTGAATACAGTTTTCTAAAACGATTGGAGCCATTCTACTAAACGTTAATGTTTTACGGTGAAAGGAGAGATTCGATGAATCGTGTCAAAGGGATAGCCATGATTATAAGCGGGGCGATGCTTTGGGGAGCGACGGGGCCGCTGATGCAGTGGTCGCTCGGCACCTTCGGATTTTCTCCGGAGTTTTTATCGACGGTTCGCCTGATACTTGCCGGCTTGCTGCTGCTCGGCTTTTTAAAGTTAAGAGGCGTGCAGGTCACATCCATTTTCAAAGGAAGGATCTGGGTTCGTCCGTTGCTGATTTTTGCCGTATTCGGCATGCTCGGCGTTCAATACACCTTTGTTTCGGCAATTGAAGCGAGTGATGCGGTCGTTGCCACTTTGCTCCAGTTTCTTGCGCCGGTTTACATTATTCTGTTTGTCTCGCTGCGCCAGAAAAAGTTCCCACCGGTTTACCAAATTACCGGCATGGCAGGAACCTTGATCGGCTTGTTTCTTTTGCTGACGAACGGCTCCTTGGACAAACTGGCCATCAGCGGGGAAGCTTTGTTTTGGGGACTTCTTGTCGGGCTGACTTTTATGTTTTACACCTTATATCCGGCACGGTTAATGCAGGAATGGGGCGTTATGCTCGTAGTCGGATGGTCGATGCTTTTTGGCGGTGCCTTTATGGGGCTGGTCAAGCCGATATTCCTTTCTTCAGAATGGACGAAGTTCCAGGATGTCCGTGCCATTTGGGCAATGATCGCCATTATCATCGTCGGTACGGTGGCGTTTGTGTTGTTTTTGAGCAGCATGCGCTTTATCTCGCCAGTGGAAACGAGCATTCTTTCTTCTGTTGAACCATTGACGGCCATGGTCATTTCTGTTTTTTGGTTCCAGCAATTGTTGGCGCCTCCGCAACTCGGCGGTGCGCTGATCATGCTGGTATTCGTCACGTGGCTGTCTCTTGCCGGCAATATAAAACCGAAGAAAAAGAAAGCAGGATATTCCGAAAGCAGCGCCTCTTAAGGTGCTGCTTTTTTCTTTTTTTCAGGGAATAAAACTGTCTGTTGTCAGAGAATTGTGGCATAATAGTCAACATAAAAGGTTCGTGTTTCGAAATTCTTAGGGGGTTTTTCCAGATGAAAACTGTCTTTTCCTACGCCAAGCCATATAAAGGGCTTATCATAATTGCATTATTCTTTATGCTTCTGGAACTGACGGTGGAGCTGTTTCAGCCACTCGTCATCTCAAAAATTATTGATGACGGAATCCTTGCCGGCAGCCAGGAACGGATCATCCAATATGGAATCGTATTGGTAGCCATGTCCGGAATTGCTTTTGTCGCTGGGATCATCAATTCCTATTATGCGGCCCACGTGTCGCAAAGCTTTTCTTTTGATTTGCGCAAAGCGGTGTATGGGCGCATCCAGTCTTTCTCGCTCGCCACATTCAACAAATTTCCGGCATCCGGCTTAATCACACGCTTAACGAGTGATGTCACGATGGTGCAGCAAGTGCTGTTCATGGGGCTGCGCATCATGCTCCGTGCGCCGCTGCTTGTTATCGGCAGCATGGCCATGGCGCTCGTTGTAAATGCTAAACTGGCGCTTTATTTGGTGATTGTTTTTCCGTTCTTATTGATTTTTTTATACGTTATGGTCAAAAAAGGCGTGTCCCATTTCAGTTTTGTCCAGTTGCGGCTTGATCGCTTAAATCGGATGATTCAGGAAAACTTGCAAGCGGTGCGTTTGATCAAAGCGTATTTACGGGGGAAATACGAATCCACTCGTTTCTCAGAAGTAGCAGGATCGCTGAAGATGGATACGGTCAAAGCGCTGCGTGTCATGGAAATTATCTTGCCGATTCTGCTGCTTGGCATGAACCTTTCGTTATTGGCAGTCATTTGGTTCGGCGCTTCGGAAATCCGTCAAGGCGGCGCCCAAATCGGGGAACTGGTAGCTATTATCAACTACGCCATGCGCATGACCGGTGCTTTTTCGATGTTTTCGTTTATCATCATGGCTTATGCCCGGGCGAAAGCTTCTTCCGAACGGATTGAAGAAGTGCTGGTGGCTGACGATGTCCGTGAAAAAGAAGAGGCGGGAGAAGAACAGGCAATCCGCCAGGGCGAAGTGGTATTTGAAAATGTCTCATTCGCTTACCCTGGGGCAGAAAGCCCGGTGCTGAAAAACATCTCGTTTGAAATGAAACCCAATGAAAAACTGGCGATCATGGGGGCAACCGGCTCCGGGAAATCTTCGCTGCTCCAGCTGATTCCCCGCTTCTATGATGCGACGGAAGGAACCGTCTATATCCACGGCCGTGATGTGAGAAATTGGTCTTTGCGGGCGCTCCGAAAAACGATTGGCATCGTTCCGCAGCAGTCTCTCCTCTTTACGGGAACGATCTCCGATAACTTGTCCTGGGGCAAGGAGCAGGCAAAACAGGAAGAACTGGCAGGGGCAGCAGCGAAAGCCCAAATTCACGGCACAGTGGAGCGGTTCCCAAAAGGCTATGCTACCCGGGTCGGCCAAAAAGGCGTTAACTTGTCGGGCGGGCAAAAGCAGCGCCTGTCCATCGCCCGGGCGCTTGTCCGGAAGCCGTCCATTCTGATTCTGGACGACAGTACAAGCGCGCTCGACGTGAAAACGGAAGCGGCGCTATGGCAAGAACTAGAACGCGAAAATGCCACCATGCTTGTGGTAACTCAGAAAATACGGACGGCTTTAAAAGCGGACCGCATTTTGCTGATGGAAGAAGGCCGGATTTCAGCGTACGGCACACACCAACAGCTGATGAGAACGTCAGAACTCTACCGGCAAATAGCGCTTTCGCAGCAAGAGGAAGAGGTGGATGAATATGTTTGATGCCATTCGACGGCCTTTTGGCTATGAACCGGTTATAAAAAAAGAAGATTTAGCGAAAGATGCCCCCAAAAAACAAGAGCGGGCAGAAAACTGGAAATCCACTTTGCTGCGGATCTGGAAGCTGGTTGATGAACACCGCATGCTGCTGGTCACCGTGCTGGTTATGGTGTTTATCAGTTCGGCGCTGGCTTTATTGGGGCCCTATTTGATCGGGTATATCATTGACCACTATATCGTACCCCAAACCTTTGAAGGGATGGGTCCGATTGTACTTTGGCTCATCCTTGTGTATATCGGCTATTCCTTAACGATGTACTTGCAGAACTACTGGATGATCGGCATTGCCCAGCAAGTGATTTACCGGATGCGTACCGGACTGTTCAAGCATTTGCAGCGGCTGCCGGTGTCATTCTTCGATAAGCGCCAGCACGGCGAGCTGATGAGCCGGATGACCAATGACATTGAGAACGTTTCAACGACATTGAACAGTTCGTTTATTCAAGTATTCTCCAGCGTCTTGACGCTGACTGGGACGATGATCGTCATGCTGATACTGAGCCCGTTATTGACGTTGCTGACACTGATCATCATTCCGCTGATGTTTATTGCCATGCAGTGGATTACGAAAAGAACTGGACGTTTATACAAGGAACAGCAGCAGGCCATCGGTGAATTGAACGGCTTGATCGAAGAAAGCATTTCCGGACAGAAAATCGTCAAAGCCTTCTCTCAGGAACCTCGTGTCATGGATGAGTTTTTGGTGAAAAGTGAGCGCCTCCAGAGAACCGGATTCTGGGCATGGACGTATTCGGGATTTATCCCGAAAGTCATGAACTTTTTGAACAACGGCAGCTTTGCGATTGTAGCAGGAGCCGGCGGGCTGCTGGCTTTGAACGGCGATATTTCCATTGGCGTTATTGTCATTTTCACGGAATATGCACGCCAGTTTACGCGTCCGCTCAATGACTTAGCCAACCAGTTCAATACCGTCCTTTCGGCGATTGCCGGAGCGGAGCGCGTGTTCTCCATCATGGGAGAAACCGAAGAAAAAGACGACGAAGTTCAAAATGCAGACAAAGAACTGCAGGGCTATGTCGAATTTGACGATGTCTCTTTTAAGTATGAAGGGGCAGAGGAAGACTGGACAATCCGCAATGTCAGCTTTAACGTCGGAATCGGCCAGACAGCGGCCCTTGTCGGTGCTACAGGCGCCGGAAAAACCACCATCATGCAATTGCTCGCCCGCTTCTATGACGCCAATGAAGGGGAAATACGCCTGGATGGCACACCGATTGCCGACATGCCGCGCGAAACGCTCCGCAAACAGATTGCTTTTGTGCTGCAGGATCCATTCCTGTTTGAGGCGACTGTTCGGGAAAACATTCGCTATGGCCGCTTGGATGCGACAGATGAGGAAATCATCGAAGCCGCTCAAAAAGCGAATGCCCATGATTTTATCGCCAAACTGCCGGATGGCTACGATACAGTCTTGAAAGGGGACGGGTCGATGATCAGCCAAGGCCAAAAGCAATTATTATCGATTGCCCGGGCATTGGTAGCCGATCCGGTCATCCTGCTGCTCGATGAAGCGACAAGCAGCATCGACACCGTGACCGAACTGAAAATCCAGGAAGCACTCGAACGGCTCATGGCCGGACGGACCAGTTTTGTCATTGCCCACCGCTTAAATACGGTGCGGCAAGCAGATCTCGTGCTGGTCATGGAAATGGGCGAACTCGTGGAATACGGTACCCAGCAAAAGCTGATTGACAGCGGCGGCATCTACGCCAATATGCTGGCGGATGCAAAATTATAAGAAGGAATGGAAAAGGCTGATCCGAAAATGGATCAGCCTTCAGACTGTAGACAAAGTTTAAATGAAATGAATCTACATGCATAAACCCAACCGGCCCGGCCACTTCGCTTTCCGTGGGCTCGGCCTCAGTCTCCTCGTCGCTGAAAACCTTGCTCCTGCGGGGCCTTCGACCTGAGCTGCTCCCACAGGAGTCTTCGTGGCCGGGCCGGTTGGAGCGTCTCTCTTTGATTAGAAAATGCATGCTCATCCGATTGAAGCTTAAACAGACAGTTCAAGAAGAAAAGCGATACCTCTAGATAATCTTCATGTTAAGGATCCGAAGTGAAAGCCGGCGACTCCAGCGGGGCAGCGTAGCAACGAAGTGCCGAAATCCACTCGGGACGTACGTTCCAAGTTAGTTCGGTGTGAGCCCGCGGAACGCGTCCGGCTGTAAAGGAGGATCCGGCATGTCTGGTTGGATGTTCATTCATCTCTCAAGCTTAAACATTCTTTTGTCTACATGCGAAAGGCTGATCCGAAATGGATCAGCCTTTCTTTCATTAATGCAATTGCATGCGTGTTTTTGGCTTGAATCGCCCAAGCAGGATTTCGCCAAGCGGAATGGTTTTGGGAATGGCGATTGACAGCATAATCGGAATCAGTAAACCAAGCGCCGTATAAGTGAACAAATTGAATGGCAGGAAATCCTCAACCAGGAAACCGATAAAGATATGCAGGTACATGATCGAGATTGAATGCTCTTCAATTTTCACCAGCCACGGGAAAGTGATTTTGGCAGCAAGCAGTTGAAAAAAGCCGACCACGAGCAGCGTAAAGGCAAGCGGAATGACCAAGTCGAGCAGGAAATGGTCGTAGCGCAGAAACTTCATGCTCAAGTGATAATCGATCCAGCCGGCACGGTCAGCCGATACAGCAGCAAGTGCAATGGCTGCCGCCGCCGCAATGGCGTATTTCGGAATGCTCATCCAGAAGGACTTCAAGTAATAGCCGATAGCGTAGTAGACAACGGCCAGCAGTGCAACGTCCAGATTCCAAAGCATGGGAATCTGCATAGAAGCTGCATCCGGCTCACTTGCCAGGCTCATCGCAAATTTTCCTTCGAGCTGGGCTAGGATGTAGCAGCCGGCCAAAATCATCAATTGGATAGAACGCTTAAAGCGCGTGATCCATAAAAACAATAGGTAAGTTGCAAACATCACGGTGACAAACCAGAAAACCCCGTGTTCACCGCGGAGAAAACGGCCGCCGGCAGCCAGTTCAATCAAGTCCTGTCTCAGGAACGCCGCGGTAAATGTGCCTTCGCCGATTGCCATACCGTATTTAATGGACGTCAGCAACAATAAAAAGAATATGTATGGGACCAATAATTGCATAAAGCGTTTTTGGATAGCCGGTTTCAGTTGCTGATTTTCAGTGATCGGCTTAAAGAACAAGCCGCTCAACAAAAAGAACGCCGGCATGTGGAACCAGTAGATGTACTTAACGAGCGGAAATTCTGTGGGCATCGGCCCCGAAAAATGGCCGATAACAACCAAAATCATTAAAAAGCCTTTTGTAATATCCACCCAAGTTAAACGTTGTTTTGCCAAGACGATGACCTCCGAATTTAAAACTAACCAATTTAGTATATCCCAACCTTAAGCCGTATAAACGGTTGATACAGAACGGTAAAAAAACGGTCAATTCTGTCATCATATGTTAGGATGAAAATAATACTAGAAAGGTTGGTGGAATATGAATATTTCCCTGTCTATTGAATCATTTCCGCTGGATTCACAAACAATTAGCGATATGAAAAAATTACTGGCTCTATTTCAGAAAGATTACAGCGTAGTGCTCCAAGAACCGGTGTGGGATCAGCCCCATAGCCGCGGGTTTGCCGTTGTCGCATATAGTGATGACGGGGAATTGATCGGATTTGCAACTTCCGTTGACATCATCGGCCTTCATCATTACGAATGGTCGGCAGTTGTCCATCCGGATTACCGCAGGCAGTCCATTGGATCTGCACTTGCTGAAGGCATTCATCACGGGCACTCGCAGCGCGAAGCCGAGAGCGAATTGGCAGCTTTTATTGAAGATAAGGAAGCGGCAGGGTTTCTTGCGAGTTTGGGCTATAGCGAAGACTTCAAGGAAATCCAGCTGGGCGTAGAGTCTTTGGAAACCGTGGATTTACCTGAAGGCGTATCGGTAACGCAGTTTAACGAAGAACGGGAAGAACTGGAGTCACTTTTGCGGGCAGCTTTTGACGAAGAAGTAATCCCGGTGATTACGCATAACTTGGAAGAAGCGGGAAGAGATGTCTGGCTGATGAAAAAAGAAGGAAAACTAGTGGCGACAGCAACCTTGGTGGCAGAAGAAGATGCGCTCTGGGTAACTGCATTTGCCGTCCATCCTGAAGAACAGGGAAAAGGATACGGCCAGGCCTTTTTGGCATGGAGCCGGAATCTGGCGCATCAAAAAGGCAAACAGCAAGTGCTGCTTGATGTCGAAACGGATAACAATGCGTTAAACGTCTACGAAAAAGCAGGTTTTCAGCCCATCAATACCATCGCTTATTGGAAACGGGTTTAATCCATCCAACAAAAAAACCATCTGCTGAGGCAGATGGCAAGTGGCGGAATCAGTTTCCTTTGCCTTTAAATTCTTTTTCCGTGCCGTCGGAGAACCGGACGTCTATTTCAATCGTTTTGTAGCCTGCTTCAATGCCAAAACCGCCTACCACTGATTCGATGGCTTCTTCATCAGTCATATCCGAAGTTAAATCAAGGGTCTGGAAAACCGGTTCAATTTCATCCATAGCTTCATCTCCGGCTAAATTCTGATTCTCTAATTTGTTTTCGTAACTGGCTTCTATATTGTCACGGTCTTCTTCATAACTGATATCAATGGCGTCATCCTGGTCGGGATAATCCACATCTACGCTAAACTCGGTAAAGCCGAATGTATCGCCGCCAATGCTTTCTTCATCGGTTCCGCCGCCAGGGGAGGCATCTCCTGAACCGGGTGCCGGATCCGTTTGAGATTCGTTGCCGACAGGTTCGTTTACTTCATCGCTTTCGCCGCAGGCTGACAGGGCGAGTGTGGAAGAAAGCAGCAATGCTGTCAGGACAGATGTTTTCTTGAAGGTCATAGAAGTCATCCTTTCACAATTAAATTAGTTAAATTCTGTATTCCCGAATTCCCTATTTTTAATCGTTGCATGGAGCTGAGCGGAGATAGAAAAAGATGAGCCCGAATGGAGCGGTGATCATGAAAGATTACACCAACGGCCAAAACATTGCAGCAGCTTCTGAAAAAGGAATCCATACAGATTTCGAGGGAAATATGACATACGGAGAGTATTTGCAGCTGGACAAGTTGCTCTCTGCCCAAATTCCGGTAAGCGGCCAGCATGACGAAACTTTGTTCATCATTATTCATCAGGTCTCTGAATTGTGGATGAAGCTGATTTTGCACGAATTGCAATCTGCGATCGACTGCATCAAAAGGGATGATTTGCAGCCGGCGTTTAAGCAATTAGCCAGGGTTTCAAGAATCCAGTCTCAGATTATTCAAGGGTGGGACGTGCTGGCAACCATGACTCCGACCGATTATTTGAAGTTCCGGAACGCCCTTGGAAATGCGAGCGGCTTTCAATCTTATCAATACCGCATGATTGAGTTCGCTTTAGGGTATAAAACAAAACATGTACTAAAAATTTATGAAAAAGAAAAAGAGCTCCACCAGCAGCTTCTTTCAGCATTCCGAAAGCCCGGCCTTTATGATGCCGCTATTCAAAAGCTGGCCAGAAGCGGCTTTGGGATAGATCCGGAACTGCTGGACCGGGACATTACAACGGTTTACGAAAGCAATGACAGTGTTAAGCAAGCATGGAAAGCCGTTTATCAGGATACGGAGTCTTACTGGGAGCTGTATCAGTTGGCAGAAAAACTTGTGGATATTGAAGACAGCCTGCAGCAATGGCGATTCCGCCATATGAAAACCGTTGAGCGCATTATTGGCTTCAGGCAGGGAACCGGAGGCTCATCAGGCGTCCATTATTTGAAAAAAGTGCTGGACCATTACTTTTTCCCGGAACTTTGGGAACTGCGGACAGAGATTTAGGAGGATAAGACATGAAGATTTATGCACACAGAGGGTGTTCAGGGACCTACCCGGAAAATACATTGGCTGCTTTTCGGGCAGCCGCAAAGTTGCCGATCGACGGCGTCGAAATAGATGTTCAATTGACGAAGGACGGCAAAATGGTCGTTATCCACGATGAAAAAATCAACCGGACAACGGACGGGAAAGGCTATGTCAAAGACAAAATGCTCGATGAACTGCAAAGTTACGACTGCGGTTCCTGGTTTTCAGATGAATGGAGCGGGGAACGCATTCCTACTCTTGACGAAGTCATGGACGTATTTCAAGACACCCCACACCGATTGAATATTGAAATCAAATCGGATATTTTCCCATACGATGGATTAGTGGATAAAGTCATCAACCTGGCGACGAAAAAAGGAATGCTGGACCGGTTGCTTATTTCCTCCTTCAATCACGAGGATGTCCAGAAAGTTTGCCTGGAAACGGATTTAGACTCTGCTATTATCACGTCTCAAATTTATGTGGATATTTACGATTACGCCCGCGTCATCGGAACGAATCGCCTTCACGTTTCATTGCCTTCAGCTTTTCGGAAAATGACGACGAATGCATTGCAGAAAGGGGCGATTGTCTATGTCTGGACAGTCAATAGCCTCGACTATGCCCAGGAACTCCAGAAAATCGGCGTGCACGGCATTTTCACCGATTATCCCGAGAGAATGCTGAATGAACTAAAATAAAAAGAGGCGCAATGGTGCTGCACCCAAAAAGCCGGAGTTGAAAAACTCACTTTGCGGGAGAGCTGCCATTGTGCCTCTTTTACCATTTTGCGTAATGTTCTTCAATTGACCCGAGCACTTCAAGGATTTTTACTTTTTTTCCGTCCGGATAACGGACATAGCCGTTATAATAGCCAAACAGCTGATGGACTTCGGACTTTACCAATTTCATATCACTGATGGAAACGCGTTCGAAAAACGGTGTGAACGTTAATTTAACATCATCGGAGAATTTCGTATGAATCAGCCATGGTTCCTTATAATTTTCCCGATTGTAATGAAACAGCACGTCTTCATGAATTTTAGTCATTTTCCCGTTGACGAAAAATGCATTTTCCGTCATGCCGGTGCCGTCTGTCCATTTGCCGCCGAAATTAAGTCCGATTGATCGCCCAAGCGAGCGCTGCGAGGCCATCGCCCAGTTCCAGGAAGATTCCCGCGGCCAGACGCCGCGTCCATAGTCCAGGACTGCAAAACTGTATTCAGGTTCGAATTCAAATTGCTGATTGCCGATTCTTACCGTCCCTGAAGCAGGCAATGACAAGTGTTTTCCAGTAAATTGAAATGTTTGCCGGTTCCAGGGAATGACAACGTTTAGCGAATCATACGTTTCAGGATGCTGGATATCGAAAGAAGCATGAAGCGCTTCGCCGTCAAAATCTGCTACATTTACTTGGAGATGTGTCTTATGCTGCTGGTAATCAATTTGGATGGCCATATCACCGTGAAAGAAATGGCAAGCGTCAAGTACTTTATCGGACAATTTCAGCTGGCGGGTAAAAGGTACGACAATGGTTTTTTCATGAAACCGCTGCGTTTCGTAGTTTAACAGATAAACGAAGCAGACCGTCGCGTAATCCAAGTGGCTTATGGTCGCAGAAAACAAAATTTCCTCACCAAAAACACACCAGTAATTCCACTTTTTCTTTCTCATGAAATTGCCGCGCAGATTGCTGACAACGAAGGGTTGGCGTGCATATCCAATAGCGCCCGGATTTAATTGGCCTTTTGCATCACAAAGCATTACGTGTTCTGTAAGTTCCCGTTCTACATGCTGCATTAAATCCACCTCGCTCATCACTCTACTTCTATTTTATCAGAACAACTGCTTGTAAAATTTGTATTAGAAATTGGGGAAAGGGGATAGCCTATTCCCCTGATTCTTTAATGCTGTTACTTTACGGGCCTTCTCCACATCAGTGCAATGGTCCCTTCGCCGGCATGGACGGCAAGCGAAGAACTTAAATCACCAATCTGGACTTCAGCTTGCGGATTAAACTTCAAGATTTCCTGCTTAAAGCTTTCGGCTTCAGCGTGCACATTTCCATGCATGACCTGGAATGTATCGATTCCAAATTTTTCGTGATCCGCTTTGGCGTGGTCGATTAAATACTGTACCGCTTTTTTATGAGAGCGCACTTTGTCGATCGGCACCAACTCTCCTTCAGCACTAAGTTGGACGATCGGTTTTACTTTTAGAAGGCTTCCTAAATAATATTGGGCACCGCTCATGCGACCGCCTTTATACAATTGCGATAAATTGCCGATTAAAATGTAATTCCGGAAATTTTTTGTTTCCAGTTCGAGCTGTGCGGCGATATCTTCTGCTTCCATGCCGCCTGCAGCAAGTGTCATGCCCCGTTCAATCAGACCGGACAAACCATAGGACAATGCCAAAGAATCGACAGCAAAAACTTTAAAGCCGGTCATTTCCGCTCCTGCAGTTGATGAAGCAATCGTGCCGCTTAGTTTGGCCGACGCGTGGACGGCAATGGCACATTCATACTCTTCCTGCAGTTTTTCATACAGCTCCGCAAATTTGCCGGCAGCGGGCTGAGAAGTCTTGGGGAAATCGGTCGCCTTTTTGATGCGTTCGTACAGCTGAGAATTGCTTAGATCTACGCCATCAATAAATTCTTCCGTGCCAAAATGGATGTTGAGCGGCACAATATAAACATCTGGATGAGCTTTAAATTCTTCCGTAACGTATCCAGTCGTGTCCATTACCCATGCTATTGGTTTTTTCATTTTAGCCATCCTATCATAAAATTATTTTGAATAATTAAACTATAACACGTATAGAGACCCTTCGATAGACAAATGGGTGCAGAAAAAAGGCACATCTTCCCGCAGGTGTAAAATCTTTAGCCATTTTCTAGCCCTTATGGTTTCGAAAAACGGTTTTGAAATGATTCCTGGATATCTGCCTGATGTTTAATGAGAATCAGGATAACGGCTAAACCAAGCGGCCAGTAATCCATCCAGCCTTCATTGAAGGCTAAGGCACAGAAAAATGCTGCGTAGCTGATCAACATGGTCAATGTCGCACTTTTCAGGACAGGGAAGAAAAGGGCGAAAGCCAGGAACATAACCAGAAAAAAGAACGGTGTTAATGACAAGCTGACGCCAATAAACGTTGCAATGCCTTTGCCTCCGCGCCCTTTTAGCCAAAGCGGAAAAAGATGTCCGCAAATTACGGAAAGGCCGCCAACCGCAACTACCCATTCTTCGAATCCGGCTAAATGGCCGATCGCCACGACAACCGACCCTTTAGCCGCATCCCCTAAAAATGTCAGGACAAATGCCGATTTGCCGATAACGGCTCCGGCATTCCGGGCGCCGAGGTTGCCGCTCCGTTCTTTTCGCAAATCGATTCCTTTCCATTTGCCAATCCACCACGCTGTCAAAATATTACCGATTATATAAGCCGCAATCCAATAAATGACCATGCTACGCCTCCAGGGAAAATGCTGTTGAGTTTATTTAACCAGTTTCCCCGCCAGAAAGAAACCCTATGCACCGTTCGAATCCACCGGAGCTAAATGGATAAGCGAGTTGAATCTTTGCAAAGCGGGTATAGCAAGGAGAAAAAGGAGCGTGTACTGATGGAGGATCTGACACAGGAAAAATATTTGGCTGCAGGCATCCCGCCCCAATCCCAGTCGAGGAAGCCTGGTCTGGAAAAAGTAATGGATCCCCAGCCGGTTTTTGATTTGAAGAGCCGCAAAGGAAGCGGCAAGCTGGCCGGCAAAGTGGCAGTGGTTACAGGCGGAGACAGCGGCATTGGCAAAGCGGCGGCTATCGGATTTGCAAAAGAAGGAGCGCATGTGGCGATCATTTACTACGATGAGCATATCGATGCCGAGGCGACGAAGCATTTGATTGAAGAGCAAGATGTCCGCTGTACGCTTCATGCAGGCGATATATCAGATGAAGTGTTTTGCCGAAAAGCGATTGAAGACGTCATCGAACTTCATGGCCAGCTCGATATTCTGGTCAATAACGCTGCATGGGCCAACCGTCAGGAAAGCATCTTGGATATTTCGGCAGAACAATTGCAAAAAACTTTCGCCACCAATATTTTTTCGATGTTTTATTTAACGAAAGCGGCGCTGCCGCATTTAAAAGTGGGCAGTTCCATTATCAACACGTCTTCAATTGATGCGTATGCAGGCCAAACCGGACAGGTGGACTATTCCACGACAAAAGGCGCCATTGTCGCATTTACGCGTGCCATGGCGAAGGAACTTGCACCCGATGGTGTCCGGGTGAACGGCATTGCTCCAGGCCCAATCTGGACGCCGCTCGTCGCATCAAGCCATTCAGAAAAAGAAGTGGCGGAATTCGGCAAGTCCACGCCGCTTGGCCGGCCCGGACAGCCGGTGGATTTAACCGGAAGCTTTGTGCTATTGGCTTCTACTGACGGCGCCTATATGACAGGGCAATTCCTTCACGTCAACGGAGGGGCTTACATGTCTTCGTAAATGGCCAGCCTGGATAACCATAAAGAAAAGGCCTTTCCGGCTATCGGAAAGGCCTTTCTCCATTGATTATAAGTTTGCTGCTTCGAACAGGTAATCGCTGATGACGCGGAGCCCTTTGTCGAAGTTTTCCAAGTGGAAATGTTCGTTCGGGGCATGGAAGTTCTCAGACGACAAGCCAAAGCCCATCAACACAACCGGCAAGCCAAGCACTTGGTCGAATACAGCGACAATCGGCACCGAACCGCCCATGCGGGTAAAAGCAGTTTTGACATTGTAGACTTTTTCGTACGAACGCCCGGCAGCTTGAATGGCTGGATGGTCGTAAGGCGTCAGGAACGGCTGGCCTTTGTCAAAGTCAGAGATTTCGACAGTAACGCCTGCTGGTTTATTCGCTTCAACATGTGCGCGGAGCTTCGCGACAATATCGTCAGGATCCTGATCCGGCACTAAGCGGCACGTGATTTTCGCGCTGGCTTCTGCGGGCAATACGGTTTTGATGCCTTCCCCGGAAAAGCCGCCGGTGATGCCGTTGATTTCGAGTGTCGGGCGGATCCATGTACGTTCAACAAATGAATAGCCTTTCTCGCCGAAATCATCTGTGATGCCCAAGTCCTGTTTTTCTTTTTCAAGATTAAATTCCAGAGCCGCAAATTCAGCGCGCTCTTCGTCCGATACTTCCAGTACATCTTCGTAAAAGCCTTCTACTTGGATGACGCCTTCTTTATCGCGGAACGATTGGAGAATCTCAACGATGGCATGTAGCGGGTTCTGCACAGCACCGCCGTAGAGTCCGGAATGCAAATCGCCTTTTGGCCCTTTCACGTCAATCTGGATGCCGGCAAGGCCGCGCAGTCCGTAGCAAACTGCCGGACGTCCTGGCCCTTGCATGCCTGTATCGGAAATAACAATCAAATCAGCCTTCAGTTGTTCTTTGTTTTGTTCAACGTATTTTGGCAGTGTGGGGCTGCCGATTTCTTCTTCGCCTTCAACGATGAATTTGATGTTCACAGGAAGCTCGCCGTTCAATTGAAGCAAAGCTTCAACCGCTTTTACATGCATAAAGGTCTGCCCTTTATCATCGCTCGCTCCGCGTGCATACAATTTGTTGTCGCGGACTTGCGGATCAAAAGGAGGAGTCTCCCAAAGGTTCAGTGGATCGACCGGCTGAACGTCGTAATGGCCATAAACCAATACAGTCGGTTTGCCTTCGGCATGAAGCCAGTCGGCGTAAACAACAGGATGCCCTTCAGTTTCAAACACTTTCGCATTTTCCAGACCCGCTTTTTCCATGGCATCGCGCAGCCATTCGGCGCCTTTTCGAACATCATCTTTATGTTCGGACAATGAGCTGATGGAAGGGATCCGCAAGAATGCTTTCAATTCTTCTAAATGTTCTTCCCGGTGGTTCTTGAAATATTCGTCTATCATTTGTGCATTCATTATATCCCTCAATTCCTATTTTTTAATTATGGAAAAATTATAACATAGGAGCTATGTGTTTCGACAATTGGAAAATCGCTATGGTATAATCTTTCATACGGAAAGAGCTCGTAAAAAATTGTGTTTTATACACTGGAGGAACTAAATTTGTTTATTGCACTGGGAATTTGTTTATTCATGTCGTTTTTCTTCTCCGGAAGCGAAACGGCATTAACGGCTGTTAATAGGATGAAGGTCCATCTTCGCGCAGAACAAGGCGATGCAAAATCGCAACGTGTACAGAAGTTAATCGCGAAGCCGGACCGAATGATCACGACGATTTTAATCGGGAACAACATTGTAAACATCTTAATGCCGACTTTAGTAACGACGATCGCCCTCACAAGAGGCTGGGAAGTCGGGGTGGCAACCGCTGTACTGACAGTGGTCATCATCATTTTTGGCGAAGTGCTGCCAAAAACAATTGCGGCAACTTTTGCTGACCGCATTGTCTACGTGGTGGCTCCGGCCATCAGTTTTTTTGTAGTTATCTTAAAACCGCTTACATGGCTGCTGTCGCAGTTTACGAATATCTTTATCCGCATCATTTCCAAAGGAACAGTAAAAGAAGCGACATTGACGAAGGAAGAACTTCGTTCGATGGTGGATATCGCTTCTACTGAAGGAACATTCGAGGAAGAAGAATCAGAGCGGATTAAAGGCATACTGGATTTTCCGAACAAAGATGTATCGGATGTTATGTCCACCCACCGTACCGATACGGTAGGGATTGCCATCGACTCCAATTACGAGGAAGTAAGGGATTTGATCCTGGACTCTTCTTATACACGCTATCCGGTTTACGAGGAAAGCCTGGATAATATTGTCGGCTTGTTTTACTCGAAAAAATTGATTGAGTGGTCGATGAACCCGAATTTGACCATTGAAGAGTTGATGGATGACAATCCGCTTTTCGTCGTCCAATCAGTAAGCGTCGAGAAAGTCTTTAAAATGATGTTGTCGAAGAAAAAACACATGGCAGTCATTTTGGATGAGTACGGCGGTACGCTTGGCATTGTCACACAGGAAGACATTATCGAAGAAATGATTGGCCAGGATATCGAAGACGAGACGGATGTAGAAGAGGACGAGCTTGTCTTTGAGATGACGGATACACAATTGTCCTGCCACGGCCGCCTGGAAATCGAAGACGTCAATGACATGTTCAAAGTGGAAGTGCCGAACGACCATGATACGATTGCGGGCTTTGTCATGCAGCAATTGGGGCATGTGCCGGATGAAGGCGAAGAATTCACCTACGAGAATCTCCATGTTAAAGTGAACGAAATGGACCGCAACCGGATTATCCGCTTGACCATTACGAAACTGACAGAAGAAGAAATGATGGCAGACCCTGTATAATGCAGGGTTTTCTTTTTGTTTTTTTCGCTTTGTAACTTGCCGATCGTGAGCAGGCGCTTCCGCTTTTCTTGTTGTCCAGCTGCAGCGCCTAGCTCCTCGAGACGTTTCAGGCTGGTCTGCTGAAAACAGAAGAGCATGCAGCCAGTTTATCTAAACCCTGCTCCTGCAGCACTTTGTGCTTCGTCGCAAAGATACGGACCAAACTTCTTTTGGTCCATATCTTGCTTGTCGGGGCTAACCGGTCGCCTACGCTTTTCTTATTGTCCAGCTGCAGCGGCCAGATTCTCGGGGTCATAAGCCACCCCGGCTGTGCAGCTGGAAAGATGCCGCTTCCGCTTTTCTTGTTGTCTAGCTCCGGCGACCAGCCCCTCGAGACGCTTCAGACTTGCCTGCGATGGCAAAGTGCGACATCACCTGCAAGTCTTCCAGCGCTTGTCGGGGCTAACCGGTCGCCTACGCTTTTCTAGATTACAACTTTGTAAGTTTAATGAAAGTGAAAGCGATAGAGCGTAAGTTTCGGATAGGGCACAATAAGGTTAATAAGAAAAACGGACGGAGGCACGATCATGGAAAGTTTATATGCAGAATACAACCGCTATATTTATCATCTATGTTTGAAATTGACCCGCAATAAAGCTGAAGCGGAGGACTTGATGCAGGAAGTTTGGCTGAAAGTTGTGCGTTATGAGTCGTCGATTCAGGAAGTGGATCATTTGAAAGCATGGTTGACGACAATCTGTATGAACACTTTCCGTGACCGCTACCGCAAAAATGTACGCCGCAGCAAGCATGTAGCTTACCAGCCGGAAGGCTTGGATGTATCCCTTCTTGATTTGATCCCTTCTGACGAAGCCGGGGTATCTGAAATTTTGGAGCAGCAGGACGTTTCGGTGATGATCCGCCACAAAATTTCGGAGCTGGATTCGATTTACCGTACGACGATTCTTTATTTCTACGTTCACCAGTTGTCGTTGATTGAAATTGCGGAAGCGATGAAAGTATCGATCGGCACCGTGAAATCCCGTTTGTTCCGGGGCAAGCAACGCTTAAAAGACATGCTGCTTGAAGATGCCCGCACACGCGAATATGTTCAAATCGCTTAATTTCATAAAATCTACCCCACCAGCTGAGCGTTCGGCTGGTTTTTTATTCCAATAAAAAAAGAAATTCTTTCTATTCCTTCTTGTTATAATGAAAACGAGGGGGAAGTGTTCATGATAAGAAAGAGATTTCAAGGCTGGAGCAAGCGAAAGAGAATTGTAAGGGGAACGGCCGGCATCCTCGCTTTGCTGTATATAGCGGTTATTGTGTGGCATACTTTTAAGCCTTTGCCGCCGGGCGTTTCGTTTGCAGGGGAGATGCACCAACTGGAAAATATAGAGATGCTCTACGACCTCTCATATGCCCAAGATAAGAAAGGGGCAGGACTGGAACACGAACTGGAGATTTTTGATGAGATTAATGCAGCGATTGAAGAAGCGGAAGAGTTTATCGTCGTGGATTTTTTCTTATTTGATAATTACAATGACCAGAAAATTGATTTTCCGGCCGTCTCAGAAATGCTGACGGATCATTTATTGAAGAAAAAACAAGAAAATCCGGACATGCCGATCTATTTTATAACGGATCCGTTGAATAACGGTTATGGCTCGTATGAAAGCCAGCTGCTCGCCACGCTGGAAGAGGCAGGCGTGGAAGTGGTGTACACCGATTTGGATGCGCTGCGGGATTCCACTCCGCTGTATTCGGGATTTTACCGAGTGATTTTCCAGTGGTTTGATGTCGACAGCCGTGGCTGGGTGCCCAATGGCATGTCGAGCGATGCTCCTAAATTATCGGTTGCTTCGTATATGGAAATGATGAATATCAAAGCCAATCACCGAAAAGCCTTGATTACGGAAAAAGAAGCCATCATCAGTTCGGCCAATCCGCATAATGCAAGCGGGTTTCATGGCAATATGGCATTCAAGGTCAGCGGACCCATCATCAACGACATGCTGGAAGCAGAAGAAGCCGTTGCCAAATTTTCAGGCGGACCTGCAGAGCTGCCGCGAGTGGAAGCAACAGAACAGCAGGGGGAATATGCTGCGCAATACCTGACCGAACGGCAAATATTCGATGCGCTGCTGAAAGACATCGAAAAAGCGCAAAAAGGCGACAGTATCTGGCTCGCAATGTTTTATATTGCGGAAAGCGAAGTTGTGGATGCATTGAAAGAAGCGGCTAACCGCGGAGTGGATGTACGGATGATTCTGGATCCGAACGAAAACGCCTTCGGCACAGAAAAGACCGGGCTGCCGAACCGCCCGGTGGTCAATGAAATGTATGAAGAAGCGAACGAGAATCTGAAAGTCCGCTGGTACAACACCACAAAAAGCCAATTCCACACAAAATCCATCATGATCAATACCAAAAAAGAGCGGATTATTATGGGCGGATCGGCGAATTACACGGAACGCACACTGGATAATTACAATCTGGAAAATGATATCCGGATTCTCGCGCCGCACGATAGTGAACTGTCGAAAGATATGGACGCTTATTTCAATCGCCTGTGGAATAACGAAGACGCCTTGTATACTTTGGACGTAGAAGAATACCAAGACGGCTTTTCCTTCTGGCAGCGCGGCGTTTACGGCGTACAGAAAATCCTGAAACTGACAACTTATTAATAGGGCAATAAAAAACGGCCTCTCCTGTAAAAAGGAGAGGCCGTTTCGTGTTTTCTTATATTGATTGTTTGCCGGCGTTGATCCATTCTTCAACATTCCAGACTTTTGTCGCCAAGCCTTCGTAGAATTCAGGTTCGTGGCTGACAAGGACGATGGTGCCTTTGTAGGCTTGCATCGCACGTTTTAATTCTGCTTTCGCGTCAATGTCCAAGTGGTTGGTCGGCTCATCAAAAATGAGCCAGTTGCTTTCTTCCATCATCAATTTGCATAAACGGACTTTGGCTTGTTCGCCACCGCTTAATTGCGTCATTGAACGGGAGATGTGTTCGTTTTTCAGTCCTGTCCGGGCAAGGGCGCCGCGAACCTGGCCTTGATCCAGGCTCGGATAAGCAGCCCAGATTTCATCAAGCGGTGTGTGGGCAGGCGCTTTGACTTCCTGCTCAAAATAGCTCGGAGTCAAATATTCGCCGCGCAACACATCGCCGTCCAACGGTTTGATCTTGCCAAGCATGGTTTTCAGCAAAGTCGATTTCCCGACGCCGTTCATGCCAACCAGCGCAATTTTTTCGCCGCGTTCAATCATGAACGTCAGCGGCGGAAGAAGCGGCTTGTCATAGCCAATCGTTAAAGCTTCTGCTTCCACTACATAACGGCTCGGGCTGCGCGTTTCTTTGAAGGAAAACTGCGGTTTAGCTGCGATTTCCGGTTTTTCAATGCGGTCCATACGGTCCAATTGCTTCTGGCGCGATTTTGCGCGTCCTGTTGTAGATGCCCGTGCTTTGTTTTTCGCAATGAAAGTTTCGGTTTTCTTGATCATGTCGGCTTGGCGTTCGTAAGCGTCTAAATGCTGCTTTTTCGCCAATTCTGCAAGCTCGATGAATTTTTCGTAAGTTGCAGTATAGCGGGACAGACGGGAAAATTCCAAGTGGAAAATAACGCCTGTTACGCTGCTCATAAATTCCGTATCATGCGAAATCAACAGGAACGCATGCGGATAGTTTTTCAAATAGTTGACGAGCCACTGAATATGCTCTTCATCCAGATAGTTGGTCGGCTCATCGAGCAAAAGGACTTTCGGTTTTTCCAAAAGCAATTTCGCCAGAAGCAGTTTCGTCCGCTGTCCACCGGACAAGGCTTCAACCGGGCGTTCAAGCCCGATTGCATCAAGGCCGAGGCCGCGGGCAATTTCTTCAATTTTCACATCAAGCGTGTAAAAGTCGCCGGCATCGAGTGCGTCTTGCACTTCAGCCATTTCTTCTAATAATTCTTCCAAATTGGCATCCGCGTCGCCCATTTTCATGGCGATGTTGTTCAATTCTTCCTCTTTCTTATAAAGCGGAAGAAATGCGTCCTGAAGCGTTTCGCGGATCGTCCGTCCAGGCGTCAATTGCGTATGCTGATCCAAATACCCGTAATGGGTTTTCGGCTGCCATTCCACACGGCCTGAATCGTACATGATTTTCCCAGTCAAAATGTTCATCAATGTGGATTTGCCGACGCCATTTGCTCCGACAAGGCCGACGTGTTCGCCTTCAACCAAACGGAACGACACATCATTGAAAAGCGTGCGGTCGCCGAACGTGTGGCTTAAATTCTCTACTGTTAATAAACTCATTTATAGTATTCCTCCATATTTTAAAAAGTATAAGTGCCATAGAAAAGCGGAAGCGCCTGTTCAGCTCCGACCGGCGTAAGACGATTTGGCAAAGCGGCGTATTTCCAGCCGCACAGCCAAAGTGGCTTACGACCCGAGGAGCTAGGCGCTACAGCTAGACATCAAGAAAAGCGGAAGCGCCTGTTTAGCTCCGACCGGCGTAAGACGATTTGGCAAAGCGGCGTATTTCCAGCCGCACAGCCAAAGTGGCTTACGACCCGAGGAGCTAGGCGCTGCAGCTGGACATCAAGAAAAGCGGAAGCGCCTGTTCAGCTCCGGCAAGTACTAGAATCCAGACAGTGCAAACTAATTGGGGTCTTTGAGGGATAAGAGAAAAAGGGGATGCGCAAAAAAAAATTCGCGGGCTACAGTTCCGCGAGTTTCTTGTTCAATTCCGCAAGGCGTTGTTCCATTTTCTCCAAGCGCTCTTCCGCTTGTTCTACCATCCGTGCATGTCCAGTTGTTTCGAGTTTCTCGATATCGCCTTGGTGGCGTATATAGTCACTCTTCAAATCAGCAATTTCAAATTCAATTTCCTGTCTGTTCACTAGATTCACCCTTAGATTTTTTTCCATTGTAACATAAAAACCGATTTTTTAAATCCCTGGCGGCTCAGTTCTCGCTTTTCATATCACCGGCAAACCCTCTATAATGGTCAAATGAGTCTGGGACATAGAAAAAAATTCACCAAAAGTTGTGAAAAGGAGGGTCACTGTTATCGATTCTTTATTATTTGATGTCATGCTGGTGCTGTTCCTCGGCGTCTTGTCACAATGGATTGCGTGGCGCTTGCAGTTGCCGGCGATTGTCCTCATGTCGATTGCGGGCCTTCTTGTCGGTCCGCTGCTCGGCGTCATTTCGCCATCAGAAAGTTTTGGCGACTTATTCAGCCCGCTGATTTCCTTAGCGGTAGCGATTATTTTATTTGAAGGAAGCTTGAATTTAAACTTTAAGGAAATCAAAAGCTTCAGCAAGCCGGTTTTGCGGATTGTCACATTCGGCGCTTTCATCGCCTGGATTGCCGGGTCGCTTGCTGCCCATTATCTGGCAGGATTGTCCATTGCGGTTTCGTTCGTCATCGGCGGTTTGTTTATTGTGACCGGACCGACGGTGATTCTGCCTTTATTGCGGCAGGCAAAACTGAAAGCCCGCCCTGCGGCCATTTTAAAATGGGAAGGCATCGTGGTCGATCCGTTCGGCGCTTTGCTGGCCTTATTCGCTTTTCAATTTGTGCTGTTCGCCATGGGCGAAGAATCAGCGGCGGCATTCGGCTTGTTCTTTTTAGCGGCGCTGTTTGCAGTGCTGCTCGGAATGGGCGCCGGATGGGGAATGGGGCGGATGTTCGAAAAAGGGCAGATTCCCGAATACCTTAAATCGCCAATGGTGTTTGCCTTTGTGCTATTGGTGTTCACCATCTCAGATATGGTGATGCATGAAACCGGCTTGCTGGCCGTTACGGCAATGGGCATCATGATGGCCAATATGAACATTACGTCCATCAACGAAATGCGCCATTTTAAAGAAAATATTTCTGTCCTCCTGATTTCCAGCATTTTCGTCATGCTGACCGCCTCGCTCAGTTTGGATGTGCTGATTGAAATCTTTAATGTGCGCATCATCGCCTTTGTCCTGGCGATGCTCTTTGTGGTCCGGCCACTGTCGATATGGCTTTCGACGATCGGCACCGATTTGACAGTTCAGGAAAAGACCTTGATCGGCTGGATCGCGCCGCGCGGAATCGTCGCATTGACTGTGTCCGGTTATTTCGCCACTACGCTTCTTGACGCAGGCTTTGAAGATGCGGAGCTGTTAACGGCGCTGACTTTTGCTTTAGTCTTTTCAACCGTCATAGCGCATGGCTTTTCCATCAGCTGGCTCGGCAAAAAATTAGGCCTTACCTCCTCCGTGGAACCCGGCATTTTAATTGTCGGCAGCAGCCGGTTTGCGGTCCGGCTTGGAAGAATGCTTCAAAGCATGAATAAAAACGTGTTGATCATGGACTCGGCTTGGGGCAATCTGCAGCTCGCGCGCCAGGCAGGGGTGCCGAGCTTTGCCGGCGAAATCCTGTCGGAACATACCAAGTACGAGATTGATTTGACACCGTATGAAACGATGATTGTCGCCACCGATACGGACTCGTACAATTCGTTGGTAATCAATAATTTCGTGCCGGAACTCGGGCGGACGCACTTGTTCCAGACCGCGATTCATCAAAGCGATCCAAAGGATTTCCATTCCTCGCTCAGCGGCAGAACTTTGTTCGGGGCGGAATGGAATATCCATGCACTTGAAGCAAAAGCTGAAGAAGGGTACGCCATGCGGAAAACGCAATTGACCGAACAATACACATATACGGATTTTCGGGAGAGATCCGTGGACGGCACGATTCCTTTATTCGTGGAGCGGGCGCAAGGGAAAATCGAATTCTTTGCCACGGGCATGGCGGTAGAGCCGAAAATAGGTGACACCATCGTCAGTTTTTCCCCGCCGGCCCATCAGGAAATCCGGATTCAGGAGAAATTGGAAACGAGCCGGATGAAATCCGGAATTCAGCCTTAAGAATGAAATCTTTCCCGAATAAGCGTATCGATGCGTATTTAGCAGCCTGGTTTGCTATGATAAAGACAACAAGGCTATGAGTTGTTCGCTTTATAGCCAAGCAGATACGCATTTGAGGAGGATTCGTCTTATGAAGATTTTATTAGTGGACGGCACAATTATTGGAAGAAAAACAGGAGCCATTTTGGAACAGGTGCAAACCTATATCAAAGATTTTAATCCGGATATGGAGCTTGTAATGTTAAGCCTGGCTGATTACGAGCACCAGTTTGTCGACGGCCGCCCGCTCGGCGAATACAACAAAGACATGCAGGAAATCGTCCATCGCTTTGAAAACGCGGATGGCTACATCATCGCCACACCGATTTTCCAAGGCTCGATTCCGGGCGTCCTAAAAAACACGTTTGATATGCTGCACCCGCGCACGATGCGCTACAAACCAGTATCAATCGTCGCAAACGGCGGCACTTATCAGCACCATCTCGTCATCGAAAACCAGCTGAAGCCGATTCTCGACTACTTCCGCTGCCTGGTGACACCGAACTACGTCTACACGCACACGAGCCATTTCGATGATACGAACACCATCATCAACGAAGACGTCCACGACCGCCTGCGCGAATTGGCGCGCGTTTTCGTCCAATACGCTGAAATGAGCCAGAATTTATCGAAGGAAACGATTGATAATCCTTAAATAGCAGAAGAAAAACCTCCCGCGGGAGGTTTTTTTAGTTTCTATCTGGAAATAAAATCAAGTTTTCTTATTATTGTTTCTATTAAAAGGATTTACTTTCTGGTTTCTCTTCAATACTTTCTATTTGGCTCAGAATACTTTCTAAACTAGTTATATACTTTCAAAATCTATTGAATTACTTTCTGTACCTCTATTTTTTCCTGGAATAAGATAAACGCGATCTTTATAACTGCCTTCAAACGGCATTTTGGCATCTTTCAACAATTTCGAAGTAACTGCGGGATCTTTTAAATCAATAAAATCTCGAAATTGTCGGTTAGTAATAGTAGGACCGCATAAAACACGATATTGTTCAATTGCTGTGAGGTAAGCAGCAGGGTCAGAAAAAGAACAACTTTTACATGCCCATTTTCTCCAGTAGTAATGCAGTTGTCCCTTCTGGCATTTAGGACAAAAAACTCCTCTAAAATAGTCTGGCGGCAATATTAGTTCTGGCAATTGTTTTATCGAATGAAGTTTTAAAAGCTGGACTGCTAGTTTCTTGGTCAAGGCTTTGGAAAGTATATCCTGCTGGTAGGATGCTAGCAGCTCGTCCAGCAAATGGGGCAATCCCGATGATTGAATCACAATGCGATTGCCGGCTTTCGATTGGATAACCGCAGAAGGATAGGCAAAGACAATGGCCCCGATGACCGGCAGATCTAATTTCCGCTCGGTTAAAAATTGTTCTAGCCATTTCTCGTGGCGCCGTACTTGGTCATCGGGATTTCGCATGCCGTCGATGCTGCCGTCTTTATTGGTTCGGGAGAATTGCCGCGTTTGCTGGTCGAAATGAAGTAGCCCAGAAATACTTTTGATTTCAAGAACTAAAATAAAGCGGCTGGTCACAAGTATGGTATCCATTTGATGAGTGGAGTGCTTTTTTTTAATAAATAAATCATGGATAAGATAATGGGGGATGGGAAGGGTGATTTCTTGCCAAAAGGAATCAACTCGTTGTTCACCGTGAAAACCGGCAGTAATTCGACGAAGCTTTTCTGTCCAATGGGGGAATTGGGAGTGGTTAAAGGGTATTCTTTGCAACAAACTTTCGAGTTGAAAAATTTCGGGTGGTTCGCTGCGTTTTTTGAGAATCAATAAATCAACTCCTTTGACGTTATAAGCTGAATATAGCTTAACCGAAACGTGTCAGCAAGGCATTTTAGAAATTATTTTCTATTAAAAGACTTTACTTTCGTTTAGCAGCGAAATACTTTCTTTTTGCCACCAAATACTTTCCAACCCCCACGAAAAGCCAGCCAAACCGGAAGATGTTATAATATACGCTATACGAAATGAGGGTGAATAAATTGAAATCAGTAGTACTCGCAGAAAAACCGTCCGTGGCGCGCGATATTGCACGCGTACTCGGGTGTTCACAAAAAGGCAACGGATTTTTGGAAGGCAAACAGTATATCGTCACATGGGCGCTGGGCCATTTGGTGACGCAAGCGCAGCCGGAACAATACGACAACGACTTCAAGGAATGGAAAATGGAGAATCTGCCAATCATTCCGGAACCGTTCAAGCTCGTGCCAATCAAACAGTCGATGAAACAATACAATGCCGTAAAAGCGCAATTAGCGAGAGGCGACGTCAATGAAGTCATCATTGCAACCGATGCTGGACGCGAAGGGGAACTTGTCGCGCGCTGGATCTTGGAAAAAACGAAAACGCGTAAGCCGATCAAGCGTTTGTGGATTTCGTCTGTCACCGACAAAGCGATTAAAGACGGCTTCAATAACCTGAAAGACGGCAAAGCCTACGAGAATTTATTCCAGGCAGCGGTTGCCCGTGCGGAAGCGGACTGGGTCGTCGGCATCAATGCGACGCGTGCATTGACGGTGAAATACAATGCGCAATTGTCGACCGGGCGCGTGCAGACGCCGACGCTTGCGATGATTGCCGAACGCGAACAGCAGATCCGCAATTTCCAGCCGAAGCCGTATTACGGCATGCAGGCGATTACGGACCAGGCTGCATTCACTTGGACCGACGGCAATTCGACGCAGTCGTTTGACAAAGAAAAGATCGACAAGTTGTTCAGCAAGCTGAACAACACGCATGAAGGCACCATCACCGACGTGAAAGTTACACCCAAAAAACAGCCGGCGCCGCCTTTATTCGACTTGACGGAACTTCAAAAAGAAGCCTACAAGCGCTACAGCTGGTCGGCGAAAGAAACGCTCAACACGCTGCAGGGTTTGTACGAGCGCTATAAGATTGTCACATATCCGCGGACCGATTCGAAGCATTTGACGTCCGACATGAAAGATACGCTGAAAGACCGCATTAAAGCGGTGCAGGTCGGGCCTTACCGCGCGCTTGCAGCGACGATTCTGAAAACGCCGGTCGCTCCGCAAAAAGGGACGATCGATGACAATAAAGTAAGCGATCACCATGCGATCATCCCGACGGAAGAAACGCCGCAGCTCCATAATTTGTCGGACAAAGAGCATAAATTATACGACATGATCGTCAAACGCTTCCTCGCGGTATTTTACCCGATGTATGAATACGACCAGACAATGGTGAAAATCACAGCGGGCGGAGAAACCTTCCAGACCAAAGGCAATACGATCCGCAACGATGGCTGGAAACGCGTCTACAATGACGAAGAAGAAGATGGCGATACGACATTGCCGCCGTTTGAAAAAGGGCAGAAGCTCCATATCAAAGGCATCGCGCTGACAGACGGCAAAACGAAGCCGCCGGCATTCTTCAATGAAGGAACCCTTCTCGGTGCAATGGAAAACCCGGCGCAGTTTATGGCAGGCGAATCGAAAGAATTGATCCAGACCTTAGGTGAAACCGGAGGACTTGGCACCGTGGCGACGCGCGCCGACGTCATCGACAAATTATTCAACACCTTCCTGATTGAGAAAAAAGGCAAGGACTTGACGATTACATCAAAAGGCCGCCAATTGCTTGAACTCGTGCCGGAAGATTTGAAATCGCCGAAACTGACAGCCGACTGGGAGCAGCAGCTTAATAAAATCGCCAAAGGGCAGATGAAAAAAGAGCAGTTCATGAAAGAGATGATTGCGTTCGCCCAGAAATCGGTTTCGGATATCAAGAAAAGCGACAAGAAATTCAAGCACGACAACATCACCGGCAAAACGTGCCCGGATTGCGGCAAACCGCTTCTGGAAGTCAACGGCAAACGCGGGAAGATGTACGTCTGTCAGGACCGCGAATGCGGCTATAAAAAACAAGTGGCGGTTCAGACAAATGCCCGCTGCCCGGTCTGCCACAAGCGCATGGAAATGCGCGGCGAAGGGGAAGGCAAAATGTTCGCTTGCCAATGCGGCCATCGCGAGAAGCTGTCAGCTTTTGAAAAGCGCCGCAACGCCAGCCAATCGAAGGCGAACAAAAAAGATGTCAATAAATACTTGAAGCAGCAGGACGAGGCACCGGTGAATACAGCAATGGCCGATGCATTAAAGAAATTATTGGGGCAGAACGAATAGAAAGATTCTGAAAATGGTGCTATGCTAATGGCATGCAGATGAGACAGAGGTGTAGCCCATGGCGAAAAAAATTGCGAAAACCAATGCAGCACGTATACTCGATAAAGAGAAAATAACGCACGAAGTACTGCAATATGACCCGGAAGACGGCAAAATTGACGGCATTTCAGTGGCGGCTAAAATCGGCTATCCGCCGGAAACCGTCTACAAAACCTTGGTGGCTGCCGGCAGTTCAAAACAGAATTACGTCTTTGTGATTCCGGTGGCAGACGAACTTGATTTAAAAGCTGCTGCAAAAGCGGCCGGTGAAAAAAAGATTGAAATGGTGCCGGTAAAAGACATTTTGGCATTGACCGGCTATATCCGCGGCGGCTGTTCGCCGCTGGGGATGAAGAAGTTATTTCCAACGTTTGTTGCTGAACAAGCGCAAGGCTTGGGAGACATCATCGTCTCCGCGGGAAAAATCGGCATGCAGCTTAAACTGTCGCCTGCTGACTTGGTAGAAGTGGTCCGTGGACGCTATGCCGCTATTATAGTTGAATAAGCAGGAATAAAAGCCATCCGTTCATTTGGGAATGGATGGCTTTTTATTAGTACATAACAGAAAGAAGGATGGCAATGGGGCGTGCATTTTTTTACCGCTGGCTGTTTTTTATTAGCGGCCTGATTGTTTTGGCTTTAGGATTTACGATGATCATCAAAGCAGATAAGCTTGGAATCAGCCCCTGGGATGTATTGAATGTTGGCCTCTATAAAAACTTTGGCCTGACAATCGGCACATGGGCCATTATCGTGGGTTTGGCAGTAATCGTCTCGACGATGCTGTTTACCCGGAAACTCCCTCAGATCGGTACATTCCTGAATATGCTGCTGGTGGGGATTTTCATCGACATTTTCAACTGGATGATTCCGGACATTGAAACGCTGATTGGCCAAGTTCTGATTTTCCTTGTCGGCATTACCATATCCGGTTATGGCGTCGGCCTTTATGTATCTCCAAGGATTGGCGCTGGCCCGCGTGACAGCTTGATGCTGATCCTCGTCGAAAAGACCGGTTTCAGCATAACCATCGTCCGGGCAGGAATTGAAATTACGGTCGCCTTTATCGGCTGGCTGCTCGGTGGACCGGTCGGCATTGGCACAGTCGCAGTCGCTTTGCTGACTGGCAGAATCGTTCAAGTTTCATTGCCTCAATTTGAACGGCTGCTTAAGAAAATCATTGATAAAAAAGACAATATCCCGCCCGTTCTAAAAATTTAAGGAGGCGTTTCAGAAAGTTGAAACGCCTTCTTAAATATGGTATAAATAAAACCTAGTAAGGCTATTGGTTTTATAAAATAAGCATTCAAAGGGGCAACTAGAATGGGACGCGAATTCGTAGAAATATTTGATGATTGGGTTCACACATACGACGATTCAGTATATGGAAAAGATAAAGAATACGAAGATGTTTTCGTGAAATACGATGAAATATTGCAAGCGGTAGCTGATTTAGCCGTCAGTCCGGTAGTTGAATTTGGAGTTGGCACAGGCAATCTAACGGAGAAATTGCTGTCACGCGGACTTCAAGTGACAGGCATCGAGCCGAACGAAGCCATGCGTGAAGTAACGTCAGAAAAATTGCCGGATTTAACATTAGTAGACGGGGATTTTCTTCAATTTGATGATAAAATTGAAGCGAAGACCTTTGTCAGCACCTATGCTTTCCACCATTTAACAGATGAAGAAAAAGCCCAAGCTTTCCGTTTGTACGCGGAAAAACTGCCAACCGGCGGGAAAGTGGTATTCGCTGATACGGTATTCGAGTCACTCCAAGCCAAACAGCAGAAAGTGGATTTTGAAGCATCGCGCGGATATGTTAACCTGGTGGAAGATTTGAACCGGGAATACTACACCACATTGCCGGCCATGAAAGAATTAATCGAGGCAGCAGGCTTTTCAGTTGAGTTCACCCAACTGAACGGGTATGTTTGGTTAATAGACGCGACTAAGAAAAGCGAAAGCGGCCGTTAAGATTCGGCAGGCATAAGCCAGATTGGCGAAGCGGCGCTCTTTGCCGCACAGCCGAGTTGGCTTATGTCCCGAGAATCTGGCCGGTGGAGCCTAGACAAAGAAAGGTTGAGGCGCCTGTCCAGCTCCGAAAAGCGCTGGAAGACTGGCCGGTGATGGCGCTTTTTGCCATCGCGGGACGGTCTGAAGCGACTCCAGGAGCTAGGTGCCGAAACTGGACACTAGAAAAGCGGAAGCGGCCGTTAAGATTCGAAAGGCATAAGCCAGATTGGCGAAGCGGCGCTCTTTGCCGCACAGCCAAGTTGGCTTATGTCCCGAGAATCTGGCCGATGGAGTCTGGACACTAGAAAAGCGAAAGCGGCCGCTAAGCCGGCTACTTTTGGAACATAAAAATCAACTTATAAGGAGTCGAGATTCATGAAAAAAATGAATGTAGAAAGCTTCAACCTGGACCATACGAAAGTGGTAGCACCATATGTACGTTTAGCTGGGGAAAAAACAGGATCTAACGGCGACACGATCCGCAAATACGATATCCGTTTCAAACAGCCGAACAAAGAGCATATGGATATGCCGGCGCTGCACTCGCTTGAGCACATGATGGCGGAACACAGCCGCAACCATTCAGACCAAATCGTTGATATCGGGCCAATGGGTTGCCAGACAGGGTATTACTTGTCCGTCATCAACCACGATGATTTTGAAGACATTTTGCGCATTTTGGAAAACACGTTGAACGATGTGATTGCAGCGGACGAAGTGCCGGCTTGCAACGAAGTGCAATGCGGCTGGGCAGCCAGCCATAGCTTAGAAGGCGCAAAAGAATTGGCGCGTGAAATGCTGGCGAAAAAAGATGAGTGGCGCCAAGTATTTGCCGAAGAAACTGTTTAAGGAGAATGGGCATGAAATTTGCAACCGAAATCCAACAGTTGATTGGCAATACACCTTTATTGGAATTGACGCATGTCGATATTCCGAACAATTGCCGCATCTTTGCTAAATTAGAATTTTTCAATCCAGGCGGCAGCGTGAAAGACCGCCTGGGTGTTTCTTTGATTGAGGATGCGGAACGCCGGGGAGTCTTGAAACCGGGCGGGACGATGATCGAACCGACGGCCGGCAATACCGGCATCGGCTTGGCGCTTGCAGCAATCGGCAAAGGCTACCAGGTGAAGTTTGTGGTACCGGAAAAATTCAGCCAGGAAAAACAATCCTTAATGCGCGCGCTTGGCGCTGAAGTGATCAATACACCAACTGAACTGGGCATGAAAGGCGCCATTGCGAAAGCCAATGAACTGGCCGAGCAGCAAAATGCCTTTTCACCGTCGCAATTTTCCAATCCGGCGAATCCGGATACGTATGTCCGCACGCTTGGCCCGGAACTGTGGGAAGCGCTTGATGGCAATATCGATGTCTTTGTGGCAGGAGCAGGGTCCGGCGGCACGTTTGCCGGAACATCCAAATTTCTGAAAGCCAAAAACGAAGCGATTAAAACCGTTATTGTGGAACCGGAAGGCTCAACCATCAACGGCGGCGAATCAGGGCCGCATTTGACCGAAGGCATCGGCATGGAGTTTTTGCCGGATTACATGGACCAAACGCATTTCAATTCCATCCATACGATTTTAGATAAAGAAGCGTTTGCAGCAGTTGGAGAGTTGGCGAGAAAAGAAGGATTGCTTGTTGGCAGTTCATCGGGTGCTGCATTTGTAGCCGCAATGAGAGAAGCGGAAACGGCAAAGCCCGGAAGCCATATCGTGACCGTTTTTGCTGATTCGAGCGAACGTTATATGAGCCAGAACATTTACGGAAGAACATTTTAGGAGGATCATTCATGAAACCAAAAACAAGATTAATTCATGGCGGAATTTTTGGAGACGAAGCGACTGGAGCAGTCTCCACACCGATTTATCAAGTAAGTACGTACAAGCAGGAAGCAGTCGGCAAGTTCAAAGGCTATGAATACTCCCGCACCGGGAACCCGACGCGCCACGCACTGGAAGAATTGATTGCAGACGTAGAATACGGCCATGCCGGCTTTGCATTCGGTTCAGGGATGGCAGCTATTTCTTCGGTGATGATGCTGTTTTCAGCGGGCGACCATATCATTTTGACGGACGACGTTTACGGCGGTACATACCGTGTAGTCAATAAAGTCCTAAACCGCTTCGGCCTCGAATTCACGTTTGTGGATACAGGCGACTTAGAGGCAGTAAAAGCAGCAGTCAAAGAAAACACAAAAGCGATTTTCATTGAAACACCGACAAATCCTTTATTGAAAGTAACGGATATCGAACAAGTTTCAGCTTTTGCGAAATCGAAGAATATGCTGACGATTGTCGACAACACGTTCATGACGCCTTATTTGCAAAGCCCGATCAAACTCGGCGCAGATATCGTCCTGCATAGCGCGACGAAATACATCGGCGGGCACAGTGATGTTGTAGCCGGACTCGTTGTTGTCAATTCAGCCGAATTGGCACAGGACCTTCATTTTGTTCAGAACTCTGTTGGGGCCATCTTAGGGCCGCAGGATTCATGGCTATTGATCCGCGGTTTGAAAACGCTTGGCATCCGCATGGAAGAAGCGGTTTCGAACGCTCAGAAAATCGCCGAATTCCTGGATCAGCATGAAGCAGTAAATGCCGTAATCTATCCAGGCCTGCCTACACATACCGGCCACGAATTAATGAAAAAACAGGCAGCCGGTTTTGGTGCCATGATTTCATTTGATGTGGGCAGCAAAGAAAAAGCGGATGAATTATTGGCGAAACTGAAATACTTCACGCTTGCTGAAAGCTTAGGCGCTGTAGAAAGCCTGATTTCCGTTCCGGCACAAATGACGCATGCGTCGATTCCAGTCGAACGCCGCGGTGAGCTTGGCATTCTGGAAGGCTTGGTACGTATTTCTGTTGGGATTGAAGATGTAGAAGACTTGATTGAAGACTTAACCAATGCATTGAAATAAGTTTAAAAAACCGCCTTTTTGGCGGTTTTTTTCTTTCTTCAAAACGGTATTTTATTATTAATATCAAATAATTTTATTAATTGGATATTTTTGTAGATAACATTTCCTTATATTTCGATTTTCGAAATATAACAATCGGCATATTCTTCTGAATTGTCAAACATGTTAATATCTTATTTAGTGATAAGATTCTGACAATTCATAGGAGGCAAACAACATGAAAATGAGTAAATGGGCTTCGGTCCTTTCAGCTAGTGCACTAACATTGTCCTTATTGGTACCGGCAGCAGCGGCGGCACCTGTAGAACCGGTTCCATCCGCATCCAACTGGAACACGGCAAAATACGATAACAAAATTGACATAGATCAGCAATTAAACAAGTTAACACTAGATCCTGAATTCCAAAAGGAAGCAGATAAAAAGATTAAAGCACAAGCAGATGAAGTGAATGCAGCAGCAACCGATTCGAAAGATGACAGCACGTTCACAGAAGACCATGGAACAAAGCTTTTCCTTGACCGCAACCTTGCGTTCAAAGAATTTACGCTTCGCAGCATTGGCGACAATGTTGAAATCTGGGTAGCCAAAGATTTGGCATACGGACCGAACAATCCAAAACCGGCTGATGTAGTAACGCAAGCGCAAGTTGATAAATTGCGTGATGAGTTCGACAGCAATATCTATCCGAAAGCGACTGACTTCTTCGGAACACCGGATAGTTTAGATGGTTCAAAATCACCTCTTCCAGGAATGGTAGGACTTCCTGAGAATTATTACGAAGGCTCCGACAAAGTGATCATGCTTGTCGACAACGTACAGGATGAAGGCTGGAACAATCCTTCATATCCATTCTTTGTAGCCGGCTTCTTCTGGCAGACGCTTGAAAACTACACAGACCGCAACATTATTACAATCGATACCAACTCATGGGAAACTCGTCTGGAAAGCACGTTCTTTGGAACGACTATCCATGAATTGCAGCATTTGATCCACGCGGACAATGACGGCGCGGAAGAAACATGGTTGAACGAAGGGATGTCCACATTCTCTGAATACCTTGGCGGTTATGGCCATAGCGATGGATCCATCAACTTCTACCTGGATCATCCTGAAAACTCCCTAGTCAACTGGGATGAGCACGGAACAGCAGCGACTGGCCCGGAAACCATTGCAGACTATGGCCAAGTTTACTTGTTCACACTTTATATGTACGATAAATTCGGCCAAGAATTTATCCGTGAATTGGCGGTAAATGGCGATGCCCAGGGCATGACAAGTGTCAACGAAACATTGAAGCGATACGGTTCTGACAAAACATTCACGGAAGTTTACCAGGACTTCATGACCGCGTTGACGTTGGATGATTCCAAAGTGAGCAGCGACTACAACTTCGACAGCATCAACTTGCGCGAACTTCCAGTTGGTGCTGGCGTCCGCGGCAAAACAGTCGATTTTGAAAAAGCGAAAACATTTGAAAAAGAAGGCGTTCCGGCTTGGGGCGGCGACTTTAAAGAATTTAACTTCGGCAAAGATGTCCGCGGATTGGAATTTGACGGCGTTGATTTCCTTCCATTGCAATGGGGAACAGTAGCAGATCCGAAAGGCTCCGGCGCTCAAGTATTGCACGCGAATAATGGAGACGAAGCGGATCAGGCATTGATCTTCGGCGCAACAGTTCCTGCGACGGATGCAAAACTGACGTTTGATCATTTCTACGACATTGAAGAGCAGTGGGATTTCGGAATGGTGCAAGTTTCAACAGATAACGGCCAAACATGGACATCTCTTAAGAATGAAAACACACGCAGCGATGTAGTGGAAGAAGGCTATCCGACAATTAAAGAAAATGTGCCAGGATTCACAGGCACGAATAGCGATTGGACTACGGAAACATTTGACCTTTCAGCATATGCCGGCAAAGACGTTCTGGTTTCATTCCGCAACTTAACGGACTGGGGTTCAAATAATGCAGGCTGGTTCGTGAAAAATGTGAAATTGGGCAACTTCTCGAATGCTGGAACTTCAACAGATGCGTTCCAGTCACTTGGCCAATTGAAAGGTGAATACGTCGACTTCACGACTACATTCATCCAAACGAAGAAAAACGGCCAGCAGCGCGTCTTCCATGTTGATCCATTCAATGTAACGAACAAGCAAGCGTTGGATCTTCAGCAAGTGCTCCGCGAAGGCAATGTGAAAATGATCACTTCCTACGCAGCAGCAGAAGGACAAAAGGAAGCGAAAGAATTTACTTATGAAGTAAAATACAAAACAGCTAACCCGAACAAAGGGAAAGGCAAAAATAGCAGCAATAAATAAAAGGAAAGCGGACTTCGGTCCGCTTTTTCTTTTGGGAAAAATTTGCGTTATGATAAGATGGAAAGTGAAATTGGTTGCGAAAGGAAGAGGACATTGTCAAAAAAATTGGATGCATTTTTAGAAACAAACCTGAACGAACTGAAAGAACAGGGCTTATATAACGAAGTCGATACAGTAGAAGGACCGAATGGCCCGATTATCAAAGTGCGCGGCAAAGAATTGATCAATTTGTCTTCAAACAACTATTTGGGGCTTGCGACGAACGAAGACTTGAAGCAAGTAGCCAAAGACGCTATTGATGCATACGGCGTAGGCGCCGGTGCGGTTCGTTCAATTAACGGGACGCTTGATTTGCACATCAAACTGGAAGAGAAATTGGCGGAGTTCAAAGGTACAGAAGCTGCAATTTCATACCAGTCGGGCTTTAACTGCAATATGGCCGCCATTTCTGCAGTCATGGATAAAAACGATGCAATTTTGTCCGATCAATTGAACCATGCATCGATCATAGACGGCTGCCGTTTGTCAAAAGCGAAAATCATTGCCTTCAAACACTCGGATATGGAAGACCTTCGCGCGAAAGCAAAAGAAGCGACTGAATCCGGACTGTACAATAAAGTCATGGTAATCACAGACGGCGTGTTCTCAATGGACGGCGACATTGCCAAACTTCCGGAAATCGTGGAAATCGCAAAAGAATTCGACTTGATCACTTATGTTGACGATGCGCACGGATCGGGCGTCACTGGCAAAGGGAAAGGGACTGTGAAACATTTCGGCCTTGAAAAAGAAATCGATATGCAAATGGGTACTTTGTCGAAAGCAGTCGGTGTTGTCGGCGGTTATGTAGCTGGCAAACAAAACCTGATTGACTGGCTGAGAGTCCGTTCGCGTCCTTTCTTGTTCTCGACTGCGGTAACTCCAGGCGACGTAGCAGCCATCATTTCTGCTTTGCAGATGATCATCGATTCCACAGAACTGCATGACAAGCTTTGGGATAACGGCGATTATTTGAAAAAAGGCTTGAAAGAGCTTGGATTCAATATCGGCGATTCCGAAACGCCAATCACGCCATGCATTATCGGCGATGAAAAACTGACACAGCAATTTTCGAAGCGTTTGTTTGAAGAAGGCGTTTACGCGAAATCAATCGTCTTCCCGACAGTTGCCAAAGGCACTGGACGTGTCCGCAACATGCCGACAGCGGCGCATTCAAAAGAAATGCTCGACAATGCAATCGAAGTGTACGCAAGAGTCGGAAAAGAACTCGGCGTCATCAATTAAACAGACGAAAACCCGCCATCCCGGCGGGTTTTTTTATTGGTTTGGCGGAGAATACGACCGGTAACCTGAAAAATGCGACCAGTAAAGGTTAAAATACGACCGGTAACGCGAAAAATACGACCAGTAACCGAGAAAATACGCTCGGTTAACAAAAAAAACGGATGCACGAGGCATCCGCTTTAGCTAGTTTACATCGCTTGTGCTTTGAAATAAGTTGACGCAAATACTTTCGCAGCTACGAGCATCGCTTCTTCATGAAAATCAAAGTTTTCGTGGTGATGCGGGAAGCTCAAGCGATTGTCTTTCATTTTCGCCCCGACAAAAAAGTAAGCGCCGGGTTTTACTTGGGTATAGTAAGCAAAGTCCTCAACTGGCATGACCGGACTGGTTTCGATGACATTTTCTTTACCGAGTGTTTCAATCGCAGCGCTGCGTACGATGTCCATCGCCTCAGGATCGTTCCAGAGTGCGTCATAGCCGGTTTCGATGATTACTTCCGCACTGGCGCCCATCGCACGTGCCACGTTCTCAGCAATGGCTGTTACGCGCTCTCCGGCAAGCTTGCGGAGCACCGGATCGAACACGCGGATAGTGCCTTCCATAACGGCTTCGCTTGGAATCACATTGTCCGCATCGCCGGCATGAAATTTGCCGATGGAAACGACGAGTTCCTTGAGCGGGTCGGCATTGCGGCTGACGATGGACTGTAAGGCCACCATGATATGGCTGGCTGCCAAGATCGGGTCAACGCCTGTATGAGGCTCAGCGCCATGCGTTCCGTATCCTTTGACGATTATCTTAAGGGCGTCTTCAGAGGCCTGCAAAAAGCCGTCGCGCACAAAGACGCGGCCGTTTTCCATCTTGCTTTGGATATGCGCACCGTAAACGAGGTCGACGCCATCCAGGCAGCCGTCTTCGATCATACCGCGTGCGCCGCCGGGAGACAATTCTTCGCCGAACTGGTGAATCAGCACAATGGTTCCAGGCAGTTCGTCTTTCATAGCGACCATCGCTTTGGCAAAGCCCAACAGGCCTGCGGTATGGCCGTCATGCCCGCACGCATGCATCACTCCGGGCACTGTAGATTTATAAGCTACATCTTTTTTATCATCGATTGGCAGCGCATCAAAATCCGCGCGAAAAGCGATCGTCTTGCCGGGTTTGGCGCCGCGGATCGTACCGACGACACCGCGTCCGCCTACATTGCGCCGGACTTCGACACCCATTTCTTCGAGCTGGTCCGCAATAAATGCAGGCGTCTCGACTTCCTGATGAGACAGTTCAGGGTGCATATGGAGGTGGCGTCGTATGGCCACCATTTCTTCGTAAAGCGACTCGATTTTGATCATTGCAGCTGGTTGCATAGATTTAATTCCCCTTACTTTTAGAATAAATACATTGCTACCAGTATACAGCCTGCAAAAAGAGGAAGGCAATCAATTAGGTATAAAAAAAGAGATAGAAGAATAATTATTCATCAGCCAACTAAAAAACGCTGCCCAATAAAGGCAGCGCTGCTTTAAATTACATCTGTTTTCTCGATCAAATTCAAAAATTGTTGGGTGCGTTCTTCTTTTGGATTGTTGAAAATATCTTCCGGTTTTCCGCGTTCCACAATTTTGCCGCCGTCCATAAAGAGTACTTCATCGGCAACACCTTTAGCGAAGCGCATTTCGTGCGTGACGACGACCATCGTCATGCCTTCAGAAGCAAGGTCTTTCATGACCTGCAGCACTTCGCCGACCAATTCAGGATCAAGTGCTGACGTTGGCTCATCAAACAGCATCACTTTCGGTTCCAAAGCGAGCGCCCGGGCAATGCCGACGCGCTGCTGCTGGCCGCCTGACAATTGAAACGGATAATAATCCATCTTGTCGCTGAGGCCAACTTTTGTTAAGATTGCTTCCGCTTTTTTGCGTGCCGCCGCTTTGTCTTTTTTCTGGACGATGATAGGCCCTTCCATGACGTTTTCAAGCGCCGTCATGTGAGGGAACAAATTGTAATGCTGGAATACCATGGCCGATTGTTTTCGGAAAGCTGTAATCTGGCGTTTAGAAAATGGCTTCGAAAAATCAGCAGTCTGATCGTCAATCGTAACCGATCCGGCAGTAGGGACTTCCAGGATATTCAAACATCTTAAAAAAGTGGTTTTGCCGGATCCGGAAGGGCCGATGACGACGATCGCTTGTCCTTTTTGGACGTCGACATCAATGCCTTTCAACACTTCCAAATCGCCAAACTTCTTGTGTAAATTTCTGATGGATATCATAATTCGCTCCTTACTGCAATCTTACCTTGCCTTTATTATCGGGAAACATAACGGTCAAAACGATTTTCTAGTCTGCCTTGGCCGATTGACAATAAGAAACAGACGACCCAGTATATTAAGGCTGCTTGGCCATATAACAAAAGGAATTCATAGTTTGTTGCGGCAATCTGCTGAGCGATGCGGAACATTTCCGTCACGAGAATCAGCGATGCCAGCGACGTATCTTTTACCAAACTGATAAAGGTATTGGAAAGGGGTGGGATGGACACACGTGCCGCCTGCGGCAATATGACGCGGCGAAGGGATTGGACATATGTCATGCCAATTGTATCCGCTGCTTCCCATTGGCCTTTCGGGATGGACAAAATGGACGCCCGGATCACTTCGGAAGCATAGGCTCCGACATTCAATGAAAATCCGAGAATCGCAGCCGGAAATGGATCGATGACCACTCCGATTGTCGGCAGTCCGTAAAATAGAATAAATAACTGAACAAGCAACGGCGTCCCACGGATAATCGAAACGTATACGCGGGCGATCCATTGCAGAATTTTTACTGTAGAAATACGGGCAAGTGCTGTTAATACAGCTAAAATCAGCCCAAGTACAAAAGCGATCAACGTTAAAGGAATCGTATACTGGACCAGCCCTTCCAGCAACGGCAGCCAGGCGGATTGGGAAATGTCCGAAAGACGCTCCAGCCTAACCGGATCAGAGAAAATATTATTCAAGTACATTTTCGCCGAACCATTTTTCAGAGATTTTGTCGTATGTGCCGTCTTCAATCATTTCAGCTAGGGCTGTGTTTGCTTCTTCAACAATAGCACCGCTGCCTTTACGGAATAACAATGCACTTTTCGCAACATCTGAAGCTTCGTCCACGATTTCAATATTGGCATCCGGACGCTGTTTCAAAAAGTCCAGAACGGTTAAATTGTCATTTACAGTTGCATCAACGCGCCCCGAATTCAATAATTCAATGGCTTGGTTAAAACCTTCGACGCCTTCGATTTCAGCACCGAACGAACGGGCAGTTTCAGCATAGTTGCTTGTTAGGGACTGGGCAGAGAGTTTTCCTTCAAGGTCTTCAAAGCTTTTAATTTCTTCATTGCCTTTTGCCACTACCAATACGGCAGTAGAAGAAATATACGGATCCGAAAATTCATAGCTTTCTTCACGTTCAGGGTTAATGCCGACTTGGTTGGCTACCATATCAAAGCGGCCCGAATCCAGTCCTGCAAACATGGCATCCCATTGCGTTTCCAAAAATTCAACTTCAACGCCAAGGCGTTTGCCGACTTCCTGTGCAATTTCAACATCAAAACCGGTCAACTTTCCGGAGTCGTCATGGAAAGTGAAAGGAGGATATGTTCCTTCCGTACCGACAACCAATTTGCCTTCTTCTTTCACTTTAGCCAAAACATCTTCTTCTGTACCGCCCGATCCTGTTGCGTCGTCTGTTGTTGGATCTTCTTCTGTCGAGCCGCCTCCGCATGCTGCCAAAATGATTGCAGCAAACAGGAGCACTAACAATAAACTAAATTTCTTCATCATAAATCCCCTCTATTTCTTATATATTTTATTAGTTAAGCTATTGGAGTTCTAATGCGTACAAGTTCATGTCGCTTTTTATACCCTTTTTTTTATAAATAGAAACTATGAAAACAAAACACAGCGGAATACTTGGTTTACGGGGCGAAAAAAGCGCATCAGAAATGCAAAAGCTCAGCTATTCACGAACTGTCTCATTATAGCACCAAGAATCTGGCCATACAAATGAACAGTTTGGCATATTTCTTGGAGTAGAATCGGAAAAATATTGTTTTTTTAAAGAGAACAATTTATAATGACTACAAGATAAAGCTTACTAAGACAACGAATTTATAAATTATTTTGTGTTTTTGCAGAGGACAATTGTTTTGGTTGAGAGGAGACTATTAAAATGAAGCGTATTATGATTACAGGGGCACTAGGACAAATTGGATCAGAATTGGTGGAGAAATTGCGGAATATCTACGGACAGGACAATGTCTTGGCTACCGATATCCGCGCTGCACAGGATGCGAAGGGGCCGTTTGAATTGCTGGATGTGACAGATGCACAAAGAATGCATGATTTAGCGAAAGATTTCGGAGCCGACACGATGATGCACATGGCAGCTTTATTGTCTGCCACAGCGGAAGAAAAACCATTGCTTGCCTGGAATTTGAATATGGGCGGCTTGGTGAACGCGCTGGAAGCTTCAAGAGAACTCGATATGCAATTTTTTACGCCAAGTTCCATCGGGGCATTCGGGCCTTCTACACCGAAAAAGAACACGCCGCAAGACACGCTTCAGCGACCGACGACGATGTACGGCGTCAACAAAGTTGCCGGAGAGCTGCTGTGCGATTATTACTTCCAAAAATTCGGCCTGGATACCCGAGGCGTCCGTTTCCCGGGGTTGATTTCCTATGTGGCACAGCCGGGCGGCGGAACGACCGATTATGCAGTGGACATCTATTACAAAGCGATTGAACAGAAGAGCTATACGTCGTACATCGCAAAAGGCACCTACATGGATATGATGTACATGCCGGATGCGCTTCAGTCGATTGTTGACTTGATGGAAGCAGATCCATCAAAACTGGAGCACCGCAATGCGTTTAACGTAACGGCCATGAGTTTTGAGCCGGATGAAATTGCAGCTTCTATCCGCAAGCACATTCCGGACTTTCAAATGTCTTACGACGTAGACCCGATCAGACAAGGAATTGCCGACAGCTGGCCGGACAGCATTGATGCATCCGCAGCCGAAAAGGAATGGGGCTTTAAAGCTGCCTACGACCTCGATTCCATGACTGCTGACATGCTGGAAAAACTAAAAAAAAAATTAGTGACCATTTAATCAAAGAAGGGGAAACGATGTGATCATCGTTTCCTTTTTTTGATAGGATACGCAATGAAAAAAAGGCCATTCGCATTTCGCGAATGGCCTTTCAGCTTGGTTTAAAATAACAGATGTCCAATGCCGGCAACAATCGGCAAAGCGATAATTGTGCGAAGCAGGAAAATGACAATCAGGTCTAAGATGTTGACGGGAATTCTCGAGCCGAGCAGCAAGCCGCCGACTTCTGACATGTAAATGAGTTGCGTAACCGACATCGTAGCAACGACGAATAGTGTCAATTCGGATTCGATCATGCCATCAGCAAGTATGACCGGCAAGAACATATCAGCAAATCCGACAACCATCAGCTGTGCTGCTTCTGCTGCTTCGGGAATACCCAGCAACATTAAATAAGGTTCGAATGGTTTTCCAAGAATAGTAAAAATAGGTGTATAGGTAGCCAGCATTAATGCGATCGTACCGAACGCCATAACAACTGGTGCTACACCGATCCACATATCCAAAACGTTTTTAAAGCCGTCCTTGAAGAATTCAGCTACTGATTTGTTTTCATCAGCTTTTGACAAGGCATTTTCAACGCCGTGAGAAACAACATTGTATCCTTCCGGCACTTCTTCAGACATCGATTCCTGCGGCTTGCCGTTCATGAACGTTGTCGGCTTTTGGGCCAAGGGGAAAATACGCGGCATGATAAGCGCAAGCACAAGGCTCGCTAAAATAACGGTTCCGTAATACGGCAGGAAATATTCCCCAAGTCCGACCCGCTGAATAACAACAATGGCAAACGTAATCGAAACAACCGAAAAAGTGGTCCCGATTATCGCAGCTTCGCGCTGCGTATATTTATTTTGAATATATTGCGTGTTGGTTAAAAGAACTCCAATTGTTCCATCGCCAACAAATGACGCAAGCGCATCAACTGATGAGCGCCCAGGCAAGCGAAACAGCGGGCGCATGATTTTTACCATCATCGTTCCAAATAACTCCAAAAGACCGAAATTCATTAAGAGCGGCAAGAATAAGCCAGCAAATAAGAAAATGGTAAAGAGGAAGGACAGCAATCCGTCAGGAGATAGCAGGAGACCGCCTGTATCGGCACTCCAAACCGCTTCCGGCCCCACTTGGAATAAAACCATGACTGCAAAAACGGCGCCAACGATTCGGACGATTGTCCAGAATAAATTAACATTGAATAATCTATCGAAAAATGAGACCTTATGTCCTTCTTTCACTTTGCGGGTGATCACGACAAGCGAGCCGACAGCCGCAATTATTAAAATGACTAACATAATCCACGGTGCAATAGGTTCAATAAACCCAGCTACCCAATTCGCTAGCAAAGCGATTGGCACAACCCATCCTTCTTCTGTTGGTACCGGCACGATGAATAAAAACACGCCCAGAATAGACGGGATCAAAAACAATAGCCAGGTCGAAACTGTAAACTTTTTCACAAATAAACCCCTTTTCCTTGTGCATGAAAACACGTGATGAATAGTAATTATACAGCATTTTTCTCCCCTGAAAATGCTTACAACCAAAGTTTATATTATCTGAAAACCGCACAAAAAAACACCCCTATTCTCAAAAAGAAAATAGGGGTGGTTGGGCTTAGAAAGATTCTTCGAAATCCTGGTCCCAGCGGTAATTGTAAAACCGTTCTTTTGTCAGCCAGTTTTCCGTTTCGGTGTCGCCTTGCGCCAGTTTATGTTCCATTTCTTCAAGCATCCAGGCGGTTTGGGAAATGTGGGCTTTCATGGCACCCATTTTCTGATCGCGCACCGGTGAAATGTCGTATATGACATCCGGATTTCCGAGAACATCCAGTGTATTATTGGCAAACGCCACACAATGCAATTTCGGGCGGTCTTCCATGCGGCGGACAGCACGCACTACGGCACGGGCTGTTGCTTCGTGGTCCGGATGCACCGAAAGATTCGGATAAAAAGTGATGATCAAAGAAGGATTCAATTCCGTAATCAAATCAGCCATCATGCCAACCATCTTTTCATCGTCTTCAAATTCCACCGTTTTATCGCGCAAGCCCATCATCCGCAAGTCGGTAAGGCCCATGGCTTCAGCCGAAGCGATCAATTCTTTTTTGCGGATCTGCGGCAGCGATTCGCGGGTAGCGAACGGCGGATTGCCAAGATTGCGTCCCATTTCGCCGAGTGTCAGGCACGCGTATGTAACGGGTGTCCCATGTTTGATATGCGTAGAAATTGTTCCTGAAACGCCGAATGCTTCATCGTCCGGGTGAGGGAAGACGACGAGTACATGCCGTTCTTTTGGAATTGTCATCGTTTGTTCCCTCCTTAATAACTGAACGGTGTTTCGCTGATTTGCAGCGCTACCGCCAATTTTCCTGATCCGTCATGTCCTGCAAGCAAGAGCCGGCCTTGCTCATCGAGTTCGTAATGGGTAATTCCCTGGGCGTAAACCCAGCCATGCGGCAACTTCAAGCCGACGCGGTGCGGGCTTTCACCGACCACTTTCCCCAATTCGTAATTGATCACGACATTGCGGATAAAAGCCCCGGCGTTGAAAAATCCTTCATTGAAATGGGTGGCATATGAGCCATTGGTTGTTTCCAAGTGCAGGTAAACGTCTCTGTTTGCGAAAGCATCCAGCTCCACTTGCAGTTTTTTAACTTCTACTAATTCCATTTTGTTCACTCCTCCGGCAGTCCGTATTCTATTAGTATAGGGAATTTTATAGAAGAATGCGATTAGGTTGCTTTACGGAAACCGAAATAATGCTATTATATGGAAGAAAGAATTTTTTGATAATTCAAGGTAGAGGAATGAAGACGGTGAATTTATTGATCAGATTTGTTTTTTCAATAGCAGGGATTGTGCTCATCAGCGGGTTGCCGGAATTGGTGAAAGGCTTGCTCGCCGGAGAGCTGCAGCTTAAGGGATATGCGGCTTCCATCCAGTCCGTTTTAAGCAATATATGGCCGATTCAGGATTTCGCGGTATTCAATATACGGACGCAGCGCGATATCTTGCTGTTTCCAACCATTGCGGAATACATAAGCTATTCGCTTCAAATTTTATTTTTGGCTTTTGCAGCAGCTGTTTTTTTCGCGATGCTGTTTACAGTCGTGACGATGCTGTTGCCGGAACCGGCTCGTGAACGGATTAAAAGCGTGCTGTATATTTTGGAGTCGGTTCCGGATCTGCTGGTCATTATGCTGGCACAACTCGGGGTTATCCTGATTTATCAGCAGACAGACGTCTTGATTTCAAAAATCGCGGTTGTCGGAGGGGACCGGATTTACTGGCTGCCGATTCTTTGTTTAATGCTGTTGCCGGCAATCCAATTATACCGGCTGAGCATGTTGACCTTCCAGGAGGAAGAGCGCCAAATGTATGTGGAGCTGGCCCGTTCGCTCGGATTTTCTAAAGCTTTCATTGTCTTGGTCCACATGTTCCGAAACGCTGTCATCAGCGTCTTTTTCCAATCGAAAAAAACCTTATGGTTCATGCTGTCGAATTTGTTTGTGCTGGAACTGATGTTCAATATGCCAGGCATCATGCTCTTTATGAAAGACAATATCTCACCGGAAGTTTTTCTGGTAGCAGTGTTCAGTTTTTTTATCCCAATGTTCCTTGTTTACAGCCTAGGAGAATGGTTCTTTCTCCGGCATTACCGCGGAAAGGAAGTGGGGTAAATGTGGAAACGCCCTTATTTCATCCTCGGCTTTGGCATTCTGGCATTTTTCCTTGTTGGCAGTTTTGTTTATGAAGGCTTGTATGGCAATGTGCCCAAGCAAACTTTATTTATTACAGAAAACGGCAGGGCAACCGAAAGCCCGCCACTTTCGCCGCAATGGGGCCATCCTCTTGGGACGGACCAGTACGGCTATGATTTATTCGGAAAACTGATGTTGGGGGCCAAGTACACCATTCTCTCCGCTCTGGCAATTGCCGCACTGCGGATGCTGATAGCGGTGCCGCTTGGCTATCTGCTGGGAACTTATTTGCAGCGCCAGCGCACCTGGATCAGCGGGCTGGCCGATTCGCTGCATTACGTTCCATTGACGCTTTTCGCCTCATTTGTCCTGTACTCAGTGCTTTGGATGCCGGCAGAAGGCTTTACGACCGGAATGTGGGAACGCATCGGCATCCAGATTGTCTTGATGGCGCTCTTGACCGTCCCGATTGTTGCGGTGCTGGTCAGCAATGAAGCAGCACTCTTAAGCCGCCAGGAATACATACTGGCTTCAAAAGTGCTGGGAGCCGGACGGTGGCGCATCATCCGCAAGCATATGTATCCGCAAATGAGAGAGAAGCTGGCTGTTTTGTACGGCCAGCAAGTGATCGAAACGTTTATCATCTTGGCGCATTTGAGCTTGTTTGACTTATTCCTCGGCGGCACCAAAGTGAGCTACGACCCGATGTTCGGCGATCCGCCGATGTCCATTTCCTATGAATGGGCAGGTTTGTTCGGCTCGACGTTCCGCTACTTGCAAGGTGCGCCTTGGCTGCCTTTGTTCCCGGTCCTGTTTATCGCATTGTCGATTCTTGCCGTGTCACTGATGCTGGAAGGGTATTTGCAATCCAAAAACCCGAAAGTGAAAAAGAAACGGAAAACGGCGGCTGCAGAAGACAAGGTCGTGGAATGGAACCGTGAACAGCTGCGGGAGCAGATGGTGAGATTGAAGGAAAAAGAACTGCTTTAAGAAAAAGGGAAACCCTCACGGATTGTGAGGGTTTTGTTTTGGGATATTAAACTTCTGTCACTTGGACTTCAGGCTTTTCAAACTGATTCGCCGCTCCGTGCATGACTGGGCCAACATATTCATTCAGCTTCCAGCCGTGCTGGATGGCAGCGGAAACGAAAGTTTTGGCATTCAGCACTGCATCGCTCACTGATTGGCCGTTTGCCAGGTTAGCTGTAATAGCTGCCGCAAATGTGCAGCCGGCACCATGGTTATAAGTCGTGTCGGTTTTTTCAGCGGTCAACAGGTAATGCGTTTTGCCGTCATATAAAAGATCAGCCGCTTTTTCATGCTGCAATTGCTTGCCGCCTTTAATGACAACGTACTGCGCGCCGTGTGCATGGATTTTTTCGGCCGCCGCTTTCAAATCATCTACTGTGCGAAGTGTGCCAAGGCCGGAAAGCTGCCCGGCTTCCACCAAATTAGGCGTTACGACTTTCGCGACTGGCAGCAAATGCTTGATCATCGCGTCGACGTTTTCAGGGAACAGCACTTCGTCTTCGCCTTTGCATGCCATAACCGGGTCAATGACGACATCTTCCAAACCGGATTTTTGGATGGCTTTGCCGGCCATTTCGATAATTTCGACAGTCGGCAACATGCCCGTTTTCAGCGCATCCACACCCGTAGAGAAAGCCGTCTGCAATTGTGCGTGAAGCGTTTCAACCGGAATCGGATGGATGCCGTGGCTCCAGCCGTTTTCAGGGTCCATTGTGACGATGACGGTTAAGGCGTTCATCCCGTAAGTCCCATGTTCCTGGAACGTTTTCAAATCTGCTTGTATGCCAGCTCCGCCGGATGTATCTGATCCAGCGATCGTTAAGGTTTTTTTCAATGTCATCGCTAAAACTCCTTTTGATAGTTTATATGCATCACTTTATTTTAACAAAAATCGGAACATTTACAATGAATCAATCTTCTGCGGGAACAAGAGAACCGCGGCGGTTAAAGTGCTCAAAGCAAAAAACAGCAGCACAACCAAAGCCAGTATCCAATTGCCGCTTAGGAAAAGACCGATGGCCAGGAAAAATGTTAATATGGAAACAGCCAGCACCACCATCAGCAAACATCCCATGCCAAGCCGCTTGGCGGTTTCTGGTGCACTGGAGCCTTTAGTTGAAGAAATCGTTTTTATTTTTTCGCGAAAGTCCGCCATCAGCATCTCCCCTTTGTTCCATCCTATCACGGGGCAATGCTGAAATGAAATAGAAGAAAGAGGGTTTACCTGTGGCAAAAGATCCGAAGTTGACAGAAATTGAACGCTTATTAAATGAAGTAAAAGGGAAAGAAGATACAAAAGAATCGGGGTTTTGGAAAACCTTGAAATTGATGATGGGTGTGTTTCGCAATTCTTTCCTCGCACTGATTGTGGTGTTGTTATTGCTGCTCGTGGCGCTGCCGCTCGGCACGTTCTGGATGATTAAAGGCAGTACGGCGACAGAAAGTAAAGGGGTCTTCCTCGAACAGATTCGGGATTTAAATCAATTGACGACGGCGGAAGCTTATTCGAAAGTGGTCATCAAACGTGAGGACAATAAAGTGTTCGGCCAGGAAATCGGCCTTGACTTGCCGGGAACGAAACGCCAATTGCTTGTCGTTATTCCGGGATCCGTCAAAGCAGGCATTGATTTGTCCAAAGTGACAGAAGAAGACATCGAACTGGACGAAAGTGCTAAAACTGCCACGCTGACGTTGCCAAAAGCTGACTTTTTAGGCGGGCCGGAACTCTTTATGGACCAAGTGGAAGTTTATTCTTATGAGGGTCTGCTTCGGAGGGATGCCGATATTTCCGAAGCGTTTGACTTGGCAGAAGAAGCACAAGAGACGATGCTTAAGGAAATGGAAGGGCAAGGTTTACTGGAACAGGCAGAAGAAAACGGAGCCCGTTCCGTCCAACAAATGTTTAACCTCGTAGATTACGATGTAAAAGTCGAATTCAAAGAATAAGGAGCGATGTGCATGCCGAAGGAAATTTTTCAAAATGACTGGCAGGAAATCATTGGAGAAGAATTCAATAAACCCTACTATTTGAAACTGCGCGAGTTTTTAAAAGAGCAATACGCCAATGAAACGGTATATCCGGCAAAAGAAAATATCTGGAATGCATTCAAGCATACCCCTTACAGCGAAGTGAAAGTCGTTATTTTAGGCCAAGATCCCTACCACGGCCCGGGGCAGGCGCACGGACTCAGTTTTTCCGTTCAGCCAGGCGTCACGCACCCACCGAGCCTCCGCAATATGTTCAAGGAATTGAAAGAAGATATTGGCTGTGAAAAACCGAAAGACGGCACTTTGACGAAATGGGCGGATCAAGGCGTGCTGATGCTCAACACGGTGCTAACCGTTAGAGCAGGCGAAGCCAATTCCCATCGCAATCAAGGCTGGGAAACATTCACCGATGAAGTGATCCGCAAATTGTCAGAACGCGAAGAGCCAGTCATTTTTGTGCTATGGGGCCGGCCGGCGCAAAAGAAAAAGCCGCTTATTGATTTGGAGCGCCATTCGATCATAGAAGCTGCTCATCCGAGTCCGCTGAGCGCCAGCCGCGGCTTTTTCGGCAGCAAGCCGTATTCAAAAGTGAACGAACTGTTACAGGCACGCGGAGAAGAGCCGATTGATTTCTGTTTGGACTGACGCTCGGCTCCAAGCGTGCTAAAATAGGGAAGAATGTAAACGGAAAGGGGGATTTTTCATGGCAATCGATGCACAGCGCATTTTGCGTGAAATCGAAAAGCATACTGCACAGGCGCGTAAAGGCAATCCGGCAAAAGTGCGCGAGTCGATCGCAGCGATTCGGGCATTGTGTGATCTTTTATTGGAAGATGACCAATCGCCGATGGATGCACCGCGTGCCATTCCGCCCGCCTCCCCTCAGGTACAGCCCATTTCTTCTGCCAGCAAATTGCGGGAAGAAGACGGCGCAAACGGTGATTCACTGTTTGAATTTTAATCGGAAAGAGGAATAGAAATGAAGTTTTTCTTGATAGCTGGAGCCATTAACGCATTATTATCAGTCGCTTTCGGCGCTTTCGGTGCACATATGCTTGAAGGGCGCGTTGCAGATAAATATTTGGATACGTGGCAAACTGCTGTCCAGTACCAGATGTTCCATGCCGTTGGACTCATCGTAGTGGGGATTTTGATGAGCTCTTCGTTGATTGGCACGCTTGGATCTTTATCTTGGGCCGGCTATTTAATGCTTGCCGGGATCATTGTTTTCTCCGGAAGCCTGTACGTATTAAGTTTGACCGGCATCTCAATTTTGGGCGCCATCACGCCGATCGGCGGCGTAGCCTTTATCGCCGGCTGGATCATGTTGATCGTGGCAGCTTCAAAAGCTCTATAAAAATATGAAAGGCCTTCGCTGCGGCGAAGGCCTTTTTTTATTTCCCGGGAAATAGGGAGATTTTATTATTGTTCAAGCAGGGCTTTCAGTTTGGCAGGATCATCGACAGTCAGGGCAATTCGGGAAACCTGTTTTGTGCGGCCGAAGAAGAGGACCGCTTCTTGTGGTTCTTTGAATTCGAGAATGACTTGCGGTTCTGGTTCCACAAAGTCCTGGGCGATGAAGGTGAGCGTTTCTTTGTCTGCTGCTCCGCCCCACTGAATGGCTTTAATTGCCTCAAGCGGAACTTCCATCCGCTTGCTCAGCCCAAGCGAAACATACAGTTTGCCGTTGCTTATTTTCAAGGGGTTCAAGCGCATTGCCTGGATTTCGCCGAGGAAATAGACGACCGAATAGACATTCAGAATCAGCAGGACAACGGACAGCACGAGCGATTTATCGTGCAGCCACCAGTGGATGCCGATAGTTTCGATGACGATTGCATGGATCAGCATAATGTAAAAAGCGATGGCGCTTGAATTTTTATGGAGCGAAATCAGATGGGGGCCTTCAGGCGCTTCTTTTTTCCAGGAGCAGAACGCGTAATAGAAGATAAGTGATTCGGATAAAATGACGGTGATGAGCGGATTTGGTTTGATTCGCGCGTAAGCGGTCGGCAGCAAAGCAAACAACGGGCTTTCCGGCTGGCTTCTAATTGTACGGACAATGGCCGGAACATGGTACAGAAGCAAACCGAGAAAAGCGATTTCGGCGAATAAAACCAGGGCTTCCAAGCCGATGCCTATGTAGAACAAAGCAGTGAACGGTTCAAAATAAAGGGAAGGTATGATGAAGCGGGCAAGCACAAAGCCTCCGGCAATCAGTGCGAGAAAATGTTTAAGTGATAAACGGAACGCAGCGAGCATTAATAGCGGCGTGACAAAAGCGAAGTCAACAAGCGAACCGGCGACCACCCAGAAAGTGTCTTCCGGAATCACCAGTGAGGAAAGCGGCGAGCGGTACAACAGAAAATTGCTGGTCAGTACGAGCAGAAGCAGAGCAAGAGCCCATTTAGCAAAGTTTGTCTGGCGCATCACGAACATACAAACACCCCATTTTTCTTTTATTATATCGTGTAAAGGAAGGGTGCTTAAAAGGAGGATGTGTCAGAATTTTGAAAACATAGGGGTGAGGTGCGGAAAAGCAGCAGCGAGGTGCAGTCAAGGGGAGTTGAGGTGCGGAATTATCGCTTTGAGGTGCGTTTACTACTTAAAAAGTCAGCAAGCGGCCGAAGTTTTACGTCGAGGACAGTAAAACACGAACGCGGACAGTATTTCAAACATCCCGGACAGTATTTGTCCTTAAGCGGACAGTAAACGCACCGTCTCAAGAACTAAACCGGCCCACAAACGAAAAAAACCGCCCGAGGGCGGTTTTTGCAACTTACACTTCCAGGAATTTCGCTGTGCGTTCTGCGTTCAGGCGTGTGCCGACGTAGAAAGAACCGAATTCTGCATAGCGTGCGCTGACTTCATCAAAGCGCATTTCGTAGATCAATTTCTTGAATTGGAGAACGTCGTCTGCGAACAAAGTAACGCCCCATTCGTAGTCGTCAAAGCCGACAGAACCGGAAATGATCTGTTTTACTTTGCCGGCATAGCTGCGGCCGATTTTCCCGTGGGACAGCATCAATTCTTTGCGTGTGTCCATTGGCAGCATGTACCAGTTGTCATCGCCTTCGCGCCGTTTGTCCATCGGGTAGAAGCAGATGTACTGCGAACGCTGAAGTTCAGGATACAGTCGCGCGCGGACATGCGGGTTCTGGTATGGATCTTCGTCTGATTTTCCAGCCAGGTAGTTGGAAAGTTCGACAACCGATACATACGAATAGGTCGGAACTGTATAAGCGATCAATGTCAGCTTATTGTATTCCGTTTCAAGTTCACGCAGTTCGTCCATCGTTTCGCGAAGTAACATCAACATCAAGTCGGCTTTTTGGCCAACGATTGAATACAATGCGTGTGCACCTGTTTTATTTTCATCAGCTTGGTTCACTTTGTCCATAAATGCCTGGAATTCGTCGATCGCGAATTGGCGTTCTTCATCCGTCAGCATTTTCCACGATACCCAGTCCATGGACCGGAAATCATGCAGCACGTACCAGCCGTCTAATGTAATTGCAGCTTCATTCATTATTCAAACACTCCTTTGATCTGAATCTCACAGAATCAGTTTATCACATTGGCCATGCAAGTTCCTGCAAAACAAATGGCTGTCACCAATTTGCCACCGCTGCCGCGCCTTTTCAGGGGAGCGGGAGTCGGGTAAACTAAAGGTACGCAAAATGCCCGTGAGGAGAAGTGAACATGACTTTATTTACACAACAACCAACTTGGCGTTTCTGGGACCAGTCCTTGAGCGCAAAAAACCGTTCTGCCCTGGAATCGTTTGCGGCGGATGATACGCTTTGCGAACTGGTCGGGTCCGGCAAAAGTCCGGCCACGGTAAGGACGTGGGTCCATGATGATACGGTCGTGCTCGGCATCCAGGACCACCGTTTGCCGCATGTCGGAGCGGGTATGGAATATCTACAGTCACAAGGATACCACCCGATTGTGCGGAATTCCGGCGGCCTCGCTGTCGTGCTGGACGCCGGGGTGCTGAACATTTCCTTGGTGGTGTCAGAAAAAGAAAGTGCCATCGACATTCCAGCCGGCTACGACATGATGCTGGAGCTGGTACAGGCCCTGTTCCCGGAAGCACCGATTGATGCCTATGAAATCGTCGGCTCTTATTGCCCTGGATCCTACGATTTAAGCATCGGCGGGAAAAAATTCGCCGGCATTTCCCAGCGCCGCATCCGCAAAGGCATTGCAGTTCAGGTGTACCTGTGCGTCGAGGGCTCCGGCGCGGAACGGGCGGAATTGATCCGCAATTTCTACGAAAAAGGAATCGGCGGAGAAGAAACGAAATTTGCCTATCCAGAAATAAAACCGCAAGTGATGGCGTCGCTCAGCGAATTGCTCGGCAAAGAAATCACCGTCCAGGAAGTTGTGCTGAATTTGTACGAATTGATCGGCGCACCGATTCCGCAGCCGCTCACCGCCGAGGAGACGGAGCTTTACGCTTTTTACCTTAACCGCGTCGTTGAACGCAACCAGAAAATGCTTCCGGGGACCTCTTGAATGAGAGGTTCCGGAAGGTGTAGAATACTTGTTACGCAGAAAAAATGGAGGTGCGCCTGTGAGCTATGCAACACAAAAACTAGCTGAAGAAAAAGTTTTCAAAGATCCGGTTCACCGATACATACACGTGCGCGACCAAGTGATTTGGGACCTGGTAAATTCCCGTGAATTCCAGCGTCTTCGGCGCATCAAGCAGCTTGGCACCTCCTATTTGGTATTCCACGGAGCCGAACACAGCCGCTTTAGCCATTCGCTGGGGGTTTACGAAATCGTCCGAAGAATTTCAGACGATATTTTTCATGGCCGTCCGGAATGGGATGAAGACGAACGGCTCGTCGTGTTATGCGCTGCGCTTCTTCACGATTTAGGCCATGGCCCTTTTTCGCATTCGTTCGAAAAAGTGTTCCATGTCGATCATGAGGAATTTACCCGGGAAATCTTGCTTGGCGACACAGAGGTCAATCAAATCCTCTTGAAAGTCGGCGAGGAGTTTCCAAAGAAAGTGGCAGAAGTCATTGCCAAAACCTATGCCAACAAGCAGGTTGTTTCCTTAATATCGAGCCAGATTGACGCGGACCGCATGGATTACCTGCAGCGGGATGCTTACTATACCGGGGTTTCGTACGGGCATTTTGACATGGAGCGGATTCTCCGCGTCATGCGCCCGGTGGACGACCAGGTGGTCATCAAATCCAGCGGCATGCACGCCGTCGAAGATTACATCATGAGCCGCTACCAGATGTACTGGCAAGTGTATTTCCATCCAGTTGCCCGGAGCGCGGAAGTAATTTTGCGGAAAATCTTGCAGCGGGCCAAGGAGCTGAGTGAAAACGGCTATAAATTCAAACAGCCGCCCACACATTTTATGGCGTTTTTCGACCGCTCGTTCACGTTGAAGGATTATTTGGCGCTTGATGAAGGCGTCTTGATGACGTATTTCCAGCTGTGGATGACGGAACGCGATCCGATTCTGTCGGATTTGAGCGACCGCTTTGTCAATCGCCGGCTGTTCCAATACGTCGATTTTGATCCCGGCAAAGACTACCGGAAACTTGGGGAACTGGCCCAGCTGTTCCGGGAAGCGGGCATCGATCCGGAATATTATTTGATCGACGACTCGACGTCCGATTTGCCGTACGATTTCTATCGCCCCGGCGAGGAAGAAGAACGTTTGCCGATCCATTTGCTGATGCCTTCAGGGGAAATCAAAGAATTGTCCCGGCAGTCGCAAATCGTGGATGCGATCTCAGGCAAACGAAGAACCGATTACAAATTGTATTTCCCCGCGGAATTATTAATAGATGGCAAAAAGAAAGCATCCAAACAAAAGATATTGGAATTGCTTAGAAAAGGAGGGGTCTAGTTGCTGCAGGAACACGCAAAAATCGTGGATTTTATTGCCACGGCAGACGGGATTACCGGACGAAAGAAATTGCAGAAGATGATTTTTATTTTAAAGAAGATGGGTGTGCCGTTTCAGGAGAAATACGAATTCCACATCTACGGCCCGTATTCGGAAGAATTGACCGCCCGCATTGAAGAATTGTGCGATATGGGGTTTTTATCCGAGGAGCTCGAAGACAAAGGATCGTATGTCCGCTATAAATACAATGTGACCCAGGAAGGGAAAGACTTTCGCGGCACCTTGAAAGAATCGGTGATTGACAACCCGCAAATCGCTGCAAAGCTGAATGAAAAAAGCAGCCGCTTTTTGGAGTTGACGTCGACGCTTTTGTACTTCGACCATTTGGAGCGCACGGAACAAATCGAGAAACTGCATGTCGTCAAAGCGAAGCTGCATTTCACGGCAGAAGAAATTGAAGAGGCGTTCGGTTTTATTGACGAATTGAGCCAAATGAAAAAACTCCCATGATGGGAGTTTTTGTTTACAAAAGGATGTTTTATTGGATATCCGAGAAAAGTTTTCCTTTAACGCCGTAATCGGTTTTTTTCATATCTTCGATAAAGACCGTGACGTTTTCGATCGGTGCTCCAGTTGTTTCGGAAACAACGGCACTGACTTTTTCAACTAAAGCGCGTTTTTGATCTTCTGTGCGCCCTTCGAGCATTTTGACAGTTACGTATGGCATAATAGGTACAGCTCCTTTTTTAAATTAGGCTTGGTTAGAATTGATTGCGGAATATCCTTAACAATAAATACAAGCCTTGATGAAGATATCTCAATCATATCAGAACGGAGGGAATGTACACATGGCTAATGAAGAAAAACCAAAACAAAAAGTAGGATTCACCATTATAAAAAACGACCCGACAGACGGCCACAAAGGCTACGGCATCGGCTCCTTATCGCTTGAAAACGTATCCCCGCTTTTCATTGACATCGAAGAGCAGTCGGCATTTATCGACATCGGTGCCATGCATGCACGCAGCCAAGTCGAAAAGGGCATCAAGTTTACGACGAACCGCGAAGATTCAGCGGGCGGCAAACCGTATTGGCTGATTTGGATCACCATCGATTTCAATCCGGCCGGCCCTTATTATGCCGGTGTAACGGCTTGCGAAATGGTCGTGAACCGGGAAAAACGGCGTGGCTACAAAATTTTGGCGGAGCATGTCAACTTGATGGACAAATCGATGAAACGCAAAATTATCGTTGACCACATGGACGATTCTTCAAAGCAGGTACTGGCGGAATACTTGAAAAGCCATAATGCTGAAATGTGGGAACGCAGTGAACCGAAGCTTCGTCAAGAGCTAACTGTATAAAAAAACCAATTTAATGTACGAATTGTGACATTTTGGATTGCTTCTGTTCGGCGGTTGAAGTCGGCCAATAAACGCAGTAAACTATAGTTACAGCTTTTAAATAGAAAGCTAGGACACCTGTGAAGCGGACAAGTGCCGTGAGCCATTGCGACAAACCCAAGCCCAATGCCTCATGTCTCTTTCTCCGTGCCATCAGGCTTAAAAAGGTTTTCTGTGAAGAGATGCATTCTCTCTGCAGAAAACCTTTTTATTTTGCGCATATTGGCAAGCGCAGTGGGTAAAGAGGACTGTGCAAAGAGAAACTCAATCAGGGGGGCCTTGCCTCCCTGATTGTTAGTTGATCCAGTCGGGCTTTTACGGACCGTATAAAGTGGGACAAAAACTTATTGCACTTTTGTTGAAAAGAATTATACTTTTTTAAGTAGTTTTAATTTGACTGAAAAGGAGTTTGATTATAGATGGCAGGAATTTGGTACACAGAAAAACAAACCGAGAACTTCGGGATTACGATGAAAATCAATAAAACGCTTCACACCGAACAAACGGATTTCCAATACTTGGAGATGGCAGAAACGGCTGAATGGGGCAATATGCTATTCCTTGACGGCATGGTCATGACGTCTGAAAAAGACGAATTCGTTTATCACGAAATGGTGGCGCACGTTCCATTGTTCACCCATCCAAACCCGGAGAACGTTCTGGTTGTCGGGGGCGGCGACGGCGGGGTTATCCGTGAAGTGCTCAAGCACCCATCTGTTAAAAAAGCGACGCTTGTCGACATTGACGGCAAAGTGATCGAGTACTCGAAAAAATTCTTGCCTTCAATCGCGTCGGGTCTTGAAGATTCACGCGTTGACGTAATCGTAGGTGACGGCTTCATGCACATCGCAGAATCCGAAAATAAATACGACGTCATCATGGTGGATTCCACTGAACCGGTTGGCCCGGCAGTGAACTTGTTCACAAAAGGCTTCTATGCAGGAATTTCAAAAGCCTTGAAAGAAGACGGCATTTTTGTTGCGCAGTCGGACAACCCATGGTTCAAAGCCGATTTGATCGAGCAAGTGCAAAAAGACGTGAAGGAAATCTTCCCGATCACAAAATTGTACTTGGCGAACATCCCGACTTACCCATCAGGCCTTTGGGCATTCACGATCGGTTCGAAAAAATACAACCCGCTGGAAGTGCCGGCTGAACGTTTCCACGATATCGAAACGAAGTACTACACAAAAGAATTGCACAACGCGGCATTCGTATTGCCGAAATTCGTGAAAGATCTGGCAGGCGAATAAGATGCGCTTTGACGAAACGTATTCAGGAAAAGTATTTATCAAAAGCCACCCGAACTACGAAGAATCGAAAGCGGTCCTTTACGGCATGCCGATGGACTGGACTGTCAGCTATCGTCCAGGCTCCCGTTTCGGCCCGAATAAAATCCGTGAAGTGTCGATCGGTTTGGAAGAATACAGCCCGTATCTTGACCGCGAACTGGAAGATGTGAAATTTTTCGACGCAGGCGACATTCCATTGCCGTTCGGCAACCCGGAAAAATCGCTGCTTGAAATCGAGACCTATGTCCACACGCTTTTAGCGGACAATAAAATTCCGATGGGCATGGGCGGCGAGCACTTGGTGTCTCTGCCGGTCATGAAAGCTGTTGCGAGCAAATACGACGATTTGGCGATTATCCATTTTGATGCGCATACCGATCTTCGCGAAAACTACGAAGGCGAAGAATATTCGCATTCCACGCCGATCCGCAAAATCGCGGACCATATCGGACCGACAAATGTCTACTCGTTCGGCATCCGTTCCGGCATGAAAGAAGAATTCCAATGGGCAAAAGAAAACGGCATGCACATCTCGAAATTCGAAGTGCTGGAGCCGTTGAAGGAAATTCTGCCAACGCTCCAAGGCCGCAACGTCTATGTCACAATCGATATGGACGTATTGGACCCTGCGCATGCGCCAGGCACCGGAACAGTCGACGCAGGCGGCATCACATCACGCGAACTATTGGCATCGATCCATGCCATTGCAGCGTCCGGCGTGAACGTTGTCGGATTTGATCTTGTAGAACTGGCACCGGTCTATGACCATTCCGACCAGACAGCTAACACAGCAAGCAAACTCATCCGAGAAATGATTCTTGGGTGGGTTAAATAAGAAAAGTGGAAGCACCTGTCCAGTCCCGATAAGCGCTGGAGGACTTACAGTAAATGGCGTCCTTTGCCATTTGCAGGAAGGCCGAAGCGACTCGAGGGACTAGGTGCTGGAGCTGGACAATAAGAAAAGTGGAGGAGGCTGGTCAGCTCCGACCGGCGTAAGACGATTTGGCGAAGCGGCATGTTTTCAGCCGCACAGCCGAAGTGGCTTACGACCCAAGGAGCTAGCCACCGAAGCTGGACAATAAGAAATGTGGAAGCACCTTATGCGTCCGCTAATAATCAGACCGGCCTGGAATTTTCCAGGCCGGTTTTTTGCAGTGAAAAAGCTTAGTTGATCATAAAAGGGTTCTAGTTGCTCGTAAAATCCTGAAAGTTGCTCATTGGAATATGAAAGTCGCTCGTAAAGCCGATCTGGTCGCTCATAAAATTGCCACGGCTACTCATAAGCCAACAAAAAGCTGCCACAAACCTCCCAAAATAGAATCTTTCATTGAAAAACGGTAAGATAAAAAAGACGATTAATCTGGAAGAGGTGCTGACAATGGAATTGTATAAATGGACAGGCCAGCGCGACCAAGGGGTAGCGCTTCTCGCAGCGACGCCAAATGCGCGGCTGATTTATTTGGTGGACGGCGAAGAATCGACTGTACTTTTTGAATCCGAAGGCGGAGCGGCTCCGCAAGGATTTGAAGCATACCAAGTATTGAATGCAGTCGGCGACATCAACGACGGCTTTTACGCAGTATTCAACAACATTCCGGTGACAGAAGAAGGACGCGAACTGTTTGAGTCGCGCTTTCAAAACAGAGCGGGCATGGTGGAAAAAGAACCGGGATTCGCAGCGATCCGTGTCTTGCGTCCCGTCAATTCGGATACTTACATCATCCTGACCTTATGGAAAGACGAAAAATCGTTTACCGATTGGCAAGAGTCGCAGGCTTATAATCATGCACATGCGAAACGCGGAACTTCAGAAGGCATTGACAAAAAGCCGAACATTTTCCCGCGCCCTTCATTTGTCAAAACCTATATTCGATGATCCGCAGCAGCAGATCGGAGAAGCAGCGATTGAAAACCACTCACCCGAGTGGTTTTTTATGTCATGACGGTAAATCCGACGGGCAAACGTGATTGAAATAGAACATCAAATCGGGCTATAATGGAAAGGCTATTACATAAAGGAGGCGGCGGCATGCAAAAAGCAGTGAAAATTAAGCTCACGACAATCATCCGCCAGCCGGACGTGGAAGATCAGCAGATGGAATTGTGGTCGCAGGGAACGCTGACGGTGAAAAATAACCGGCGCTACTTGCAATACGAAGAACAGTTGGAAGAACTGTCGATTCGGACCACGGTGAAAATCAGCGAAAACGAAGCAGTCATCATGAGAAGCGGCGGCCTGCAGATGCGGCTACCGTTTTTATTACATAAAGAGCAAACGGGAAACTTAACGAATGAGCAAGGTTCCTTTATGCTGACGACAAAAGCTCATGAGCTGTCGATCAGCGATACACGCTTTAAAGTCCGGTACGACTTGGCGATGGGGTCCGCTCATGTCGGAGAATACGAAATGGAAATTCAATTTTTGGAGGGAAACCAATGAATGCAGTAGAAAAAGTGCAGCACGACATTAAAATGGCCATCAGCGAAGCGGTTCAAAAAGCGGAGCTATCGCCGGAACCGATTGAAGTTCACCTGGAGTCGCCTAAAGACAAAGCGAACGGCGATTACGCCACCAATATTGCCATGCAATTGACGCGTGTGGCGAAAAAAGCACCGCGTGTGATTGCGGAAGCGATTGTTGGAAACATTGACAAAGATTCGGCGAACATTGAAACCGTCGACATCGCAGGGCCTGGCTTCATCAACATCACCATCAAAAAAGACTACTTATTGGATGTTGTAAAAACAGTACTGGAGCAAAAAGAAGATTACGGTCGCACCAATTCAGGCGGCGGCGAACGCATCCAAGTGGAATTCGTTTCGGCTAACCCGACAGGCGACTTGCACCTTGGCCATGCCCGCGGTTCATCCGTCGGCGATTCGCTGTGCAACCTATTGGACCTTGCCGGATACGACGTATCGCGTGAATACTACATCAACGATGCCGGAAACCAGATTAACAATTTGGCGTTGTCCATCGAAGCCCGTTATTTCGAAGCGCTTGGCGAAGAATTGAACATGCCGGAAGACGGCTACCGCGGTCAGGACATCAAAGACATCGCTGGAGAACTTGTGAAAGAGCACGGCGATAAATTCGTTCATATGACAAAAGAAGAACGTTTCGATGCATTCCGCAAGCACGGCTTGAAAGTGGAACTTGCGAAGCTGCAGAAAGACTTGGCGGATTTCCGTGTTGAGTTTGACGTCTGGTTCTCTGAAACTTCTTTGTACGAAAAAGGCGAAATTGACGTTGCATTGAATAAGCTTCGCGAAAACGGCCATATTTTTGAAGAAGACGGCGCTACTTGGTTCCGTTCGACAACATTTGGCGACGACAAAGACCGCGTTTTGATCAAAAATGACGGTTCGTACACTTACCTGTTGCCGGACATTGCCTACCATGAAGACAAACTATCCCGCGGCTTTGATAAATTGATTAATATTTGGGGGGCTGACCACCACGGCTATATTCCGCGTATGAAAGCGGCAATTGAAGCGCTTGGCTATGACCGCGATACGCTAGAAGTCAGCATCATCCAAATGGTCCAATTGTACAAAGACGGCGAGAAAATGAAGATGAGCAAACGTACCGGCAAAGCGGTAACAATGCGTGAATTGGTTGAGTTGGTCGGCCTTGATGCAGTCCGTTATTTCTTCGCGATGCGTTCAGGCGATACACATATGGACTTTGATTTGGATCTTGCGGTATCGCAGTCCAACGAAAACCCGGTTTACTATTCACAATATGCACATGCCCGCATCTGCTCGATCTTGCGTCAGGGAGAAGAACAGGGGCTGACCCCATCAACAGATCACCTGGAGTTATTGACTTCTGAAAAAGAAATCGATGTCTTGAAGAAAATCGGCGATTTCCCGCAAGTGGTGGCAGATGCTGCAAAACAGCGTGCGCCCCACCGCATCACAACTTATATCCATGAATTGGCGGCGCATTTCCATAGCTTCTATAACGCCAATAAAGTCCTGGATGCGTCCAATGCTGAACTGACAGGCGCGCGCCTTGCTTTGATTACAGGCGTTAAAACCACTTTGGCAAATGCCTTAAGAGTTGTCGGTGTTTCTGCTCCCGACAAAATGTAAGATGCACCAATAAATTTGGTGTATAATATGATTAATTAACTGAATACTTTATTCATAAAGGTGCTTATGTCTAAGAACATGAGTTAAAAGGGAAGCCGGTTCGATTCCGGCGCGGTCCCGCCACTGTAAGTGAGAGCAAACTGCAAACGGCCACTGAAGCAACGCTTTGGGAAGGTGCAGTTCGCCATGAACACGAGCCAGGAGACCTGCCTTTATGACAACGCCCATTAAGCCTGCGAGGACCGGCTTGGATGCACACGCTTTTTATGTCGTCCTTTTAGACCTCCCGCAGCATTGCGAGAGGTCTTTTCTTTTTTTACAACTACACAATTGGAGGAATACATCATGAAGAAGTACTGGAAGTTTGGGGCAAGTGCAGGATTGGCGGCTATGCTGCTCGCTGGATGCGGAGGGCAAGATGCACCGACAGGAGAAAATGAAGAAACCCCGGTGGATACGCCGAAAGAAGTGACAGAAGCAGAATTTCCGGTGACCATGAAGGATGCAACGGGAGAAGAAGTTGTCATCGAAGCGGAACCGGAAGCCGTCGTGTCGATGGTGCCATCCAATACAGAAATCGTATATGAACTCGGCTTGGGCGAAAAGATTGTTGGCGTATCCGATTTTGACAATTATCCGGAAGAAGCGGCGAGTGTTGAGAAAATCGGTGGACAGGAATTCAATGTTGAAAAAATCATCAGCCTGCAGCCAGACTTGGTGTTGGCCCATGAAAGCGGCCTAGGTGTCGGTGAAGCAGGAATTCAGCAACTGCGTGATGCGGGCCTTGCGGTCTACGTGGTTTCAGAGGCGCAAAGTTTCGATGAAGTATATGAAACAATGACCGTCATTGGACAGGCAACCGGTACCATGAAAGAAGCAGATGCCCTTGTGTCGGAAATGGAAGCCCAAGTGGATGAAATCGAAGAACAGGCAAATACGATTACAGAACCGAAAAAAGTATTCGTCGAAGTGGGAAGCAGCCCGGAAATTTATACAACCGGCAGCGGCACATTCATGGACGAGATGCTGGATATCCTAAACGCTGAAAATGCGGCCGGGGAATTAGAAGGCTGGGTCAGCATGGACCCGGAAGCCATTGTTGAGAAAAATCCCGACGTGATCATTTCGACAGAAGGTGCTTATGTGCCGGATGCAGTAGAAAAAATCAAAACCCGCAACGGTTTTGCAGAAGTGGCTGCCGTTAAAGAAGATGCGGTATACAACGTGGATTCTGATAAAGTCACTCGTTCCGGCCCGAGATTGACAGAAGGCTTGATGGAAATGGCACAAGCGATTTACCCGGAGGTTTTCAGTGAATAAAAACAGCCTTGCGTACATCGTCTCTTTCATTCTTTTGGGAGGGGCTGTACTGCTGGGAGTAACGGTCGGAACAGTGGCGATTTCACCGGAAGTACTGTGGAATCCGAAATCGGATGAAACAGCTGCCAATATTTTATGGAACATCCGAATGCCCCGCGTGGTGTTGGCTGGCCTTGTAGGAGCTTCGCTGGCAATTGCCGGAGCGGCTTTCCAAGGCTTGCTGAAAAATCCATTGGCCGACCCTTACACTTTAGGAGTGTCATCCGGCGCCTCAGTCGGCGCTGTCATGACGCTCTTTTTCGGTATTTCAGTCCCGTTTTTAGGAAACTATACATTGCCGGTCATGAGCATGCTTGGAGCTTTGGCGACCATGTTTGCTGTCATGTCATTTGCGAAACTGGTCGACCGGTCGATGAAAATGGAAACGGTCATCTTGACGGGAATCATTTTCAGCTCTTTTCTCGGTTCAGTCATTTCATTGATGATTGCATTGACAGGAGAAGAGCTTCGCCAAATCATCGGCTGGCTGCTTGGCAGCGTGTCGATGCGCGGCTGGCCCTATGTCCAGATGTCTCTGCCATTTATGCTGATCGGCTCGTTTTTATTGTGGCTTCAGCGCCGTGAACTGAATGCGATGCTGTTCGGGGAAGAACGCGCCCAGCATTTAGGGGTGGATGTGAAAAAGAGCAAACTGATGATTTTAATCAGCGGCTCCCTGCTGACCGGGTCGGCAGTGGCCGTTTCGGGCACGATCGGCTTTGTTGGATTGGTGGTGCCGCATATGACGCGCCTCGTCTGGGGCTCGGACCACCGCCACGTATTGCCGCTGTCTTTTATTAACGGAGCGGCCTTACTGATCATCTGCGATTTGGTATCGCGCACCATCATTTCGCCGACAGAATTGCCGATCGGCGTCATTACCGCATTTATCGGAGCACCGGTCTTTGCATTCATCTTTTTCCGGCAACGCAAAGGAGGGAAATAACATGCTCAGCATTACAGAACTGGTTGGCGGCTATGGAGAAAAAAATATCGTCAATAACATTTCATTCCAAGTCGAAAAAGGGTCGATTCTTGGCATTTTAGGGCCAAACGGCAGCGGAAAATCCACGTTGATGAAATTGATGAGCGGCATCTTGCCGGCAAGGGGCGGCAAGATTGAAATCGAAGGGAAATCACTTGCGGACTTCGGCGCTAAGGAACTGGCTAAGCAAATGGCGGTGCTCCCGCAGCTCCATGCCCATGCTTTTTCGCATACCGTCCGTGAAACCGTGTCACTCGGACGCTATCCTCATCAAAGCGGCTGGTTTTCCTCCTGGTCGGATGAAGACGAACAAGCAGTTCTAGAAGCGATGCGCTTGATGAATATCACGCATTACGAAAATACATTGATTGACCAATTGTCCGGCGGGGAACAGCAGCGCGTGTTTGTCGCGCAGGCCTTGGCCCAAAACGCGAACATCCTCTTGCTGGATGAACCGACCAACCATTTGGACATCAACCACCAAAAGGAATTGCTCGATACCATCAAAAAGCAGGCAATCGAAAAAGAGCTGACGATCGTCTCGATCTTCCATGACATCAATATTGCTTCTATCTACTGCGACCAGCTGCTGCTGCTCGATGAAGGGCGCATTGTCCGGATGGGCGAGCCGCATGAAGTGGTACGGGAAGAAGATATTGAAGCGGTTTACCAGACGCGCATCAGCAACTATCCGCATCCGGAATTGCCGAAGCCGCAAGTGACTTTGTTGCCGGGAGTCAGCCGGCAAGCGGCGGAAACGACGATACGTGCCAGCGACTTTATCTTATCGCCTCAGATGGTGCTGTTTCAAAGCCAGGCGCCGCTCAAGACGGTTTCTTCAGCGGTAATCAATGCAGGTGCTGGCTGGTTCCGCACCTTTATCAACCGGCATGTCGACATGACCTATAATATCGACAACAGCTTCTTAGAAATGACGGGATTTATTGAAGAACTGGGATTTAAAACGACAGATACGGTCGGCATGATGACGGCTGTCCGGACAGAAGATGCCATTGTAAAAGAATACGAAGCACTATTTGGTTCGGTTGTCATTGCTGTAACGGCCGGAGTGGGAAATGCAGTGGACGTTTCCAAAGCGCTCGAACGTGAGGTACGGGTTGGAACCATCAATACCTGGATTATGGTCAACGGCAATTTATCGGATGAAGCCTTTATCCAGGCGATGATCACGGCTACAGAAGCAAAAACGAAAGCGCTCCACGAAGAGCAAGTGACAGATCCCTTGACCGGCACTTTGGCCACAGGGACATCGACAGACAGCATCCTCGTTGCCGCCACCCAGCAAGGCGAATACCTGCCGTATGCTGGGCCGATTACGGAACTTGGCAAACTGATCGGTTCAGGTGTGTTCGAATGCACAGTCGAAGCAATTGAACTGTACCGGGAGAGAAAAGGAGCATGGTAAGCCATATTCTGGCCATTGGCTGTGGCTTGCTCCTCGACCGCATTATCGGAGATCCGCCAAATTGGCCGCATCCGGTGCGCTGGTTCGGGACAATCATTTCAAAACTAACGAAAAAATGGAATCATGGACCCCATGCTTTTCGAAACGGTTTTGGGCTTGTTGCCATTGTTGCTGCTAGCGCTTTCGCGGCCAGCTATTTGCTGATTGCCGGAGCGGCTGCCATTCACTGGGGCTTTGGTTTTCTTGTGGAGACGGTTTTAATCGCTGCGGGTCTGGCGCAAAAAAGCCTGCGCGATGCAGCGGAAGAGGTCTACCGGCCTTTGCTCCATAAAAACTGGGACCAGGCAAGAGAAAAACTGTCCTGGATCGTCGGCCGGGATACGGTGCATCTGGATGAAAGTGAAATTACCCGCGGCGTGGTGGAAACCGTTTCGGAAAACACAAGCGACGGCGTCACAGCACCGCTGTTTTGGGCTTTTTTGCTCGGCGCGCCAGGGCTTTGGCTGTATAAAGCTGTCAACACCTGCGACTCGATGGTAGGCTATAAAAACGAGGAATTTTCACAGTTTGGCTTTGCCTCGGCGCGCCTGGATGATGTCTTAAATTTCATCCCAAGCCGGATAACGGGTGCGATTATCCTGCTGGCAACACGCAACAAAAGAAGACTGACCTTGCGGCAGCGTTTTGGGGAATGGGCGCAGGATGCTCGAAAACACCCAAGCCCGAACAGCGGCTGGCTCGAAGCAGCTACGGCTGTCCAATTGGGCATTCAATTGGGCGGCGTCAATACATACAAAGGGATCCAATCGGTCCGTGCCCGTATGGGAACACCGGTTTACGCACTGCAGGCACGGCATATTAAAGACGCCGTTCGCCATATGCATATCGCAACAATTTGGTTTTTCATTCTTTTTGCTATAGGAGGGCTGATCATTGAACTTGCCTGACCACGGGGCGAACCCGCAGCGTTTATATGAAAAAATGGGAATGGAGCGTCCTCCGAGGATTCTGGATTTCAGCGAAAATGTCCATCCGTTCGGACCGCCGGCCTTTATCAAGGAAAGCTGGCAGTCGATGCAACACCTCATCACTTCTTATCCGGACCCGGACGGCGAGCCGTTCCGTAGTGCGGCAGCCCATTACCATGAAGTGGAGCCGGACCGGGTGATTGCCGGAAACGGCGCAGCGGAGATTTTCACCTGGCTGGCACGCCGCTACCGCGGAAAGTGCGTGGTACTGATTGAACCCGCTTTTTCCGAATACCGCAAAACACTGGAAGCGGAAGGCGCGGAAATCAAAGCGATCCAACTAACCGCTGCAAACGGCTGGCGCCTTGAAATTGAACAGGTCGCACAAGCCGCCAAAGAGAGCGCTGCTGTTTACATCTGCAATCCGCACAATCCGACTGGCCGGCTTCTGCAGCGATCTGAACTGTTGAAAATAGCTGAAATGTGTTCCAAAGCGGGCTGTGAACTGGTGCTTGATGAAGCGTTTATCGATTTTGTAGGAGAAGAATTTTCGCTGATTCCACTACAAAAAAACCTGGAACACGTCATCATTGTCCGCTCGATGACAAAAATGTACGCCGTTCCGGGACTGCGTCTCGGCTATGCACTCGGGAAACCGGAAATGCTGGATGAATTAAAACAAGGCGCTGCCCACTGGAACGTCAATGCAATTTCAGCCCATATCGGGGCCGGCTGTTTGAAAGAACAGGCTTACCGGGAGCAGGTCGTAAAAGAAGCTATCGAGGAACAAAACAAAATGGTTTGTTTTTTAACCGGAAACGGTTGTGAAACAACTGATTCTTCGGCAAACTTTCTGGCATTCCGGCTGCCGCATGGAAAAGATGCAGACCGCTTTTTCGAGGAGCTGTTAGCTAAAGGGATTGTGCTCCGCCATACGAAATCATTCCGCGGCATGGACGGCCAATGGTTCCGCATCGGCATGAAATCGGCCGGTCAGATGGAAGAACTGAGAGGAGCGATTACGCAGTGGCTGCAGGACAACTAATTTTCGTCAGCGGCGGGGTTAGAAGCGGGAAAAGTGCCTGGGCAGAAGGGCTAATCCGTGAAACGCCTGCCCAGAGAAAAGTGTACCTTGCCAGCGGACGGGCAAATGACGCAGAAATGGCAGAGCGGATTCAGCGCCACCGCGACGACAGGAAAGAACACGGCTGGCATACGATTGAACGACCGCTCCAGTTGGAACAAGCGATTCCGGAAATCGCTCCGGAAGATGCGGTTTTATGGGATTGCGTCACCACTTGGCTCGCCAATGAGTTATACGAAGGCTGGGAGCGGGGGAATCCTTGTGTGGACCGTCAAGACTGTATGGAACAAAAATGGGCGGAATTGCAAAAGACCGTCGAGCAAATCCGGAATCGGTCAGCGCTGCTCGTCATCGTATCGAATGAAGTGCTGGATGATTTTATCCGCGACCGGACGTATCAGCAATGGCTCGGAAGAATTCATCTCTGGCTCGTGGCCCAATCGAACCGGGCATATGAAGTGGAAAATGGAGTGGCTTACAGAAGGAAGTGATGAAATGCAGGGAATCATGGTTCAAGGAACTTCATCCGACGTTGGAAAAAGCATGATTTGTACGGCTTTTTGCCGCATCATGGCTGAAGGGGGCTATCGGGTCGCACCGTTCAAATCCCAGAACATGTCAAACAACTCTTACGTTACAGTATGGGGAGAAGAAATCGGACGGGCTCAAGGTATACAGGCTGAAGCGGCTGGAATTATTGCGACCGTCAACATGAATCCGATCCTATTGAAGCCTGAAAGTGATATGAAATCGCAAGTCGTGCTGTTCGGCAAAGAAATGGCCGCTATGGATGGCATGGATTACCGTCAGCACTTTTATAAGCAAGGTTTGGAAGCGATTGATCAGGCGCTTTTGAATCTGTCGCAAGACTTCACCCATCTTGTCATCGAAGGCGCCGGCAGCCCTTCTGAAGTGAACCTGAACGACCGGGAATTGGTCAATATGGCGGTTGCCGAGCGTGCAGACGTTCCCGTGATTCTGGTGGCGGATATTGAGCGCGGCGGCGTTTTCGCTTCCATTGTCGGTACATTGGCGTTGATGCCCCATCCTGAACGCGTAAAAGGGCTGCTGATCAATAAATTCCGCGGAGACCTTCGGCTCTTTGAAGACGGTGTCGCTTTTTTAGAATCGTATACAGGCATTCCGGTTCTTGGGGTGATTCCGTATTTGCCTGAGCATGGCATCGAACAGGAAGATTCGCTCGGGGTCCGTGAACTGGCCAAAGCGGCTTCGCAGCGGCCGATTGATATTGTGGTCTTAAAGCATCCCTATTTATCGAATTTTACGGATATTGAAGCTTTCTTAAAAGAACCCGATGTGTCGGTGCGCTGGGTCGAGCTGGTGAGTGAAATTGGCCAACCAGATGTGGTCATTCTTCCGGGAACGAAAAGCACCATTGCGGATCTGCGCTTTTGGAAGAGCCAACAGCTTGAAGAAGCGCTTAAAGCGCTGCCGGATGAAACGCGGATTGTCGGTTTATGCGGCGGCTTTCAAATGCTCGGGGACTATTTGTCGGACCCCTTTGGACATGACGGGCTTAAAGTGGAAGCAGAACAGGGATTGTCAATTGTGCCGGGCATGGAGACATATTTTTCAGAAGAGAAGTTTGTGCAGCGCCGAAAAGGGATGGTCAGGTTAGAAAAAGCCGATGTCCCGGTAGAAGGCTATGAGATTCACACGGGCCGTTCCACAAGTATATTTCCGCCATTGATCCAGTACGGAAAAGACAGTGAAGGATACCTCGAAGGAAGGATAATCGGCACGCATCTGCACGGCCTATTTGATGGACCGGAATTCCGGCGTGCTTTTCTTGCGCCGCTGCGGAAAGCGAAAAATCTTCCGGAGCCAGCCGTTTCGAAGGAAATCGACCGATACGCTGCTTGGGCGCAGCATGTAAAGCGGCATATCAACTGGCAAGCGGTCGAAGAGCTGATGGAGGCGAAAACATGATGCAGCACCTTGGCAATGGAATCGCCTTGGCTTTTCAATTTTTCTCGGTGTTGCCGGTAAGGAAAGAATTGCCGCTTGAAAAGAAAGACGTTACCGCCATGTATGCAAGCTTGCCTTTATTAGGGGCCTTGCTGGGCTGCACTTCTATGATTATCGCTTCCGTGTTGAGAGACTATACGGAAGCGAGCCCGCTGCTTGCGGCTTTTCTGATTGTATTCTTTTTAGCGGCAGCGACAGGCGGTTTGCATTTGGACGGCCTTGCCGATGTGGGCGATGCCTATTTCTCTTATCAGGACAGAGAGCAGCGCCTGGAAATCATGGGCGATCCGCGAATTGGGGCTTTCGGAACAATGGTCCTGCTATTCGCAGTTCTCGGCAAAATCATTGTTGCGGCCGAACTGATTGATGAATTGCCGCTTGTTGTGCTCATTCTCACACCTGTGCTGTCGAGAACAGGCCTGCTATTGCTGTTTAGTACGACCCAAAGCGCCAAAAACAACGGACTCGCTTCTTTTTTCCGCCAGCGTGCGGATGTTAAGTGGCTGCTGTTCGCTGCTTGCCTGTATTTATTCATTAGCGGAGGCCTGCTGATTTATTGGATAGGGCTTGTGCCGACTGCTGTTATTCTTTTGAGTTTCCTGTTCGTACTCTGGGTTTACCGGAAATGGTGCTTGCGCCAATTTGGTGGTGTGACCGGCGACTTGTTTGGTACTTATATAGAAGGGGCTGAACTGCTTTTATGGACCGTGCTTTTATTCTTCATCTGATCCGCCACGCACCGACAAAAGGCAATGGCTTAAAACAATACATCGGCTGGACGGATGAAGCTGTGCTGCCTTTTTCGACAAATGGAAGCCCTGACGTCCAAAACGTCTGGGGCAGCGACTTGCTGCGCTGCCGGCAAACCGCCGAACATCTTTTTCCAAATGCTGATTATCATGCGGATCCGGGCTTTCGGGAATGCCATTTCGGCGAATGGGAAAAGAGAACGTATGATGAATTGAACAGGGACCAGCGCTACCGGGACTGGATTGACAATCCGATCGATTTAGCGCCGCCTGGAGGGGAAAGCCTTGCTGACGTTATGAGTCGGGTGGACCGGGCAGTCCAGGGTCTTCCGAAAGGAAATGAGTTTTATATTGTCGCCCACGGCGGACCGATCCGGTATTTATTAGCAAAAGCCAGCGGGCAGAATTTCAGGCAGCAAACCGCGCTTCATGGGCATTGCTACACGCTGGTTTGGCAAAACCGTAAAGCATACGAGGAGGGAGCCCGATGCACATCGTGTTCGGTGGAGCCTTTAATGGCAAACGCCAATGGGTAAAAGAATTGGTTGGAAATCGTGAACACGTCTGGCTGGAAGGCGAATTGCCGGACGAAACGGCTCCATTTGTTGTTGTTGCTGGACTGGAAGAATGGGTAAGAGCCCAGCTCGAAAACGGGATGGACGAACAAAAAATCCGGAACCTGGTGGACGGAGCGGTTTGCAAACAGCCGTTTAACCGCCAGCTCTGGATTTTGACCGATATGAACCGGGGCATCGTTCCGGTGGATCCACTGGAACGGCAGCTGCGCGACGTCATCGGGCGGCTGTATCAAGAGCTTTTCAAAAGAGCCGAACAGGTAATACGGATTTGGTACGGCATACCACAAACAATCAAAGGAGCGGATGGACATGAAAATTTACACGAAAACCGGTGACAAAGGGCAAACAAGTTTAATTGGGGCACGCACGGACAAAGATGCACCGCGCGTTGAAGCATACGGCACCATTGATGAAGTCAATTCGTTCATTGGCAAAGCGATGACAGAACTCGATCCGGAGAAGTTTCCCGATTTGCTGGCCGACCTGGAAGCGATTCAAAATGAGTTGTTTGATTGCGGAGGCGATTTGGCAGATGTCCGCAAAGAACCTCAGTATAAAATGACCGAAGAGCCGGTTGAAGTGCTGGAATCGCGCATTGACGATTTGATGGAAGAACCGCCGCTATTGGAACGCTTTATTTTGCCAGGCGGCTCGCCGGCAGCAGCGACGCTCCATATCGCCCGCACGATTACGCGCCGGGCAGAGCGCCAGACGGTAACTTTGGCCAAAGCGGGAGAAGAGTTCCCTGTGGTCGTCCAGCGCTACTTAAACCGCTTATCGGATTATTTATTTGCCGCTGCCCGCGTCGCGAATTCACGGGTCGGCGTTCCGGACAACGAATATGTGCGCAGCGCAAAAGTGTTCAAAAATGGCGGACGTGCGAAGAAGCATGACTAAGTTATCGACACATAAAATCACGTTGGCCGCTTTGTTCATCAGCTTAGCGGCTGTCGGCGGCATGATCAAAATTCCGCTCGGGATCGCTTCGATTGCACTCGATTCCTTGCCGGCATTGGTGGCAGTGCTGTTCCTGTCTGCGCCGCTTGCGGGAACGGTCGCGGCACTCGGCCATTTGATCTCTGCTTTGTTCGGCGGCATGCCGCTCGGGCCTTTCCATCTCATTATCGCGCTTGAAATGTGGGCGGCAGTCTGGATTTTTGCCAAATTGCACACCGGCGGCAAAAACGTCTTGAAATGGCCGGTGTTTGTTCTATGCAATGGCTTACTGGCAGCTCTCCCGTTTTACATCTTGTTGTCTCCCGCCTTTTTCTACGCATCCGTGCCAGGCTTGCTGATAGCCGCGTCAATCAATGCAGCAGGAGCGGCCATTGTTATGCCGTTTATGAATAAAGTCGGAGAGAAGGTCTGGTAATGCGCCATGAACTGAAAATCGGTGAATGGGTGATCACATCCGATAATTCCGCCGCTATTGGAGAAAAACCGCAGGACGCTGTGGCTGCGCCCGACCGAGTAACAGCTAAATTTGCTGCGCGTGTCGCGCTGCTTGAACAATGGGCCGCCGGAAGCGAACCGGAAGTGATTCTCCTTCATAACTTCAGCGGTGAGGCTCAGTGGGGGCGCTACGTCGAAGGCATCAATGAGCAGTTCAAGGAAATCGGCATCAAAACACCGCAGCTAACCGGAAGTTCTGAAACGAATATGCCAACTTTGCAATCAGGGGTAGCGGTAACGATGCTTGGCCGGCAAAAAAGAGAACTTCCTGCTGAAGGCCTGCAGTGGTTTATTTATGGGAAACCTTTGGTGGGGCCGGATGTGCTGAATAAAAGAGAGCAGATTGCAGACGTCAGGAAAATCTATGATGCGCTGAACAAAGGCATCATTGAAAGGGTCTGGCCAGTCGGTTCAAAAGGAATCGCCAGCGAGGCAGAACGGCTGCTGAAACGAAAGCTGGATTTGTCGGAAGAAGTCGACTCGGAACTTTCCGGAGGGCCGGCAAGCTGCGTGCTGATCGGCGTCCGGCCGGAGCAGATTAGAGCGATGAAGCAGCATTTTGGTGCATATGTATATTCATTAGAGACTGAAACACCACGCTGAGTGGTGTTTTTTTTAGGCCATTTATTCTATGAGCAGATATTTGGTGGCTATGATCACTCTCGCCGATTGCAGGGTTTATTTTGATTCGATTTTGTATATAATAAGAAATTGTAAACCCTTTCATATTATCTATTGACTGAATGCTCATTCATATTTAATATAGAACATAGTATCGACAATCTTTTAACAGTCACGTAGACTTTGTATAAGGAATTTTTGGAATTTACAAACACAAGGGGGATATCATAATGGAGCCATTGCTCATAGCAAACTGGGTATTGTTTCTTGCAATCACGTTTTATGCAGTGTACCTGTTTCTGTATTTGCTGAAAACCAGGTATGATTTCATAAAGCTCGGCAAGAAAGTGGAGTTTGAAGAAAACTTCAAAGAACGTTTCCGTAAAGTCATGGTCAACGTCTTTGGCCAGAAAAAGTTAATGAAAGACAAGAAGAGCGGGACGATCCATGTGATGTTCTTCTACGGGTTCTTGCTGGTACAGGCAAGTGCCATCGATTTTATCATCAAAGGCTTGGTTCCAGGAGCGCATTTGCCGCTTGGACCGCTCTACCCGGCCTTCACGTTTTTCCAGGAAATTGTGACATTGACAATCCTAGTTGCTGTTGTCTGGGCATTTTACAGACGCTACATTGAAAAGCTTGTCCGCTTGAAGCGCGGCTGGAAATCCGGTCTAGTGCTGATTTTCATCGGCGGCTTGATGGTTTCCGTTCTTGTCGGAAATGGTGCAGGCATGATTTGGCAAGGGCATGAAACCGCTTGGACTGAGCCGGTTGCATCGGTATTTGCCACATTGTTCTCTGGGCTTCCTGCAACTGCAGCAGCCGCTATTTTCTACGTTATGTGGTGGGCGCATCTTTTGTTCCTATTGACATTCTTGGTTTACGTGCCGCAATCAAAGCACGCCCACTTGATTTTCGGACCGGTCAATACATGGTTCCACCGAGTGGACCATGTCGGCCGCTTAAAGCCGATCAACTTTGAAGAGATGGAAGACGAAGAAGATGAAGATGCCATGCCGTCATTCGGCGTCGGCAAAATCACGGATTTCAGCCAGTCTCAAATGATCGATTTCTACGCTTGCGTGGAATGCGGACGCTGTACGAATATGTGTCCGGCAACCGGCACAGGAAAAATGCTGTCGCCGATGGATTTGATTACCAAACTTCGCGATAACTTAACGAATACCGGAGCGGTAATGACCCGCCAAAAACCTTGGGTGCCTGCAATGGCCTTCAACAATACAAAAGGCAACCAGTTGGCGATGGCTGCCGGTGCTGAAGGAATCAGCATCGATGAACTCTACAGCCCGAGCCTGATCGGAGACGTCATCACAGAAGAAGAAATCTGGGCGTGTACAACTTGCCGCAACTGTGAAGACCAATGTCCAGTAATGAACGAACACGTCGATAAAATCATCGACCTTCGCCGTTACTTAGTTATGACGGAAGGGAAAATGGATAAAGATGCTCAGCGTGCGATGACCAACATCGAAAAGCAGGGCAACCCATGGGGCCTTAACCGCAAAGAAAAAGAAAACTGGAGAGATGCAGCGCCTGACGTCAGCATCCCGACAGTAAAAGAAATGAACAAAGCCGGCGAAGAATTCGAATTCCTGTTCTGGGTTGGGTCAATGGGTTCATTCGACAGCCGTTCACAAAAAATTGCCATCTCGTTCGCACGCTTGATGAACGAAGCTGGTGTGAAATTCGCGATTCTTGGAAACAAAGAAAAGAACTCCGGAGATACACCGCGCCGCCTAGGAAACGAATTCCTGTTCCAGGAGCTGGCAACGGCGAATATCAAAGAATTTGAAAAAGCGGAAGTCAAGAAAATCGTAACGATCGATCCGCATGCATACAATATCTTCAAAAACGAGTATCCGGACTTCGGATTTAAAGCGGAAGTTTACCACCACACCGAAATGCTGTTTGAATTGGTGCAGGAAGGCCGTTTGAAACCGCAATTCCCGGTAAATGAAAAAATCACGTTCCATGATTCCTGCTACCTCGGCCGCTACAATGACGTTTACGATGCGCCTCGGGAAATCCTGAAAGCGATCGAAGGCGTCGAATTGGTCGAGATGGTCCGTAACCGCCAGGACGGCATGTGCTGTGGAGCCGGCGGCGGATTGATGTGGATGGAAGAAGATGCAGGCCACCGCGTCAACGTTGCCCGTACCGAACAAGCGCTTGAAGTGAACCCGACGATGATTTCTTCCGGCTGTCCGTACTGCCTGACAATGTTGTCAGATGGAACAAAAGCGAAAGAAGTCGAAGACAAAGTCGGCACATACGATGTCGCAGAATTGCTTGAAATGGCAGTTATCGGCAACCGTACTGCCCAATTAGAACCGGCAACGATTCAATAATAATTGCCAAAAGAGAGAAAATTCTATAAGATGGAACTATAAAGCAAGAAAATGAAAGGGAGTCCAAAGCTCCCTTTTGTTTTGAATTAAAACCGAGCGAGCGTTCAGTCAATTTTATTGGCCGAACAGCATTCGGCCAATAAAATTTGCGACGAAGCAACGGAGCGAAGCGAAGTGATGCAACGCTCTTTCATGTTTCGAAGCAGCGAAGCGATGCAGAAACAGAGGCAATAGTGTTAAGCGATGCCTAAAATTTTTGAACAGGCACTTTATCTGCGTTCGGGAAATCTTATCTGCGATAAGACAATACTCGACATCAGCAGCAAGGAAAGACTCATATATTTTTTAGACAAACATGAAACCGTTTACAAAGGGAGGAAGAAATATCATGGCAAAAACAGTAATTATCGATGGAGCACGTACAGCATTCGGGAAATTTGGCGGCAACTTAAGCACATTATCCGCAAGTGAACTTGGCGGCGTGGCGATCAAAGAAGCAATGAATCGTGCAGGCATCCAGCCGGAAGACGTGCAGGAAGTTATCATGGGCAATGTTCTTCAAGCAGGCCAAGGCCAGATTCCATCACGCCAGGCTGCGAAAAAAGCAGGAATCCCGTATAACGTCAAATCAGAAACGATCAATAAAGTATGTGCATCCGGCATGCGCAGCATTACGCTTGCCGACCAAATCATCCGTCTCGGCGACGAAGAAGTTATCGTGGCAGGCGGCATGGAATCGATGTCAAATGCACCGTACATTATGCCTAAAGCGCGCTGGGGACTCCGCATGGGCGACGCTCCGATCATTGACTCGATGGTTCACGACGGACTGTCTTGCTCGTTCCACCCGGACCGCGTCCACATGGGGACTTATGGCAACTCGACGGCAGAAGCATTCAGCTTAACGCGCGAAGCACAGGATGAATGGTCTGCCCGTTCACACGAGCGTGCGGTCAAAGCAAAAGAATTATTCGCAGAAGAAATCGTCGCAATTGAAATTCCACAGAAAAAAGGCGAGCCGATCACGGTCGATTTTGATGAAGCCCCGCGTGCCAATTCAACCATTGAAGCGCTGGCAAAATTAAAACCGGCATTCGGAAAAGACGGTACAATCACAGCCGGCAACGCACCTGGCATCAACGACGGGGCGGTTGCTCTAGTCTTGATGAATGAAGAACGGGCGCAAAAAGAGGGTAAACCCGCTTTAGCGACAATTTTGGCGCATACCGAAGTGGCGATTGAACCGCATCGATTCCCGGAAACGCCAGGAATTGTCATCAACGAATTGCTGAAGAAAACAGGCAAGACGCTTGATGACATCGATTTGGTGGAAATCAATGAAGCGTTCGCAGCGGTAGCACTGGCAAGTTCTCAAATCGCCAACCTGGACGCTGAAAAAGTAAACGTCAACGGCGGTTCGGTTGCTTTAGGGCACCCAATCGGCGCAAGTGGAGCCCGCATTATTTTGACGCTCGCTTATGAATTGAAACGCCGCGGAGGCGGCATCGGCATCGCAGCCATCTGCTCAGGCGGAGGCCAAGGCGACGCAATCATGATTGAAGTTCCAAAACAGGAGGCTAACTGACAATGATGATTCAAAACGTAATGGTGATTGGAGCCGGCCAAATGGGCTCCGGCATTGCACAAGTTTGTGCACAATCCGGCTTTAATGTGAAATTGAATGATATGAAACAAGAAGCATACGATCGCGGCATCGCGACAATTACGAAAAACCTGTCACGCAATGTGGAAAAAGGGCGCATGACGGAAGAAGAAAAAACGGCTGTTCTTGGCCGTATTTCTTCTTCCCTCGATTTGAAAGATGCCCACGACGCCGATATCGTCATCGAAGCGGCAGTCGAGAACATGGAAATCAAACATAGCATTTTTAAAACTTTAGATGAAGTAGCTCCAAAACATGCCATCCTGGCTTCGAACACGTCTTCGCTGCCAATTACAGAAATTGCAGCAGCTACAAACCGTCCGGAACAAGTAATCGGCATGCATTTCATGAACCCGGTGCCGGTGATGAAACTGGTGGAAATCATCCGTGGCCTCGCCACAACAGATGAAGTTTACAAAACGGTTGAAGAAATGACAGTGAAATTGTCGAAAACACCAGTAGAGTGCAACGATTTCCCCGGCTTTGTCTCAAACCGGATTTTGATGCCGATGATCAACGAAGCAATTTTCACGCTCCAAGAAGGCGTAGCAACCAAAGAAGCGATTGACGACATTATGCGCCTCGGCATGAACCACCCGATGGGGCCGCTCCAATTAGCTGATTTTATCGGGCTTGATACATGCCTCTACATTATGGAAGTGCTGCACGATGGATTTGGCGACAGCAAATACCGGCCAAGCCCGCTGCTTCGCCAGTATGTAAAAGCTGGATGGCTTGGCAAAAAGACGGGACGCGGATTCTATGAATACAGTTAAAATGGGAGGCACCACGATGGATTTGCGTTTTACAGAAGAACAGTCAATGATGCGAAATATGGTCCGTGATTTTGCCAAAGAAGAAATCACCCCTTTTATTGAACGAATGGAAGAAGGCGAATTTCCGCGGGAAATCTTGAAAAAGATGGCAGGCCTTGGATTGATGGGAATCACCGCGCCTGAAAAATACGGCGGTTCGGAAATGGATTTCACTTCTTATATCATCGCCATTCATGAATTGTCAAAAGCAAGTGCCGTGATCGGCGTAATTTTGTCCGTGCATACCTCAGTTGGGACCAACCCGATTTTGAACTTCGGCAATGAAGAACAGATTCAAAAATACATTCCAAAACTGGCATCCGGGGAATACTTAGGGGCATTTGCCTTGACTGAACCTTCAGCGGGATCGGACGCAGGAAGCTTGAAAACAAAAGCGGTCCTGAACGGCGACCATTACGTATTGAACGGTTCGAAAGTATTTATTACCAATGGCGGTGAAGCGGATACATATATTGTGTTCGCATCTACAAAACCGGAAGCCGGAACGCGCGGCATCTCTGCGTTTATCGTAGAGAAAGATTCTCCGGGGCTGATCATCGGGAAAGACGAAGTGAAAATGGGGCTTCACGGTTCCAGAACGGTCCAACTGACGTTCGACAACATGAAAGTGCCTGCTGAAAACTTGTTGGGTGAAGAAAACAAAGGCTTCAGCATCGCGATGGCCAACTTGAATGTCGGCCGTATCGGCATTGCCGCGCAAGCTCTTGGAATTGCAGAAGCGGCTTACGAATACGCTGTCGCTTACGCAAAAGAACGCGAACAATTCGGCAAACCGATTTCCGCTAACCAAGGCATCGCCTTTAAACTGGCTGACATGGCAACACAAGTTGAAGCGGCTAAACTGCTTGTCTACAACGCAGCCGACCTTTACGCAAAAGGAAAAGACTGCAACAAAGAAGCGTCAATTGCGAAACTGTTCGCTTCCAAAGCGGCGATGGACAACGCCATTGAAGCCGTACAAGTATTCGGTGGCTACGGCTACACAGAAGACTATCCGGTCGAGCGCCTGTTCCGCGACGCCAAAATCACCGAAATCTATGAAGGCACCAGCGAAATCCAGCGCATTGTTATCAGTAAGCAACTCTTAAAATAAATCCGTTTTGTGAAGGATGCCAGAAGAGAGTAAGAAGCAATCGCAATAGATGGTTGCCTTCCGCTCTTTCGGCGTTCTGACACTAAAATTTTAAAAAACACTACCTAATTGGAGGAATAAAACAATGAATTTTCAATTGAGCGAAGAACACGTAATGATCCGCAAAATGGTGCGCGATTTTGCCAACAATGAAGTGGCGCCGACAGCAGCAGAACGCGATGAAGAAGAGCGTTTTGACCGCGCGATGTTTGACCACATGGCGGAACTTGGATTAACCGGGATTCCTTGGCCGGAAGAATACGGCGGCATTGGTTCAGACTACTTGGCATACTGCATCGCGGTTGAAGAATTATCCCGAGTAGACGCATCAGCAGGCGTTGTCTTGTCTGCCCACACATCTCTTGCAGGCTGGCCGGTATACACATTCGGAACTGAAGAACAGAAACAGAAGTATCTTCGCCCGATGGCTGAAGGAACAAAAATCGGCGCTTACGGATTGACGGAAGCAGGCTCGGGATCCGATGCAGGCGGCATGAAAACGACTGCGCGCGAAGACGGCGACCATTACGTATTGAACGGTTCGAAAATCTTCATTACAAACGGCGGCATTGCCGATACGTATATCGTATTTGCGGTAACCGATCCAACTTCTAAACACAAAGGCACGACAGCGTTCATCGTTGAAAAAGACTTTGAAGGCTTCTCGGTCGGCAAAAAAGAGAAAAAACTCGGGATCCGTTCAAGCCCGACAACTGAAATCATCTTCGACAACTGCCGCGTACCAAAAGAAAACGTTCTTGGGGAACTGGGGCAAGGCTTTAAAATCGCAATGCAGACACTCGACGGCGGCCGCAACGGAATTGCCGCGCAAGCAGTCGGAATTGCACAAGGCGCAATGGATGCAGCAGTTGGCTATGCAAAAGAACGCGAGCAGTTCGGCAAACCAATTGCAGCCAACCAAGGGGTTTCATTCAAATTGGCTGATATGGCTACGTCGATCGAAGCATCTCGCCTATTGACTTACCAGGCAGCATGGCTTGAGTCGAACAAATTGCCATACAGCAAAGAATCTGCCATGGCGAAATTGATGGCAGGCGACACGGCGATGAAAGTAACCGTTGAAGCGGTCCAAGTATTCGGCGGCTACGGCTACACGAAAGATTACCCGGTTGAGCGTTTCATGCGCGATGCGAAGATCACACAAATCTACGAAGGCACTCAGGAAATCCAGCGTTTGGTCATTTCCCGTATGGTCACGAAATAACTGGAGGGATTCGCCCATGAGTAAAAAGCGTGAAGTGCAGTCCTCCGTAAAAGACGAAAGCCTGATTGAGAAGCGCCGGGCGCAGATGATCCGGGGAGCTGTCATGCTTTTTAAAGAAAAGGGCTTTCACCGGACAACGACGCGGGAAATTGCCAAGGCTTCGGGTTTCAGCATCGGAACATTATACGAATACATCCGCACGAAAGAAGATGTGCTGTATCTCGTATGTGATTCGATTTACGATGAAGTGCATGCACGGCTTGATGCACTCGATATCGAAAAAGGCTCGCTTGAAGTGCTGGTGACCGCGCTTGAGCATTATTACGGCTTGATTGATGACATGCAGGACGAATTTGTCGTCATGTACCAGGAATCGAAATCATTGCCAAAAGACGCGCTGCAGTATGTGCTGAACAAAGAAATCGAAATGGTTTCTTTGTTCGAGCGCTTACTTATGGAATGTGCCGACAGCGGAGAACTTAAGCTGGCGCCAAAAGAAATCAAATTGGCTGCCCATCATCTATTCGTACAGGGCCAGATGTGGGCGTTCCGCCGCTGGGCATTGCGCGATTTTACCATCCAGGAATTCACCAAGCTTCAAACTCAGTTTCTGCTGCAGGGGATGGCAGGAGAAAAAACCACGATACAGGGGGCTTAATATAAAATGGCGACTATTCAAGAAGAAACAAAGTACAAGCCGAAAAACCACGTCCGTTTCGTCACGGCGTCGAGTCTTTTTGACGGCCACGATGCATCGATCAATATCATGCGCCGGATTTTGCAGGCGGCGGGTGCGGAAGTGATTCACTTGGGGCATAACCGTTCCGTTGAAGAAGTGGTCAATGCGGCGATCCAGGAAGACGTGCAGGGAATCTGCATTTCGTCTTACCAGGGCGGCCATATGGAATACTTCAAGTATATGTACGATTTGCTGCAGGAAAAAGGCGCTGGCCATATCCGCATCTACGGCGGCGGCGGGGGCGTAATTTTGCCGCGGGAAATCAAAGAACTGGAAGAGTACGGCATTGCCGGCATTTTCTCTCCGGAAGACGGGCGCAAGCTGGGGCTTGAGGGTATGATTGAAGAAATCGTCAAAGAATGTGATTTCTCGACCGTAAAAGAAGATGTCTCTGCAGAAGCCGTTTCTGCCGAAAATCCGGTGGCATTGGCCAACCTGATTACCACAGCGGAAGAAGCGCATACGCGCGACATCAATACAGACGACTTGCTGCAGGCAGTACGTGCACAGTCAAAAAATACGCCGGTGCTCGGCATTACCGGGACAGGCGGAGCAGGAAAAAGCTCACTTACGGATGAATTGATCCGCCGTTTCTTATCAGAATTGCCGGATAAGAAAATTGCCATTCTGTCGATTGACCCGACAAAACAAAAAACGGGCGGGGCGCTGTTAGGCGACCGTATCCGCATGAACGCCATTTTCAATAAACGCGTGTTTATGAGAAGCTTGGCAACACGCGGGTCTCGGACGGAGATCTCAGGCGCACTTGGGGATGTCCTGGATGTCGTAAAAGCAGCAGGATTTGACTTGATCGTCGTGGAAACGAGCGGCATTGGGCAAGGAGATGCAGAAATTGCCAACTTCTCGGATGTCTCGATGTACGTCATGACAAGCGAATTTGGTGCACCGACACAGCTTGAAAAAATCGACATGATCGATTATGCCGATTTGATCGCCATCAATAAATTCGAGCGTAAAGGCTCTGAAGACGCCCTTCGCCAAGTGCAGAAACAATACCAGCGTAGCCGTTTGTTGTGGGACAAGGAATTGGAAGAAATGCCGGTGTTCGGCACGATCGCCAGCCAGTTCAACGACAAAGGGACAAATTCACTGTTTGCGGCTTTGGTCCACATTGTCAATGAAAAATGCGGAACCGAATGGACGACGGATTATGACCAATTTGTCAAAACACAAAAAGAGAATTTGATAATTCCGAATGACCGCCGCTACTATTTGCGTGAAATTACGGAAACGGTGCGCGGCTATCACGCAAAAGCAAAAGAGCAGGCTGCGTTTGCACGCCGTTTGTTCCAGCTTGAAGGCGCTATTGAAGCCGTTAAAGAAAAAGCGCCGGATGATGCATTAGTAGCATCTCTCCAATCGCTTGCCTACGGCGTCCGTGAAGAGCTGACAACGGAATCCAAACGCATTTTGGAAAACTGGCAAGCGCTGAAAGAAGCTTATGCCGGCGATGAGTTTGTCACAACGGTCCGCGACAAAGAAATCCGGACGATCCTGCGGACAGAAAGCCTTGCCGGGCTGAAAATTCCACGCGTTGTTTTGCCGAAATTCGAAGACTACGGCGAAATCCTGAAATGGGTATATAGCGAAAACGTTCCAGGTTCATTCCCTTACACGGCCGGGGTATTCCCGTTCAAACGCGAAGGGGAAGATCCGAAGCGCCAGTTTGCGGGTGAAGGAACGCCGGAACGCACAAACAGACGCTTCCATTACTTGTCGAAAGACGATGATGCAAAACGTTTATCAACTGCTTTTGACTCCGTAACGCTTTACGGCGAAGATCCGGATCACCGTCCGGACATCTACGGCAAAGTCGGCGAGTCGGGCGTATCGATTTGTACGCTTGATGACATGAAGAAATTGTATGCCGGCTTTGATCTTTGTGCACCATCCACTTCTGTATCGATGACGATCAACGGGCCTGCGCCAATCATCTTGGCGATGTTCATGAATACGGCAATCGATCAGCAGGTGAAAATCAACGAAGAGAAATTCGGCCGTCCGTTGACGCTGGAAGAATTCACGGAAGTGCGTGAATCGACGCTGCAAGTGGTGCGCGGCACCGTACAAGCCGATATCCTGAAAGAAGACCAAGGGCAGAATACGTGCATCTTCTCGACAGAATTCGCACTTCGCATGATGGGTGATATTCAGCAGTACTTTATCGACCACAAAGTGCGCAACTACTATTCCGTGTCGATTTCGGGCTACCATATCGCAGAAGCAGGCGCGAACCCGATTTCCCAATTGGCGTTCACGCTATCCAACGGTTTCACGTACGTAGAGTACTATTTGAGCCGCGGCATGAACATCGATGATTTCGCGCCAAACTTGTCGTTCTTCTTCTCGAACGGCCTAGATCCGGAATACACGGTAATCGGGCGCGTAGCACGACGCATTTGGGCAATTGTGATGCGCGACAAATACGGCGCCAACGACCGCAGCCAGAAACTGAAATACCATGTCCAGACATCCGGACGCAGCTTGCACGCACAGGAAATCGATTTTAACGATATCCGCACAACGTTGCAGGCATTAATGGCGCTGCAGGACAACTGCAACTCGCTTCATACGAACGCTTATGACGAAGCGATCACGACGCCGACGGAAGAGTCCGTAAGACGTGCGATGGCCATTCAGATGATCATCACGAAAGAACACGGCTTGTCGAAAAACGAGAACCCGCTGCAAGGTGCGTTCATCATCGAAGAGATGACGCAGCTTGTCGAAGAAGCGGTGCTTGCGGAATTCGACCGCATCGATGACCGCGGCGGCGTATTGGGTGCGATGGAAACGCAGTACCAGCGCGGCAAAATCCAGGAAGAGTCGATGCACTACGAAATGAAAAAGCATACGGGCGAACTGCCGATCATCGGCGTGAATACGTATTTGAATCCGAACCCGCAAAGCGACGACGACATCAACGCAATGGAAATCGCACGTGCGACGACCGAAGAAAAAGAAACACAAATTGCCAACCTGCGTGCTTTCCAGGAGCGCAATTCATCAGAAGAAGCTTTAGCCCGCTTGAAACACGTAGCAAAATCAGGCGGCAACATCTTCGAGGAATTGATGGAAACCGTAAAAGTAGCAAGCCTCGGCCAAATTACCACGGCCCTGTATGAAGTAGGCGGGCAGTACAGACGGAATATGTAACGAGAAAAGCGGAAGCGCCTGGTCAGTCCTGGCAGGCAAGTTATGGACCAAAGGGAATTTGGGACATAACTTTGCGACGAAGCACGAAGTGCTGCAGGAGCATATGTTTTCAGGCAGAACACCGAAACGGAGTGTTTTTGCCGTACAGATGAGCTGACTTAAGAACCCGAGGGGCTGGCCACTGGAGCTGGGCAACAAGAAAAACCGTTTGCGGAAGATCCGCAAACGGTTTTTCTATCTTTATTATTAAGAGAAAAATTGCCTTGATAAAAATAATACGTTCATGATGGCAAGAAATGAGATTATTTGTATTTAGATAAATATCAGTTTTAAATTTGAGCATCAAAACCCAGTATGTCGCTTTAAACGCATTTTTTCTGTATAATAGAAGAAAGTTCACTGTAGACAAAAAAAGGATGAGAAGCCATGTCGAAATACACACATTACATTGTCATCATCCTCTGCATCGTACTCACTTTATTTCTCTACAATAAAGCACTGGGATCGATCCCTTTTTTAATTTTGTCGCTTTATTTGTTTTATTTCGGCTGGACACAGCTTAGTAGCAGAAAAAAGAAAACACGGTAGCGGAGTGCACCATCTTTGTATATAATGAATAAAGTTAACGATAGAAGAAGGGACGTGCACAGATTGAAAATCCGTGAATTATCGAGAGAAGAACTAATCGAAGAGTCATTTGTTGACTTAACATATGCAATGCTCCAAGAAACACACGAAACAAAAACTTACCCTGAGCTTGTCACAGAAATTGAGAACTTGCTTGGTTTGTCAAAAGAAGACATGAAAGCCCGCCTTGTCCAGTTCTATACAGACATGAACATTGATGGCCGCTTCCTGATTCTAGGTGAAAACCGTTGGGGCCTCCGTGAATGGTATCCAGTGGAGCAAATTGAAGAAGAGTCTGCACCAACCGTTAAAGCCCGCAAGAAAAAAGCGAAAGTGGCGGACGATGAAGGCTTTGACGATATGGACCTTGAATTGGAAGATGAGTTGGAATTTGACGATTTCGATGATGCTGACGACGAGGATGAAGACGATGACGCAAGTGCATTGATCATCCCGCCGGTTGGTGATGAAGAAGAGGAAGAAGAAGTCATCGATTTTGATGTAGACGTGGATGACGATGATGACGATGAAGTCGATGTAGACGTTCTGGTGGAAGACCTGGACGGCAATATTATCGACGACGAAGAAGAAGAGGAAGACGATTTAGAAGACGATTTGAAGTAATCTGAACATTTTTTTACCTTGACTTATGCGATGAGACTGGATAAGATTTTACTGGGCTCCTTAAAATAGGAGATTGATTCGTACAGTTTACGCGCTCCCTCTGCACACTGCAGGCGGGGCGCTTTTTATTTTTTATTAATGGAGGAGGAACAAGCATGACAAAGTATATATTTGTGACCGGCGGCGTTGTATCGTCACTCGGCAAAGGGATTACCGCTGCCTCACTTGGGCGTTTATTGAAAAACCGAGGATTGAACGTAACCATCCAGAAATTTGATCCGTACATTAATATTGACCCGGGCACGATGAGCCCTTACCAACACGGGGAAGTTTTTGTAACAGGCGACGGCGCTGAGACGGACTTGGACCTTGGCCACTACGAACGTTTTATCGACATCAATTTGAACAAATACTCGAACGTAACCACAGGGAAAGTCTACTCGACGGTCATTAAGAAAGAACGCCGCGGCGACTACCTGGGCGGAACTGTTCAAGTAATTCCGCATATCACGAATGAAATCAAAGACCGTTTGCTGCGCGCTGCAAAAACTGCGAAAGCTGACGTCGTTATCACGGAAATCGGCGGAACTGTCGGCGATATCGAGTCGCTTCCATTCCTTGAAGCCATTCGCCAAATGCGTTCAGATCTTGGCCGCGACGAAGTGATGTACATTCACTGTACGTTGATTCCGTACCTTGGCGCTGCAAAAGAAATGAAAACAAAACCGACGCAGCACAGCGTAAAAGAGCTGCGCAGCCTGGGAATTCAGCCGAACCTGATTGTTGTTCGTACAGAACACGCTGTCCCTCAAGACATGAAAGACAAAATTGCTTTGTTCTGCGACATTAAGCCGGAAGAAGTAATCGAATCACGCGACGTAGACGTCATTTATGAAATGCCGCTTCGCTTGAAAGAGCAAGGCATGGACCAAATCGTTCTTGACCACTTCGGCATCGAAGCACCTGAAGCGGACATGACCGAGTGGATTGAACTGGTTGAAAAAGTCCAGTCGCTGTCTAAAACCGTTCGCATTGGATTGGTTGGGAAATACGTTGAATTGCAGGATGCCTACATTTCTGTCGTTGAAGCTTTGAAACACGCGGGCTTCGCTTACGACGCTGAAATTGAAGTGGACTGGATTAACGCTGAACACATCAATGCTGAAAACGTAGAAGAGAAACTGAAAAACTGCGACGGCATCCTGGTTCCTGGTGGATTTGGAGACCGCGGCGTTGAAGGGAAAATCGCGGCAACGAAATATGCGCGCGAAAACAATGTGCCGTTCTTCGGAATTTGCTTGGGGATGCAATTGGCTTCAGTTGAATTTGCACGCAGCATCATGAACTTCGAAGATGCGCATTCTTCTGAATTAAACCCGAAAACTTCTTACCCGGTCATCGATCTGTTGCCGGAGCAAAAAGACATCGAAGACCTTGGCGGCACATTGCGCCTTGGCTTATATCCGGCAAAATTGAAAGTCGGTTCTAAAGCGCATGAAGCATACGGAGAAGAAGTGGTTTACGAACGCCATCGCCACCGTTATGAGTTCAACAACGAATACCGCGAGCAATTCGAAGCAGCCGGCTTTATCTTCTCGGGTACTAGCCCGGATGGCCGTCTAGTGGAAATCGTCGAAATTGCTGACCATCCTTGGTTCGTAGCTTGCCAATTCCACCCTGAATTCATTTCTCGTCCGAACCGCCCGCAGCCTCTATTCAGAGAGTTTGTCGGAGCTTCATTGAAAAAAGTAGAAGTAGCACCTGTCTTATCTTGATAAGGCACTTAAAAACAGCTGGATGCTGAAAACAAGAAAACTTCCCGTTTGCACTGCAGACGGGAAGTTTTTTAGTATCCGGGATGCTGAACGCGCACAAATTCCGAATTTTTCCTGCTGAAATCAAAAACCGCCTGCAGAACAGTTCTGCAAACGGTTTTTTCGGTAATTTATTCGGCCAGCATTTCATCAACGGCCATTTTGACAGCATGGTAGACAAATAATGCACCCATTGCATGCGGAACGACGGTTCGTCCGCCGTCATCGGTCGGCAGCAGCCCTTTGTCGATCTTCAACGAAACAAAAGCGTCCGCTTCCATTTCGTTGCTGCGTTTTTCCGCTACCAGCATCGCAAACGGCAAGTGGGCGTCATTTAAACGGTTGGCAAGTTCGTCGCCTTCACTGTTTTTAGCAAGGATCCAGACCCGGTCCGCGCTGCTGATGACACTGTCCGGCTGCCAATGTGCAGCGCTTTGGAGCGGTTCGACACCTTCGAGCGCGCTCAGCGCAACGGCTTTCATTTCGCCAAATGCAGCGAGAAAAATCGTGCCTTCTCCGATTGCCGCCTGTGCCAGGACCCGCGCAGTATCTTCAATTGCTTCTTCTTGCCCAGCTATTCGCTGGAACAGGCCGGCTAATTGTGTCGATAACATTTTCATTTTGTTTCACCTCATCAACAAATTATAACAGAAGGCTCCACACTGTGGAAAAGGCGGGGGATGTCTAGTAGAATGGAAATAAGTATACAATTGGAAGAAGAAGGGAATGAGTCCTCTTGAAAACCATATTAATTGTCGATGACCAAACGGGCATCCGCCTGTTACTGAATGAAGTGTTTAAAAAAGAGGGTTTTTTGACCTTAATGGCGGCAAATGGGCGCGAAGCCTTAGCAAAAGCGAAAGAAATACAGCCGGATGTGGTGCTGTTGGATATGAAAATGCCGGGAATGGACGGCCTGGAAATCCTGAGAAATTTAAAGCAATTGGGTTCTGAAATACAAGTCATCATGATGACCGCGTACGGGGAACTGGACTTAATCGAAGAATCAATAGACAGCGGAGCAGCCAGTTATTTCACAAAGCCCTTTGATGTATTTGAAATTAGAGAAGCTGTAAAGCAATTGTTACGGGACTGATATACACTGAAGTGGCGAAATCATGCGGTTTTTGGTATAGTAAAAAGGATATTTAGCAAGATATACACTGAGGAGGAATTTTGTAATGCCATTGGTTTCAATGAAAGAAATGATGATTAAAGGGAAACAAGAAGGGTACGCAATCGGCCAATTTAACTTGAATAACCTGGAGTTCACCCAGGCTATCCTGCAGGCGGCACAAGAAGAAAATTCTCCGGTTATCTTAGGGGTATCTGAGGGCGCTGCGCGCTATATGGGCGGATTCACCACGGTTGTACATATGGTGAAGGGCTTGATGCATGATTACAAAATCACAGTACCAGTGGCAATCCACCTAGATCACGGTTCCAGCTTTGAAAAATGCAAAGAAGCAATCGACGCTGGGTTTACTTCTGTGATGATTGATGCATCCCATCATCCATTTGAAGAAAATATTGAAATTACGAAACAAGTTGTGGAATATGCACATAAACATAATGTATCTGTAGAAGCTGAATTAGGGACTGTCGGCGGACAAGAAGACGATGTGATTGCAGACGGCGTGATTTATGCCGATCCGCAGGAATGCAAGCAATTGGTTGAACAAACGGGCATCGATTGCCTGGCACCGGCGCTTGGATCTGTCCACGGACCGTACAAAGGCGAGCCGAACTTAGGCTTTAAAGAAATGGAAGAAATTTCTCAGCTTTGCGACGTGCCGCTTGTCCTTCACGGAGGAACAGGAATCCCGGTTAAAGATATTCAGCGCTCGGTTTCCCTGGGAACAGCGAAAATCAATGTAAATACAGAAAACCAAATCGCTTCTGCAAAAGCAGTCCGCGAAGCATTGGCTAAAGATGCAGAAATGTATGACCCGCGCAAATACTTGACGCCTGCACGTGATGCAATCAAAGCGACTGTTATTGGCAAGATGCGCGAATTCGGCAGTTCAAACCAAGCTTAATTTAAAATACAAATGAGGAAAGAGAGAAACTGCCGCGAGGCCTTCTCTCTTTTCCATCATACCAGGAGGAAAAAAGATGAAATTTTTTATTGATACAGCAAACTTCGACGAAATCAAAGAAGCACATTCATGGGGCATCCTATCGGGAGTAACAACAAACCCATCACTTGTAGCAAAAGAAAAAAACGTTTCATTCCACGACCGCTTAAAAGAAATTGCAGCACTTGTTGACGGTTCAATCAGCGGCGAAGTAATCGCGCTTGATTTTGAAGGCATGATCAAAGAAGGCCGTGAATTGGCAGCATTAGCGCCAAACATCACAGTGAAATTGCCAATGACTCCAGATGGATTGAAAGCTTGTTCAACACTTGCAGCAGAAGGCATCAAAGTTAACGTAACGTTAATCTTCAGCGCAAACCAGGCACTACTTGCAGCTCGCGCTGGTGCTTCATACGTTTCTCCTTTCCTTGGCCGCCTGGACGATATTGGCCACAACGGCATGGATTTAATTGCAACAATTGCAGATATTTTTGCGATCCATGACATCAAAGCAGAAATCATTGCAGCTTCCATCCGCCACCCGCAGCACGTTACAGATGCAGCATTGAACGGCGCTCATATCGGAACAATGCCGATTAAAGTGATGCAGCAAATGTTCAAACACCCATTGACTGATAAAGGAATCGAAGCATTCCTTGCAGACTGGGAAAAACGCTCTGTTGAAGAAGAAGTAAAGTAAACTGCGACTAGCCATTTGAACCAATCGGACTTTCAGGGACAGCGATTTTTTGTGAAAGCGAAAATCGGACTGTCCCTAAAAGTGGGGTAAAGGAGAAATTTGATCTGATGGATGTATATAAAGTAAAAGGCGGTAACCGCTTATCTGGCACCATTAAAGTGAATGGAGCAAAAAATAGCGCAGTGGCATTGATCCCAGCGTCTATTTTAGCGAATTCGCCTGTGCAAATCGAAGGCTTGCCCGAAATTTCTGATGTCTGGACATTGAAAAACATTCTGGAAGAAATCGGCGGGGAAGTGTCGTTTGAAGACGGCACGATGAAAATTGATCCGACCCATATGATCGATATGCCATTGCCAAACGGCAATGTGAAAAAATTGCGCGCTTCTTACTATATGATGGGCGCCATGCTTGGCCGTTTCAAACACGCGGCAATCGGCCTGCCGGGCGGCTGTTTCTTAGGGCCGCGCCCAATAGATCAGCACATTAAAGGATTTGAAGCGCTTGGCGCAAAAGTCACGAACGAACACGGCGCAATCTACTTGCGGGCAGATGAACTTCGCGGCGCGAAAATTTATCTGGACGTTGTCAGTGTAGGGGCGACGATTAATATTATGCTGGCGGCAGTTCTTGCCAAAGGGCAGACGGTTATTGAAAACGCAGCAAAAGAACCTGAAATTATCGACGTTGCCACACTTTTAACCAATATGGGAGCAAAAATCAAAGGAGCGGGCACAAATGTGATCCGCATTGACGGAGTGGAAGAGCTTCACGGCACGAACCACACCATCATTCCTGACCGCATCGAAGCCGGCACTTTCATGATTATGGCAGCTGCCATTGGCGACGGCGTATTGGTGGACAATGTTATTCCTTTTCACATGGAAGCTTTGACAGCGAAGCTCCGTGAAATGGGTGTTGATGTACAGGAAGGCGAAGAGTCCATCTACATACCGAAATCAGAGCAATTGCAGGCGATTGACGTAAAGACTTTGGTGTATCCAGGGTTTGCCACCGATCTCCAGCAGCCGTTTTCAGTGTTGATGACGCAAGCAGCCGGTTCTTCCATGATTACCGATACCATTTATTCGGCTCGTTTCAAGCATATTGACGAATTGCGCCGGATGAATGCGAGCGGCAGAGTCGAAGGGCGGGCTGCAGTTATTACCGGACCGACGCCATTAACCGCTGCAACTGTTGTCGCTTCCGATTTGCGTGCAGGAGCAGCCTTGATTATTGCCGGTTTGCTGGCTGAAGGTGAGACGGAAATCCGTGAAATTTACCATATCGAACGCGGATACTCAGATATCGTCCGGAAACTTCAAGGGCTCGGTGCGGATATCCGGAGAGAAACGATTGATCCGGTTGCGAGCACCAAAGCAGACAGTAGCCATAGCGCAAATTGAATTCTTTTTAGCTCGTCAAAATATGCTATAATATGGAAGACTGATTTAAAGCTGAACTGGAGGAAATGACACTATGGAACGAAGTTTATCGATGGAATTGGTGCGTGTGACAGAGGCGGCTGCAATTGCTTCTGCAAAATGGATGGGCCGCGGGTTGAAGATTGAAGCGGACGATGCAGCGACTACTGCCATGCGGAACGTTTTTGATACGGTTCCGATGCGCGGAGTAGTTGTAATCGGTGAAGGCGAGATGGACGAAGCGCCAATGCTTTACATTGGAGAAGAGCTGGGAACGGGCCAAGGGCCGGAAGTGGATGTTGCGGTCGATCCTCTAGAAGGAACGAATATCGTAGCAGCGGGCGGATGGAATGCACTTGCGGTTCTCGCTATTGCTGACCGCGGCAATTTATTGAACGCACCGGATATGTACATGGATAAAATTGCGGTTGGGCCGGAAGCAGTCGGCAAAATCGATATCAATGCACCTGTAATTGATAACCTTCGAGCAGTGGCGAAAGCCAAAAACAAAGATATCGAAGATGTGGTGGCAACGATTCTGGATCGTCCGCGGCATAAAGATATCATTGACCAGATTCGTGCAGCAGGAGCCCGCATCAAATTGATTAATGACGGAGATGTGGCAGGAGCTATTAACACGGCTTTTGAAAAAACCGGCGTTGATATTCTATTCGGAACGGGCGGCGCTCCTGAAGGCGTAATTGCAGCAGTTGGGCTGAAGTGCCTGGGCGGCGAGCTGCAAGGGAAGCTAATGCCCCAAACAGCAGAAGAAGCCGAGCGCTGCATAAAAATGGGCTTGGATGTCAGCAAAGTGCTGAAAATGGAGGACCTGGTAAAAGGGGACGACGCCATCTTTGCGGCAACCGGTGTCACAGACGGCGAATTGCTTCGCGGTGTTCAGCTGAAAGGCGGTTTTGCAGAGAGCCATACATTGGTTATGCGTGCAAAATCAGGCACTGTCCGTTTTGTAGAAGGACGCCACAGCATGAAGAAAAAACCAGATCTTGTTATGCATGATTAATGAGTAAACTTCAAAATGAGTCCGGCATTTTTGCCGGGCTCCTTCTTTAAAGATCTTTCCAATGTATTCAACGACTGATCCTCTAACCAATAAACCCTAATAAATGAATAAGAGTGGTGTCCAATTAAATGACAACGATAACAATTTCGGCTTTGGAAAATATGACGCTAAGAGAGCTTTACAATTTGGCGAAAGAATACAAGCTGACCAACTACAGCAAATTAACAAAAAAAGAATTGATTTTTGCGATTTTAAAAACAAGAGCGGAACAAGAAGGCTTCTTCTTTATGGAAGGCGTCCTTGAAATCATCCAATCGGAAGGCTTCGGCTTCTTGCGTCCAATCAACTATTCGCCAAGCTCGCAGGACATTTACATTTCTGCTTCCCAAATCCGCCGGTTTGATTTGCGCAACGGCGATAAAGTTTCAGGGAAAGTGCGGCCGCCAAAAGAAAACGAACGTTATTTTGGGCTGCTGCAAGTAGAAGCAGTAAACGGAGAAGACCCGGAAGTTGCCAAAGAACGTGTCCACTTCCCAGGATTAACGCCGCTTTATCCGGATCGCCATATCCGGCTTGAAACCACGCCGAAAGATTTGTCTGCACGCATCATGGATTTAGTGGCACCTGTCGGATTTGGCCAGCGCGGTCTGATTGTAGCGCCGCCTAAAGCCGGCAAGACGATGCTGTTGAAAGAAATTGCCAATTCGATTACGACAAACCATCCGGAAGCAGAGCTGATCGTGCTATTGATTGATGAGCGGCCGGAAGAAGTGACAGACATCGAGCGTTCGGTGGATGCGGACGTCGTGTCATCGACATTTGACGAAGTGCCGGAAAATCACGTGAAAGTGGCTGAACTTGTGCTCGAACGCGCCATGCGTCTCGTCGAGCATAAACGTGACGTCATCATCTTGATGGATTCTATTACACGATTGGCGCGAGCATATAATTTGGTTATTCCGCCAAGCGGTCGTACACTATCAGGAGGAATTGATCCTGCTGCGTTCCATCGGCCCAAACGCTTTTTCGGGGCAGCCCGGAATATTGAAGAAGGCGGGAGCTTGACGATTTTGGCGACGGCTTTGGTAGATACGGGTTCGCGTATGGATGAAGTGATTTATGAAGAATTTAAAGGGACAGGCAATATGGAATTGCATCTTGACCGCAGCCTGGCGGAACGCCGCATTTTCCCGGCGCTCGATATCCGCCGTTCAGGAACAAGAAAAGAAGAATTGCTTCTTGATCCGGCGCAGCTGGAGAAACTTTGGGCAATCCGCAAAACGTTTTCGGATTCACCGGATTTCGGGGAACGCTTCCTGAAAAAGCTTGGCCAGACGAAAACGAATGAAGAATTTTTCGAACAGCTGAACAGTGAAATGAAAGCACATCGCAGCAACAAAAAGATGATTTAAATAGTTGCAAAGCACCTAAAATTTTGTTATGATTATGAGAGTGAATTGAAACAGTGCTATTGCATATATGGCCTAAAGAGCCATGTAAGGCAATAGTCAAATAGATTATTAAACTCTGTTCCAGATGGTTCAGGGCGGGAGGAGAAACAATAATGAAAACAGGTATTCATCCAGATTACAAACAAGCAACAGTAACTTGCTCATGTGGGAATTCTTTCACTACAGGTTCTGTAAAAGAAAACATCAACGTCGAGCTTTGCTCAGAATGTCATCCATTCTACACTGGACGTCAGAAATTCGCAGCAGCAGATGGCCGCGTAGACCGTTTCAACAAAAAATACGGCATCAAAGAAGAAATCAACCAGTAATAGTAAAAAATATACCTGCTTTGCGCGAAAACGCGAAGCAGGTATTTTTTCGTTTAATAGCCGTATAATCGGCTTACATAGTAAGAAAAATGCAGTATTGCCGTCTGTTTTTGGGTATGATTATAATGATTAAAGAGCGTTTGAAAGGGGTCTCACTTATGTATGTTATGAAACAGTCAGGCTGGGTAGAGCTGATTTGCGGAAGTATGTTTTCAGGGAAATCGGAAGAATTGATCCGCCGGGTTCGGCGTGCACAATTTGCCAAACAAAAAATTGCAGTATTCAAACCGAAAATTGACGACCGCTACAGCGAAGAAGCGGTTGTTTCCCATAACGGGGCGACCGTTATCGCCTTGCCGATTGAGCATTCAGAAGAAATGTGGCAATTTATCACAGATGATTACGATGTCATTGCTATTGATGAAGCTCAATTTTTTGATGAACAAATCGTCGACAATGTCCAAAAACTTGCAAACCACGGATTCCGGGTCATTGTAGCCGGACTTGACCAGGATTTCAGAGGACTCCCTTTCGGACCGATGCCGACCTTGCTTTCGATTGCGGAGCAAGTGACGAAATTGCAGGCAGTCTGCACAGTTTGCGGTTCGCCGGCAAGCCGGACGCAGCGGCTCATCAACGGCAAACCGGCCGGTTCCGATGATCCAACCATCTTAGTCGGAGCTTCAGAAGCCTACGAGCCCCGCTGCCGCCACCACCACGAAGTACCGACTGGTGTAACAGTTTCGAATTAAAATTTTTATATAAATTTCTTATAGATGATAACTTTTGTAAACCGCTTTGGCCGCTTTGGGAAAGGCAAAGACGATTGTTTCTGCATCGCTGCGCTAGCTTCGAAACATGAAAGTGCGTTGCTCTTGCGCAAGCTCGTCGCCAAAGAGTCACCCAAATCTTTTGGGCACCTCTTTGGCTCTCACAATGAGCCGAGAAGACCACTTGTCTCATTGCTTTGCCTAGCCCCTGAACGCGCCGGCGCTAGAGAGGTTTATTAGAAGAGAAATTAACAATTAGATAGCTTCTTAATGATTATTCACTTAGATATGGAGCAAAACAGCGGAGACGCCTGCGGGAATAGCTCGGCGCAAGCCCGCGGCCTTAAAACATGTGCTCCTGCAGCGCTGGGCGCTTCGTCGCAAAGCTAATGACCTTGCAAGCTGCGTCCATTAGCTTCGCAACTGTTTTGCGGAATATCGACAATTCTATAAAAGAAACCAGAAACAGAGGTGATTTGGAAATGTTTGATCGATTGCAAGCTGTCGAAGATCGCTATGACCGTTTAAACGAACTGTTGAGCGATCCTGAAATTGTCAGCGATACGAATAAATTAAGAGAGTATTCAAAAGAACAATCGGATTTGCAGGAAACGGTAGAAGCTTACCGCGAGTATAAGGATTTGACCCAGCAGCTGGAAGGCGCCAAAGCGATGTTTGACGAGAAATTGGATCCGGAAATGCGCGAGATGGTTAAAGAAGAAGTTGGCGAACTGGAAGCGCAAGTGAAGGAAGTGGAAGAACGCCTCCACATTTTATTGATTCCGAAAGATCCGAACGATGACAAAAACGTCATCATGGAAATCCGCGGGGCAGCAGGCGGAGACGAAGCGGCCTTGTTTGCCGGAGACCTTTACCGCATGTACAGCCGCTACGCGGAATCGAACGGCTGGAAAGTTTCCATCATGGATTCCAACCCGACAGGCCTGGGCGGGTTTAAGGAACTGGTGGTCATGATTACCGGGAAAGGTGCGTATTCCAAATTGAAATACGAAAACGGTGCACACCGTGTCCAGCGTGTACCGGAAACCGAATCTGGCGGCCGCATCCATACATCAACAGCTACCGTGGCTTGTTTGCCGGAAGTGGAAGAAGTGGAAGTGGAAATCCATGACAATGATATCCGTGTGGATACCTATGCGTCTTCAGGTGCAGGCGGGCAATCCGTTAACACGACAATGTCAGCGGTACGCTTAACGCATATCCCGACAAATACGGTTGTTACCTGCCAAGATGAAAAATCACAGATTAAAAACAAAGCAAGTGCAATGAAAGTGCTTCGTGCCCGTGTTTATGATAAATTCCAGCAGGAAGCACAAGCAGAATATGACGCAGTCCGCAAATCGGCAGTCGGAACCGGGGATCGTTCAGAACGGATTCGCACATATAATTTCCCGCAAAACCGCGTAACGGACCACCGCATTGGTTTGACCATCCAAAAGCTGGACCAGATTATGCAAGGCAAAATGGATGAAATCATTGAAGCATTGGTTGTGGAAGAGCAGTCTGCAAGAATGGAAAGTTTAAACAATGACTAAAAGCAGACGACTTTTTGAGGCCCTTAACGGGGCTTCTTCTTTTTTAAAAAGCAAAGGGCGGGAAGAAGCCGTGGCACGCATCCTGCTGCAGCATGAACTTGGCTTATCGCATGCCGGGCTTTTGTCCGCGATGCGCGATGAAATAGACGAAGCAGCATTTAAGCGCTTTTGGAGCAAGGTCGAGCAGCATGCTGCAGGCGTCCCGGTCCAGCATTTGACCGGAACCGAAGAATTTTATGGAAGAACTTTTGAGGTCAATGAAGACGTACTGATCCCGCGGCCCGAAACCGAAGAATTAGTAGAAGAGACCTTGAAATTGGCAGCTGAGCTGTTTCCGGCTAACAATCCTTCGATTGCCGACATTGGGACTGGCAGCGGCATTATTGCCATTACCATGAAATGTGAACTCCCAGGTTCCCGAGTAACGGCTACAGACATATCGGAAAAAGCACTGGCTATGGCTAAACGGAATGCGCAACAGCTTGGTGCAGAAGTGAGCTTTCAGCTGGGGGATCTGGCTGATCCAATCTGCGATCGGAAATGGGATATCGTATTATCGAACCCGCCGTATATCGCTCATGAAGAAGCCGGCGATTTGGCGGATACCGTCCATGACCATGAGCCGCACAGCGCGTTGTTTGCGGACAATAATGGTTTGGCACTATATGAAAAAATGGCAGAACAATTGCCGCCTTTGCTGAATAAACCCGGAATCATCGGTTTTGAAATCGGTTATCAACAGGGTGCGGCAGTAGAAAGTTTGTTAAAAACAGCTTTTCCGAACGGCAAGGTGTATATTAAAAAAGATATCAACAGCAACGACCGTATGGTTTTTTGCATTATCCGCTAAGTTGTTAACACTTTTCCGATTCAATATTTTGATTTATACACAATTTGTGGATAAATTTATATGAAACCAGTAAAAATAGGAGATGTTCACATGGAAACGGAAATTATTCTTGTGGATAAAAATGTGAATAAAGAAGAAAGTTATTCACAAGCTGTGGAAATCCTTCGAAATGAAGGCCTTGTCGCTTTTCCGACAGAAACGGTTTACGGCTTAGGCGCTGATGCCACAAATCCACAAGCCGTTGAAAAGATTTTTGAGGCAAAAGGCCGGCCGGCGGATAATCCGCTGATTGTCCATGTCGATTCGAAAGAAAGTGCATTGGAATGGGTGCAAAACGTTCCGGAAAAAGCACTTCAGTGCATGGATGCTTTTTGGCCAGGTGCATTGACTTTGATCATGAAGTCCAAGCCGGATGCTTTCGCTGCAAATGTTACGGCAGGCTTGTCTACAGTTGGGATTCGTGTTCCGAACCATCCCGTTGCGTTAAACTTGCTGAGACGGGTGAAATTGCCGATTGCTGCACCCAGCGCGAACACCAGCGGCAAACCGAGCCCGACGCGTGCAGAACATGTTTACCACGATATGGAAGGCATTATTCCCCTTATTCTTGATGGAGGGGCGACTGCCATCGGCATTGAATCAACGGTTTTGGATATGACGTGCGAGCCGCCTGTTATTTTGCGGCCTGGAAACATCACAAAAGAGGACCTTGAACAAGTGATCGGCACGGTGCGCCTTTCTTCTGATATCCAAGGCAACGCACCGAAGTCGCCTGGGATGAAATACATGCATTATGCTCCTGAAGCTCCGGTGTATTTGATTGAAAACAATCAGGCTTTGGTAGAGAAAGCAATTGAACATGTACAAAAAGACGGCAAGAAAGTGGCGGTTTTAAGCACTGCTGAATTTCCGTTGGCCGATTATTATTTTCGGTTGTCTGCCGAAACCCTATACGATAGTTTGCGAAAATGCGACCGCACGGATGTGGACCTGATTCTGGCTACGGTATCTCCGGCTCCGAAGCGGAATGTAGCCATGATGAACAGATTGGAAAAAGCAGCTGACCATAAATGGTTTAGCTAATCTATTCTTAAGGTGGGGGATACGATGAAGATTTTCTTTGTATGTACAGGCAATACGTGCCGCAGCCCGATGGCAGAAGCGATTTTGACGGCGAAAGAGCTGCCGGGCGTTGAAGTCCGTTCCGCCGGTATCTTTGCAGGCGAAGCGCCTTTATCTGCAAACGCCCAGACCGTTTTGGACGGGGCAGGGATTTCTTTTGAGCACACTTCAAAACAGCTTTTGCCAAAAGATATGGAATGGGCAACACTCATTTTGACCATGACGAATTCACATAAACAATTGTTGCTGCAGCACTACCCGGCCTTTGCCGGCAAACTCTACACGCTGAAAGAATTTGCGAGCGGAACAGCAGCAGATGTCAGCGACCCATATGGAGGTTCACTGTCCACATACCAGCAGACCTTCAATGAACTGAAAACATTGATCGACCGGGTCGTGGATAAGCTCACCGAAGAAGAATTGACAGAAAAGAACTGACTGATTGAAAGAAAGCCGTTTGCGCAGATGCAAATGGCTTTTTCTTTGCCGATTTCGCCATAAAACCAACTTAACAGCGGGTTTGTAGGATTTTTGGGTTTTTGATGTTAGAATGAAAGAAAAGTGAAGATTGCATTTTAGCGGTTTTCACTTCAACAGAAAAGAAAAGAGGGCTATTCATGAAAATTGCTATATCATCTGACCACGGCGGGAACAATCTCCGCAAAGAAATCGTGAATTTATTGAACGAAATGGGAATAGAGTATCAGGATTTCGGACCGCATACAGACGACTCCGTCGACTATCCGGACTATGCAAAACCGGTAGCGGAGGCCGTAGCAAAAGGTGAATTTGACCGCGGAATTCTGATTTGCGGAACTGGTATCGGCATGTCGATTGCGGCAAACAAAGTAAAAGGCATCCGTTGTGCATTGGTGCATGATGTATTCAGCGCCAAAGCGACAAGAGGCCATAACAATTCGAATGTCTTAGCGATGGGGGAACGCGTTATCGGGCCTGGTTTGGCACGCGAGATTGCCCGCACTTGGCTGACAGAAGAATTTGAAGGCGGCAGACACCAGACGCGCGTCCAAAAAGTAACAGACCTCGAACAATAATAAAAGGAGTGGTCGATATGCAAACATTGTGGCAGCTTCAGCTGGAAGAGACGTTAAGTGAATTGGAGCAACAGATTCAATTTAGAAAAGGTCAAGTGTTTGTGGTCGGCTGCTCCACTTCGGAAGTGGCAGGGAAACGGATTGGTACAGGCGGCACTTTGGATATTGCGGAAGATTTATACGAACCGCTCCAAAATTTTGCTGAGCGACACCGGATTTACCTCGCTTTTCAAGGCTGCGAACACATCAACCGTGCATTGACGATTGAACGCGAAGCAGCGGAAAAGTATGGATGGGAGCCGGTAACCGTTGTCCCGATGCCTAAAGCCGGCGGCTCGATGAGTGCGTTTGCTTATACAGCGATGAACGATCCAGTCGTGGTTGAAGAAGTTCAGGCGCATGCCGGAATCGACATCGGACAGACCATGATTGGCATGCATTTAAAAAGAGTCGCCGTTCCACTGCGAACTTCTGTTAAACTAGTAGGTGAAGCGATTGTGTCAGCTGCAACTACCCGGCCGAAGTTGATTGGCGGAGAACGCGCAAGGTACGATCGTGAGCTTGTCCAATTACAGGAGGGATACACAGATGGAATTGATTAAAACGCAGGACCCGGCAGTTTACGAAGCAATGAATGCAGAGAAAGAACGTCAGGAAGCGAACATAGAACTAATTGCTTCTGAAAACTTTGTATCACAAGCAGTAATGGAGGCTCAGGGTTCAGTCCTTACAAACAAGTATGCTGAGGGGTACCCGGGCAAACGCTATTATGGTGGATGCGAGTTTGTAGACGTTGTTGAAAACATTGCACGTGACCGCCTGAAAGAAATTTTTGGTGCTGAACATGCAAACGTTCAGCCGCACTCCGGATCACAGGCAAATATGGCCGTATACACAGCAGTCCTTGAAAAAGGCGACACAATCCTAGGGATGAACTTGAACCATGGCGGACATTTGACGCATGGCAGCAAGGTCAACTTCAGTGGAATGCAGTATAACTTCGTTGAGTACGGAGTTAATGAAGAAACACAATTAATCGATTACGAAACGGTGCGTGCAGCAGCGCTTGAACATAAACCGAAAATGATCGTAGCGGGAACCAGCGCCTATTCACGCGTTTTGGATTTCGCGAAATTCCGTGAAATTGCCGATGAAATTGGTGCTTACTTGTTGGTGGACATGGCCCATATTGCAGGCTTGGTTGCAGTTGGTGCACATCCGAACCCAGTGCCTCACGCTCATTTCGTAACTTCAACCACACACAAAACGCTTCGCGGACCACGCGGCGGCTTGATCCTTTGCAAAGAAGAATTCGCGAAGAAAATCGATAAAACGATTTTCCCTGGAATTCAAGGCGGTCCGCTTATGCATGTTATAGCAGGTAAAGCAGTAGCGTTCGGAGAAGCACAAAAGCCCGAATTCAAAACTTATATCGAACAAGTGGTTAAAAATGCACAAGCGCTTGCAGAAGGCTTAAAGTCAGAAGGCGTTGACATCGTTTCCGGAGGAACAGACAACCACCTAATGCTTATCGACCTTCGTTCATTGAATTTGACAGGGAAAGTGGCGGAGCATGTGCTTGACGAAGTGGGAATCACGACAAATAAAAACACCATTCCATTTGATCCGCAAAGCCCGTTTGTCACTTCAGGAATCCGTCTTGGAACACCTGCCGTCACTTCGCGCGGATTTAAAGAACCGGAAATGAAAGAAATTGCTTCCATCATGGCGTTGCTGTTGAAAAACCCGGAAGATGAAGCAGTGAAAAAAGAAGCTACAGAACGGACGGCTAAGCTAACAGCTAGTTTTCCATTGTACAAATAAGGGAATACAGCTGCCAAAGATTTAATTCAGGCAGCTGTTTTTTTCACCCTTATACATAACGAAGAGATTCAATGGGAAGGGGAGGACTTTAACCCCTTGATTAACAATCGAACAAATCAAAATTTTACTGACCGTTAAAGCGGGATAAAGCTTATGGGGGATTTGCGTATGCCAATACAACAAATAACAAAAGAAAAGCGCATCGTCATGGATTGGCTGCGCCGTCTTGGAGTTGAATTTCAAACAGGGTTTGTCGTATTAAACCATGACGCCCCGGACACCCCAATCATTTACGCCAACCGCGCCTTTTGTGAGATGAGCGGTTTTTCAGAAGAAGAGATCATCGGAAACAACGGGAGATTTATGCATGGATCAAAAACGGATAAAGAAGTGGTGCGAAATATCCGGGAATGCATCGATTCTGAGACCGCTTGTACATACGAATTAATCAACTACCGCAAAGATGGTACTCCTTTTTGGAACGAAATTACCGTCCAGCCCATTAACGTCCGAAAAAACGCCGGGGCATATACATTAATGCTTCAACGGGACATTACGGACCGGAAACAGACGGAATCACTGATTAAGCTTCAGCAGGAAACGTACAACGATATTGAAAAAGGCTATATGCTAAGCGTCCTTTTGCAAAAAGCCTGTACCATGGTTGAATCATTCTTTCCGGATGATGCGAAATGCACCGTTATGCTGGTGGATGAGAACGGCCGCTTCCGCATAGGCGCAGGAAGTTCGATGCCAAAGAAGTTTTATGAAACGGTGGATGGCATTTTAGTAGAAGAAACGGGCGGCACGTGCGGTGCAGCCTATCACCGGAAAGCGCCGGTGATTGTTGAAAACATGCTGACCGATCCGCTTTGGGACGGCTACCAGGAGCTGGTGAAAAGCATGAACTTCGTGTCGAGTTGGTCCGTTCCAATTTTTGATATGGATGGCATTCCGAGCGGCACTTTTGGCATTTATTTTGAAAAGCCGATGTTGCCGACCGGAAAACAAATGGCCTTTATCGAACAGATTGCCCCAATTGTTTCGTTGACGATGAAGTATTTTCATCAGCAAACGAAAATACTGGAATTGGCTTATGTGGATAAAGAAACCGAATTGCCAAACCGCAACTACTTTATGAATGAAGTAAAAGATATGCTGTCCGAGCATAAGGAAGGCTTTATCGCTTTTATTTCTGCGGATGAGTATGTAAAAGTGGTGGATCAGTACGGACACCGGGCAGGGGACTCCTTGATCCGGGAAATGGGGAAACGCTTTTTGCGTTCGAAACTGCCTGCTGATCATTTGATTGCCCGTTTTTCCGACTCGACAATTGCCCTGTTTTGTTTAACGCCGCTGGTTAAAGTGCCTGATTATTTAGAGGTGCTTTCCCAAATTGATCCGATTACCATCGAAGACATGGAGTTGTTTTTGACCATGAAGATGGGAATTGCGCTAATTACGCCAAACCAGCAGGAACCAAATGAATTGATCCGCCATGCAGACAGCGCACTTTCCAAAGCAAAACTGCGTGCGGGGGAATCCATCTGTTATTACGAAAATGAACACGATGAATCGATGATGAAGGATTTGCGGATTGCCAATGAACTGACAGCGGCTTTAAGACGGGAAGAAATAGATGTCTATTTGCAGCCGAAAGTGGAACTGGCGACCGGCAAAATTATGAGCTTTGAAGCTTTGGCGCGATGGAACTCACCGGAGCTTGGCACCATAGCGCCGGATGTTTTTATTCCCGTCGCTGAAAAGAACGGCAAAATCCGTATGCTGGAGCAAAGCCTGCTGAAGCGCGTTCTAAGCTGGCTGAAAACTCGGCAGGACAAAGGCTTGGAACTGAGCCAAGTGGCAATCAATGTGTCAACGGATCACTTTTTCCATCATTCTTTTATTCCTTATTTGGTCGACCAGACGGCTGAATACGGCATCGAACCGAAATGGATTCAGCTGGAAATCACGGAACGCATTGGATTTGTCGATATTGAAACAGCTTATAAAGTGTTTAAGCAGCTGCTCAACTACGGTTTTGCCAGCTCAATCGATGATTTTGGCACGGGCTACTCGTCATTGAGCTATTTGCAGAAATTGCCGGTGACGGAAATAAAAATCGACCGTTCCTTCATTAATAATATGCATGAACAGCAAACACTCGCGATTGTCCGGACCATTATCCAACTGGCTGAAAACTTGGGGATGCGCGTAGTAGCAGAAGGCGTGGAAACCGAAGAGCAGAAGAGAATGCTTCTTGCTTTAGGGTGCCGCATCGGACAAGGCTATTTTTATTACCGGCCGATGTCGCTTGATGAAGCTAATTTGCTGTAAACCGGATCCTTAAGGGTCCGGTTTTTTATTTCCCGGGAAATAAAAAAACTGAAAAGTCGCAATGCGATAGTGAACCCCTGCCGGCAGAAAAATTCTGTTATACTATTTTAGATGACTTTTGAAAAGGAGAGGTGCAACGTGGGAAAAGTATATGTATTTGATCATCCGCTGATTCAGCATAAATTGACGTACATTCGCGACAAATCAACGGGAACAAAAGAATTCCGGGAATTGGTCGATGAAATTGCAACGTTAATGGCCTTTGAAATCACGAGAGATCTGCCGTTAAAAGAAATCGAAGTAGAAACGCCGGTCCAACTGGCGACTTCAAAAGTGCTTGCAGGCAAGAAATTGGGGATTGTCCCTATTTTACGCGCCGGCATTGGCATGGTTGATGGAATTTTAAAATTGATTCCAGCAGCAAAAGTGGGGCATATCGGGTTGTACCGTGATCCTGAAACTTTGCAGCCGGTTGAATACTACTTGAAATTGCCGTCCGATGTACAAGAACGTGAATTTATCGTTGTCGATCCAATGCTTGCTACAGGGGGATCAGCCATCGAAGCTGTCAACTCACTGAAAAAGCGTGGAGCAACAAAAATCCGTTTCATGTGCATTATTGCAGCACCGGAAGGCGTAGAAGCATTCCAGGAAGCGCATCCGGACGTAGACGTTTACATTGCAGCATTGGATGAGAAACTGAATGACCACGGTTATATCGTTCCTGGCCTCGGTGATGCGGGAGACCGTCTATTCGGAACAAAATAATGAATGAATATGAGCATCGGAAGCCCCTCTGTAAGTTTTAATTAACTAGAAGAGGGGCATAACGCTAAAGTTTAGTGAAGAAAAGTACAAGTACCGATTTAATAGTTAGTGGCTAAAACTATGCTGTTAATTTGGACTAGGATGTATAGACTGAATAATTTAGGTTAGAGCGAAACACTCAGTCGTAGGGTCTGCTTTTTCAAAATACTTTTTTTGAATATAGATTTCTAAAAACAAAGGACATTTTCTTGGAAATTTGTCAACAATATGACAGATGGAAAATCGCTTGTGAACAATTTCACTTCTAGGAATTGACATGATTTTACCCCTATTGTATGCTTACAAAGGGTATGCATGAGAAGGTTTTCATACATAGAAGATGTTGTTCTGAAAGCCTGATGCGACTGCTCTTTTCAAGGGTAAAATGTCAAATCAAACGAAATTCGAGGGGTTTATCATGCGCCCAACAAAAAGTCCCTTACAAGCGATGGTTCTTTACAGTTCCATCCTCTCGCAACTTGTCGGGTCCGTGCTCATCGGTCTTTTCACAGGTATGTGGCTCGATGAACGATTCGGAACCGCGCCGCTTTTCTTGATCATCGGCCTATTTGCAGGATTAGCCATCGGTATATGGGCGATGCTTCAAACTATTCGAAAATTCGACTCGGGAGACCCGTAAAAAATGGATGGACTTAGGGAAATTTATACAAGACTTAAAAAGATGATGTACTTCATCCTGGCGGCATTCGTTATTGGTTGGGGGTTTACCTCTTATCAAGAAGTTTTCGCTGGTTTGATCATCGGTTCCCTGTTCGGCATTTACAATATGTGGATTCTGGTTCGACGGATGGAAGGATTTGACCGGGCGGTGGCAGAAGGCTCGAAGGTTCGTTCCCTAGGAACGGCATTACGGTTTGCATCAGGTGTTGCAGCGGTAGCGATAGCAATTCTTTTCGCTGACTACGTTCACTTGGTCAGTACGGTAATTGGGTTGATGATCCCGTATGTTCTGTTGTTGGCAGAACGGATTGTTTATCATGTGAAACACCATTAATAAAGTGGAAAGAGAGGTGAAACTATCGTGGAACATACCGCTCCAATGTTAAAAGTATTTGGGATTTGGTTTAACTTGTCAAACGTAATGATGCTTCTTGTAGCCGCTCTTATCGTTTTCCTAATTGCATTTATCTCTACCCGGAACCTGAAGCTAAAACCAACAGGTATGCAAAACTTCATGGAATGGGTAATGGATTTTGTTAAAGGCCTCATCAAGAGCAACATGGACTGGAGAGACGGCGGACGATTCCACGTTCTTGGAATTACGCTGATCATGTTCATTTTCGTATCGAATATGCTCGGGTTGCCTTTTGCAATAGTTGTCAACGGAGATCTTTGGTGGAAATCACCAACTGCTGATCCGACGGTGACGATGACATTGGCCGCTACAGTTATTATTCTGAGCCATTATTATGGCATCAGATTGAAAGGGTTGGGACAATACAGTGCAGGCTATTTAAAGCCGATGCCGTTCTTGTTCCCGCTTAAGATCATTGAAGAATTCGCAAATACGCTGACACTCGGTCTGCGTCTTTACGGTAACATCTATGCAGGTGAAATCTTGCTTACTTTGTTGGCAGGGCTTGCATCAGCAAGTGCTTTCGGATTTGTAGCCGCCATCCTACCGATGATGGCATGGCAAGGATTCTCGATCTTTATCGGTGCAATCCAAGCGTTTATTTTCGTTATGTTAACGATGGTTTATTTATCGCACAAAGTTGCCGACGACCATTGAGTATAAATTGCTCGTATTGAGCAAAAAAAAAAACAATTATCCTGAGGAGGACATTTTACAATGACAGGTTCATTAGGTTTATTAGCAGCAGCAATCGCAGTAGGTTTAGCAGCACTAGGCGCAGGTATTGGTAACGGTCTTATCGTTTCTAAAACAGTTGAAGGTATCGCTCGCCAGCCAGAAGCTCGTGGCGTTCTACAAACAACTATGTTCATTGGGGTAGCATTGGTTGAAGCATTGCCAATCATCGCGGTAGTAATCGCATTCATCGTAATGAACCAATAGTCTGTATTTCTCATACATTAAACAGGATGGCGGGAATGCTTCGGCATAATTTTCGCCATTTATGTTTGTATGACCCTTTGATTTTGGAAAACCATTCTTTTGCATAAAAAGATCTTACTATAGAAGAAACTGAATTTTAGGCTCTTGAAGGGAGTGAAACAATCGTGTTTTTTGATCACCTCGTACTCGGTGCAACCGGGGAATTTTTAAACATCGGAGATATCTTGGCAACACTCGTTATTTTCATTTTATTGATGTTGCTATTGAAAAAATTCGCATGGGGTCCTTTGATGGGCGTAATGCAACAGCGTGAAGACTTGATCGCAAGCGAAATCGAAACAGCTGAAAACAGCCGTCAAGAATCGCATAAATTGCTTGAAGAACAGCGCAGCTTATTGAAAGAAGCGCGTACTCAAGCGCAAGAAATCGTAGAAACTGCCAAAAAACAAGGCGAAGTTTCGCGTCAGGATATCATCGCAACAGCGCGTACTGAAGCTAGCCGCATGAAAGATTCGGCAGTCCAGGAAATCGCGAACGAGCGGGAAAAAGCTGTAGCAGCAGTACGCGAAGAAGTTGTCGCGTTGTCTATGCTTGCAGCATCTAAAGTACTGAACAAAGAAATCAGCGAAGAAGACAACCGTCAGTTGATTAACGAAACGATTGCGAAGGCAGGCGACATACAATGAGCCAAGCTTCAGAACGTTATGCATTAGCTTTGTTCCAAATTGCAAACAAGCATGATGCTTCAGAAGAAGTGGAAGCGGATTTGCGTGAAGTAAAAAAAGTGTTTGTGGATAACCCGGTTTTGCTAAACCTTTTAGGTTCGCCTAAATTATCTGCAGAAAAAAGAAAAAATGCTATTTCAGCACTTTTTGCCCAAGGAAATGAGTATGTCGTCAACACATTGCAGTTGCTGGCAGAACGCAGACGCTTGGAAGAAGTGGCAGATGTAGTAGACCATTATATTTCCTTGACCAATGAAGCCAAAGGAATTGAAGATGCAAAAGTGTATTCGGTAAGTCCATTGACTGAAGAAGAACGTGCATCCATTTCTTCAACATTTGCCAAGAAAATCGGCAAACAATCTTTGCGAATTGAAAACATTATCGATCCTTCCCTAATTGGCGGATTGCGTCTTCAAATCGGAAACCGCATTTATGACAGCAGCATTTCTTCTAAATTGGAGCGTTTGCAGCGTCAATTGATCGGTTAATTTATGAAATTATGAGAGGGTGACACACATGAGCATCAAAGCTGAAGAAATCAGTGTCCTGATTAAACAGCAGATTGAAAGCTATCAATCTGAATTGAAAGTTGACGATATCGGTACAGTAATCACCGTTGGTGACGGTATCGCTCGTGTTCATGGCCTCGACAACGTCATGGCTGGAGAACTAATTGAGTTCTCAACTGGTGTAATGGGTATGGCACAAAACTTGGAAGCCAACAACGTTGGTATCATCATCCTTGGGCCATTCGCAGACATCAAAGAAGGCGATGAAGTACGTCGAACTGGCCGTATCATGGAAGTGCCAGTAGGACCAGAACTAATCGGACGCGTAGTAAACCCACTTGGACAGCCAGTTGATGGTTTGGGTCCAATCAACACAACTAAAACTCGTCCAATCGAAAGCCCTGCACAAGGGGTTATGGCCCGTAAATCGGTTCATGAACCGCTTCAAACAGGGATCAAAGCGATTGACGCTCTAGTGCCGATCGGCCGTGGACAGCGTGAATTGATCATCGGTGACCGCCAGACAGGTAAAACGTCTGTAGCGATCGATACGATCTTGAACCAAGCTGACCAAGACATGATCTGTATCTATGTTGCAATCGGGCAAAAAGAATCTACTGTACGTAACGTAGTAGAAACTTTCCGCAAAAACGGAGCTCTTGATTACACGATCGTTGTAACAGCTTCTGCTTCACAGCCAGCTCCACTATTGTACTTGGCTCCTTATGCAGGTATCACAATGGCAGAGGAATTCATGTTTGACGGCAAACATGTATTGATCGTCTATGATGATTTGACTAAACAAGCATCTGCTTACCGCGAACTTTCACTATTGCTTCGTCGTCCTCCAGGCCGTGAAGCTTATCCAGGGGATGTTTTCTACTTGCACTCACGGTTATTGGAACGTGCTGCGAAATTGAACGAATCCCTAGGGGCCGGCTCAATTACAGCTCTTCCATTCGTTGAAACGCAAGCGGGCGACATTTCTGCTTACATTCCAACTAACGTTATTTCGATCACTGACGGACAAATCTTCCTTCAGTCGGATCTATTCTTCTCCGGTGTACGTCCGGCAATCAACGCGGGTCTTTCTGTATCACGTGTAGGTGGTTCAGCACAGATCAAGGCAATGAAAAAAGTTGCAGGTACGTTGCGTCTTGACTTGGCTGCTTTCCGTGAACTTGAGTCATTCTCTCAGTTCGGTTCAGACCTGGATGCTGCTACTGCAGCTAAACTTGAGCGCGGGAAACGTACGGTTGAAGTATTGAAACAAGACCTGAACAACCCGATTAAAGTTGAAAAACAAGTTGTTATTTTCTATGCGTTGACTCGCGGATTCCTTGATGACATTGCGATTCAAGACATTCAGCGTTTCGAAGCGGAATTGACAAGCTGGCTGGATTCCAACCACACAGAAATTTTGGATACTATTCGCAAAACACAAGGTTTGCCTTCTGACGAAGCATTTGGAGCAGCAATCAACGAATTCAAACGCACATTCGCTAAATCAGAATAAGAACTTCGTTCGAAATAGAAGAAAAAATAATAAGGTGGTGAAATACCAGTGGCATCTTTACGCGACATAAAAAACCGAATTACGTCAACCAAGAAAACAAGCCAGATCACGCGGGCCATGCAGATGGTTTCTGCATCTAAGCTGAACCGTGCAGAAGTGAATGCGAAAGCATTCGTTCCCTACATGGATAAAATTCAGGACGTCGTCGCTTCTATTGCACAAGGTTCAACTGAAACCCACCCAATGATGACGACACGCCCTGTAGCAAAAACAGCTTACCTCGTGATTACATCGGATCGCGGTTTAGTCGGCGGATACAACAGTAATATTCTTCGTACAGTAATGGCGAGAATCCGCCAGCGCCATACATCCAATGACGAGTTTGTCATCCTCAGCGTTGGTCGTAAAGGACGGGATTTCTTTGCCAAGCAGGGAATGACGATTCTTGAAAGTGCAATCGCACTGCCGGATCACCCGACATTTGCTGACATTAAAGAAATCACGCGCAAAGCTGTTGGTATGTTCTCAGACGGTACGTATGACGAAGTTTATATGTACTACAATCACTTTGTCTCAGCTATTCAGCAAGAAGTTACTGAAAAGAAAGTTTTGCCATTAACGGATATCCAAGCGACTGGAGCAACTGCTTCTTACGAGTTTGACCCATCAGCTGAAGCCATTTTAGAAGTGCTTCTTCCGCAATATGCAGAAAGCTTGATTTTCGGTGCTGTTCTTGACGGCAAGGCAAGTGAACACGCTGCGTCCATGACCGCAATGAAAAGCGCAACCGACAATGCGAGCGAGTTGATCGATGGATTGACACTTTCATATAACCGGGCTCGCCAAGCTGCGATTACTCAGGAAATCACTGAAATCGTCGGCGGAGCAGCTGCATTAGAATAGAAAAGCGCAGGTGCCTATCCAGCTCCGAAAGGCTTAAGGCAGATCACGCAGGAAATCCTGATTTCCGTAGTGGGCTGACTTAAGACCCCGAGGAGCTAGGCACCGAAGCTAGACATAAAAATTTAAAGTTCAGCCAAGCTCCTGCCCTCAAAGCGGGAGCCATGCTGTCCGTTATTGCGAAATATAGTAAAAACAGTAAGACAGGAGGGAACAGCATGAACACAGGACACGTACTTCAAGTTATGGGTCCGGTTGTAGACGTTAAGTTTGCCAATGGCCAGCTTCCAGAAATCTACAACGCCCTAACTGTATTCATTAATCGTCCAGGCCAGCAACAAGTGAAATTGACACTTGAAGTGGCTCTACACCTTGGTGACGATTCCGTTCGTACAATTGCAATGGAATCCACTGACGGTTTGCAACGCGGTTCAGAAGTAACCGACTTAGGCAGCGCTATCACTGTTCCAGTTGGAGACGTTACACTCGGCCGTGTATTTAACGTACTTGGAGAAGTAATCGATTTAGGTGAAGAAATCCCGTTGACTGAAAAGCGCAACCCGATTCACCGTGCAGCTCCAACGTTTGAACACCTTTCCACAGAAGTTGAAATTCTTGAAACAGGTATCAAAGTAGTTGACTTGCTTGCCCCTTACATCAAAGGTGGTAAAATCGGTCTCTTCGGTGGTGCCGGTGTAGGGAAAACCGTTCTGATCCAGGAATTGATCAACAACATCGCTCAAGAACACGGTGGTTTATCTGTATTCGCTGGTGTTGGGGAACGTACACGTGAAGGAAATGACTTATTCCACGAGATGAGCGATTCCGGCGTTATCAAGAAAACTTCAATGGTCTTCGGCCAAATGAACGAGCCGCCTGGCGCACGTATGCGTGTAGCTTTGACTGGTTTGACAATGGCTGAATACTTCCGTGACGAGCAAGGTGCAGACGTGCTATTGTTCATCGACAATATCTTCCGCTTCACGCAAGCCGGTTCAGAAGTATCCGCGTTGCTTGGCCGTATGCCATCTGCTGTTGGTTACCAGCCGACACTTGCTACTGAAATGGGACAATTGCAGGAACGTATCACAACTACAAGCACAGGTTCAGTAACTTCGATCCAAGCGATCTATGTACCAGCCGATGACTATACGGATCCGGCTCCGGCTACAACTTTCGCTCACTTGGATGCAACTACGAACCTTGAGCGTAAACTTTCTGAAATGGGTATTTACCCTGCGGTGGATCCTCTTGCTTCGACTTCACGTGCATTGTCGCCTGAAATCGTTGGAGAAGAGCATTATTCAATTTCCCGTCAAGTTCAGGAAACGCTTCAGCGTTACCGCGAACTTCAAGATATCATTGCAATCCTGGGTATGGATGAGTTGAGCGACGAGGACAAGCTAACGGTTAACCGTGCGCGCCGCGTTCAAAACTTCCTATCACAAAACTTCCACGTTGCTGAACAGTTCACGGGCCAAAAAGGTTCGTATGTTCCAGTAGCGGAAACAATCAAAGGATTCAAAGAGATTCTTGCTGGTAAATACGACCACTTGCCGGAAGATGCTTTCCGTCTAGTAGGACGTATCGAAGATGTAATTGAAAAAGCTAAAAGCATGGGCGTAGAAGTCTAAAACAAGGGACCAGGAGGGAAAAAAATGAAGACCATTACAGTCAATATTGTCACTCCCGACGGCCCGGTATACGATTCAGAAGTTTCTATGGTAATAGCAGTTACAGCGACAGGTGAGATGGGAATCTTGCCTGGCCATATTCCGACAGTGGCTCCTCTTGGAATCGGCGCAGTCCGATTAAAGAAAGAAGCCTCGACGGAATTGGCTGCTGTAAGTGGCGGATTCTTAGAAGTTCGTCCTGATAAAGTAACAATTCTTGCCCAATCAGCAGAGCTTGCGACAGACATCGATTTGTCGCGTGCACAAGAATCTGCCAGACGTGCAGAAGCGATGCTTCAGGCGAACAAAGATGAAGTAGACTATCAGCGAGCAGAATTAGCGTTAAGACGTGCAAAGAATCGTATCAACGTTTATGAGGGTAACGTTTAAAGAAAAGCGCAAGCGCCCGTTTAGCTCTGAAGGGCATAAGACCTGGCGAAGCGGCGTTCTTTGCCGCACAGTCAGAGTGGCTTATGACCCGAAGAGCTGGGCGCTGGAGCTAGACACTAAATGTAAAACTTTAAAGAGCGGGCAGAAGGGCAGTTGACTTTTGTCCGCTCTTTTTACTTTATTTAGAGGAGGAACTTGTATGGAAGCAATGATCGGACAAACAGCTTTAATCTCGATAATAAGCCATATTTTCTTCACCGGAGTTGCATTTTATGCCTTGCGCGCCGTAATGTTCGAGAAATGGATTCGCAAACAGCATGTTCTGCAAGCCCAGATATTATATATTTTCCTAAGCATTGCTATTGGAACAGCAGTCTCTACTTTCTTCTTGAATATTTCTTCATGGTCTAGACAATTGCCTTATTTATTTTGATTTGCTCTTTTGCCATGAAGGCGATATTCGTCCATATGGCAAAAGAGCAAATTTTTTATGTTTTGATTCTGTTCATAAATTGTGAAAAACTAGATAAGCTGCAGAAATTTGCTCGTGCAATAAGCAAGACTTTGAACCTATTATATGAAAATAAAGTTCATTCCTTTCTCTTATTTCCCGGGAAATAAATTGGTAAATCCATGTTTACGCAAGAATAAAAAGGGAAAAACAAGCTTGTAATCCAAATGTAATATATAATGATACATACAACCAGACAGGTCTTATGTACTTTAAATATAGGACCTACGGACATAAAATGTGAAGTTCTTTCGAAAGATATAACAGGAAAAAGAATTAAAAGGAGAAATGATGGCATAAATACTTGTTATATTAGTATAAAACAGGTATTATAGAAAAGGTTTTGTTTCTAATTTATGACATTGGACTTTAAATTTTGCAAATACATATAGATGAATACTTAAATAGATGGAGGGCATATCAGTGGATCAGATTATTGTAAGAGGCGGCCAAAAATTAAAAGGGAAAGTTCGTGTAGAAGGGGCCAAGAATGCGGTATTACCCGTTCTTGCCGGATCACTTCTAGCATCAAGCGGCAAAAGCATTATTAAAGAAGTACCTAACTTGGCGGATGTGTATACGATTCAAGAAGTACTTAAAAGTTTAAATGCTACGGTTGAATACTTCCCGGAAAAAAATGAAATGGTGATTGATTCATCACAGACTTTATCAAGCGAAGCGCAGTTTGAATACGTTAGAAAAATGCGCGCATCGATTTTGGTAATGGGGCCGTTGCTTGCACGTAATGGATTCGCTCGTGTTGCTTTGCCAGGTGGATGTGCGATTGGCTCACGTCCGATTGAATTGCATTTAAAAGGTTTTGAAGCAATGGGTGCTCAAATCACATTCGGCAATGGATTTGTGGAAGCGGCTGTTAATGGCCGTCTGCGCGGCGCGAAAATCTATTTGGATTTTCCAAGTGTCGGAGCAACGGAAAACATCATGACAGCAGCAGCGCTTGCTGAAGGCGTAACCGTGATCGAGAATGCAGCAAAAGAACCGGAGATTGTTGATTTGGCTAACTACATTAATGAAATGGGCGGCCGTGTCATTGGTGCAGGGACAGATACATTGCGCATTGAAGGCGTTAAAGAATTGAACGGTGCAGAGCATTACATCATTCCGGACCGTGTAGAAGCTGGGACGTTTATGGTAGCAGCAGCTATAACAGAAGGAGATGTCATCATTGAAAACGCAGTTCCTGAACATATGTCTGCGTTGATTTCCAAAATGGGTGAGATGGGCGTCGATATCCAGGAGACTGAAGAAGGCCTTCGCATCCGTGCGACACGTCCGCTTCGTTCAATCGATATCAAGACAATGCCGCATCCTGGATTCCCTACAGACATGCAGTCTCAGATGATGACATTGATGCTGATGGCAAAAGGCAATGGGATTTTGACGGAAACCGTATTTGAAAATCGCTTTATGCATGTTGAAGAATTTCGTCGCATGAACGCGTCCGTTAAAATTGAAGGGCGCTCAGTGATCATGGAAGGCCCTTCTAAGCTTCAGGGCGCAGAAGTGGCAGCAACTGACCTAAGAGCAGCAGCAGCATTGATTCTGGCTGGTTTAGTAGCTGAAGGTGTGACACGAGTCAATAAGCTTTACCATTTGGATCGCGGATATGTAAATTTCCATAAGAAATTAGCTGCTTTAGGTGCTGATATCGAACGAGTGAGTGCTGCAGAAGTGAAAGAAGAACAAATGGCCTAATTTTAATTATTACTAGTCTGTCAGCTGTAGCTGGCAGACTTTTTAATTTAGTTAAAGTATAAGAATGATTTATGGTATATAAAAATTAACTAATACAAAAACTCTTATGTACCTGTGGGCATTAGGTAGTGGACATTCTTTTTCTTTTGCTACTATGCTAAAATATTCAGTTAAGAGAGTCTTTTAAAATTAGGATATTTTTGTGTTAGCCAGGTAGGGGGTAAATACATGTTTTCAAAAGACATCGGCATTGATCTTGGTACAGCAAATGTTCTCATCCACGTGAAAGGCCAAGGGATTGTTTTAAATGAGCCGTCAGTAGTAGTAATTGATCGTAATAGTAATAAAGTTCTTGCAGTAGGAAAAGAAGCAAGGAAAATGGTAGGGCGCACCCCTTCAAATATTGATGTGATTCGTCCGTTAAAAGATGGTGTCATTGCAGATTTCGACGTTACAGAAATTATGCTTAAATATTTTTTAGATCGCCTCAAAGTAAAAGGATTTATGACAAAGCCACGCATCTTGATTTGTTGTCCAACGAATATCACGAGCGTCGAAAAAGAAGCAATTCGTGAAGTAGCTGAAAAATCTGGTGCTAGAAAAGTTTTTATTGAAGAAGAACCAAAAGTGGCGGCAATTGGCGCAGGGATGGATATTTATCGTCCCTTTGCTAATATGATAGTCGATATTGGGGGAGGAACATCTGATATCGCAATTTTGTCGCTTGGTGACATTGTTAAAAGTGAATCGATTAAAGTAGCTGGTGATATTTTTGATCGTGAAATTTTCCAGTACATCAAGCGCCAGCATAAGATAGTCATTGGAGAGCAGACAGCAGAAAATATTAAATTTCAAATTGGTTCTGTAGCTGCAACTGATTATAATAAAGATATGGAAGTGCGAGGGCGTGATATGGCTACTGGTCTCCCGCGTACAATCAATATTCGAACGGAAGAGATTAAAATGGCTTTGAATGGTCCGGTCCAGATGATTATCCAGGCTGCTAGGACTGTATTAGAAGCAACACCTCCAGAACTTTCTTCTGACCTTATGGAAAAAGGTGCAGTTCTCACAGGTGGCGGTGCTATGCTTCACGGAATGGATGATTTACTTGCAGATCATTTAGGAATTCCAATAACAATTGCAGAGAAGCCAATGAGTACAGTTGTACTAGGCACAGGTATTCTTCTAGACAATATGGATAAACTATCTGCTTATAAAAAAGGGCTTTTTAAAAGTTTTCATTTGTCTTTTGGTGCTTCAAAAAAAATCACCACTTACTGAATGATTGCTTATCATAAGAAATAGCATATATTGTCGAAGAGATTTTTAGTATAATGACAAATAAAGTAGATGGATTTTAGTCGAAAAAGTGATGGTTTTTAAAATGAATGTTCAGTATAATTCGAGCTATGCATGGAAAGGTTGACTGAAAGAATGGTTGATACAAAAAAGAAATTTAATTTTCGGCAACAAACAAAGAGGGAAACTACTCAAAAAGCAGAACCCAAAAAGCGTGGGTGGGTACAGATTCGACTGTTTCCTATTTGGCTAAGAATTATTCTTGTGATCGTAATGATTGCTTTGGCTGCAGTTTTGGGCGTAATGGTTGGTTATGGAATTATCGGAGATGGCAAGCCATCTGATGCACTGAAATGGGAAACTTGGCAACACATAATAGATATTATGAGTGGGAAAAAGTAGCGAAAGCTATATTTAATATTAGGAGTTGAAAATCATGTTAACAGTTGAACAGATTCAAGCGATATTACCACACCGTTACCCATTTTTAATGGTGGACCGGATTTTAGAAATGGAAGCAGGAAAAAAAGCGGTTGGTTTAAAAAATGTGACAGCAAATGAAGATTTCTTTAATGGTCACTTTCCAGGATATCCAGTTATGCCAGGAGTATTAATTGTAGAAGCGCTTGCTCAAGTAGGAGCGGCGGCCGTTTTACAGATGGAAGCCAACAAAGGCAGGCTGGCATTTTTCACCGGCATTGATAACTGTCGTTTCAAACGGCAAGTGGTACCAGGGGATCAATTGCGATTGGAAGTAGAATTAACAAGACTTCGCGGTTCGATGGGAAAAGGGCATGCAATTGCAACAGTAGATGGAGAACTTGTCTGTGAATGTGATATTCTTTTTGCTTTAGGGCCGATTTCAGCAAAATAATAGTAAAATTGAAAAATATATCTTATTCATGTAGACTAAGCAGTAAATACATAGAAGAGGGTAAAAGTGGTTATCACTACTTTTTCTTTTAAAAGCAGGAGGAATAGAATGTATAAAACATTGCCAGTTGGTGTTAAAAGTAGTATAACAAGGTCTATTACAAAAATGTTTGAGAAATATATGTCAGACATTGAATGGAAAGAAGACCTTTTTAAGTTAGAAGATTTCGTTAAGGTCTGGCAGGACTATATCAATTCTAATGCACAATGGAACGAAAAAGTTCCTTTAGAAGTTAAAGTTAGCCCTCTGTTTCATGAAGAAGTAGCAAGTAAAATGAACCAAGTGATCAATAAAGTGTTAACTGAAGTACCTTCTGAAGAGCAAGTTTCCCGAATCGAATCCATGCAACAATCAATTGGTACAAATTATGATTATTCTTGTAAGGCAGAAGCAACTTATATTGAAAAGAAATTAGAGAATATGAGTGTGCAAAAAAAAGAAGAGTAAGATAAAAACGGACCTGCGTAAATTCGCAGGTCCGTTTTTTGAATTATGATTTGGCTTCATCTTTCCGCAGTGCCGGCCTTGTCCGCATATCCTGTTCAAAGCGTTCCAGCAGTTGATCTCCTTCAAATCCATCTTCAAGAAGTTCGGACAATAAAGTTTCCGCATATTCTCGGCGAGCCCGTTTTAAAGTTCCTTTCATCAACACGGAAATCTGATCGCCAATTACTTTGACGCCGTAGATGGCCACTTCAAAAGGAGCAGGTTCGTTCTCCGGGTAGGAAATGACTACTTTCACATCGTATATGTCACCGGTATTCATCATCTTGTGAAAAGTTTCCTGATAGTCGAGATCCATCAGCATCTCAAGCACCCAGGAACGGTGGCTATTTTCCTGGTTGATGATGATGCCGTCTTGCATCGGATAATTAATCACTTCTTGATCGTCTACCACTCCAAATGACAGCATTTTAAATGTCTTCACGAAAGTCCCTCCAAACATCACTTTTTTTCAGTATATCACAGCCATTATTTTTGAGCTGACCTGCAAAAAAAAATCAGCAATTATGCGAAAATTGATATTCAGCAAGAGGCGGCAAAAGGCAGAAAATCCATTGAATATGATAAATAATCAGCAAAAAAAAATTTGCGGCCCGATCAAAAATTAAATTTTAAAAGCCCAAAAGGGGCAAAAATTATTTTTGGCATTTTGCGCAATATTCACTTTACTTAGTATGCTGTTGATATTCCAAAGGAGGTGAGTAGATGAACCAGGTCGGAATTGTCGGACGATTAACGAAAGATCCAGCCATGCGTGTAATGAATGAAGGCCGAATACATACTTCATTCATTGTTGCGGTATCCCGGAATTACAAAAATCAGAAAGGGGAGGTAGAAACAGATTTTGTACTGTGTTCAACGTGGGGCAGGCCGGCCCATAATGTGTCCAAGTATTGCACGAAAGGCTCGCTGGTAGCGGTCACGGGAAGGCTGCACTCCCGGCATTACGACAAAGAAGACGGAACGCGCGTTTATGTCACGGAAGTTGTAGGCGATCAAATCCGTTTTCTCGATAAACGAAAAGGAAAAGAAGAATCCGCCCACAAGCAGCCGGAGCCCGAGTCTGAAGCAGACTTTGACTTTCAGCCGCCTGGGACGGATGGAGTGAACGTTTAAACATCAAACAAAGGAGGCACTTAGTCATGCCGAAAGACGCGCAATTGCAATTGGAAGTGCATATGGAGCAACTGATTAAAATGACCGCTCAGCTGCATCGGCGACTGGCAGAGGCGGAGCGGGAACTAAGTGAATTAAAAGAGATCTTCCGTTCCGTCAAGCAGGGTGACGGCTTTTCCGTCTAAATGGGAATCCGGCCAGGTGGGGGCCTGGCCGGATTATTATTAATTGAATGAAAACAGCTCTTTCAATTCGTTGTCGGAGAGCTCAGTCATCCATTGGCTTGATTGGATAAATTCTTCAGACATCGATTGCTTTTGAGTCAGCAGGGAATCGATTTTTTCTTCAATGGTACCAATCGTTACAAACTTATGGACATGGACAAATTGGGTCTGCCCAATGCGGTAAGCCCGGTCCGTCGCCTGGTTTTCAACAGCGGGATTCCACCATCGGTCCGCATGCAAGACATGGGTAGCCGCGGTCAAATTTAGGCCGGTGCCGCCGGCTTTCAGCGATAGGATGAAAACCGGGAATTTGCCTTCCTGGAAAGCAGCCACCAGCGAATCTCGCTGATTTTTTGGCATGCTCCCCGTCAAAAATGGCACTTCGTGGCCATACAGCTCATTTATAGCTTGCTGCAGCAAGTGGCCCATGCCAATATACTGCGTGAATATCAAACACTGTTCCCCGCGCTCTGCAATTTCCCCGGCGAGAGTCACTATGCGCTCCAGCTTCTGAGATCTCGGCAGTATTTCTTCAGCCGAACTGTAAGGTTCTTTTAAATACAGTGCAGGATGGTTGCATAACTGCTTTAATTTGCTCAGCATTTTCAGCACCAGCCCTTTTTTCTCGAAGCCTGTGAGCGTCTCCATTTTCTGCACCGTATCCTGTACCAGCCCCTCGTAAAGGGCCGCCTGTTCCGGCGTTAATGGACAATATTCCAGCTGCTCCTGTTTTTCCGGCAAATTCAGCTGGAGATCCGGATCTTTCTTCGTCCGGCGGAGCAAGAACGGCTGGATGCGCTTGCGCAGCTTTTCTTTATGTTCTTCGGAATCATCCCGCTCAATCGGAATCATGAAGTTTTCCTGGAATTGCTTGATGCGGTACAAATAACCTTTGTTAATAAAATCAAAAATCGACCATAACTCCGACAACCGGTTTTCAATTGGTGTCCCAGTCAACGCAATGTGGTGGTCGCCTTTGAATTTACGGATGGTACGGGATTGTTTCGTGTACATGTTCTTGATGTTTTGCGCTTCATCAAGTGTGATGCTGGTCCAGTGGATCGCCTGCATTTCTTCTGCGTCGGACGAAGCAATGCCGTATGTTGATAGCACAACATCCGGCTTTTCTTCCGCCAAAAATTTTGCAAAGTCACCGGCTTTTGGACGATTTGTTCCGTAATGCGCCACCACGTTCAAGTTCGGAGCAAAGCGTTCCAATTCTTTCTGCCAGTTTCCAAGTACGGAAGTTGGACAGATGATCAAGGACGGCTGCTCCGGGTTTTTTCCGTGGACATGCAGCAGGTAAGCGATCAGCTGCACCGTTTTTCCAAGGCCCATATCATCTGCCAGGCACAGGCCGAATCCTTCCTGCCGCATAAACACAAGATAGTCGAAGCCCGTTTTTTGGTATGGCCGGAGCTCGGTAAGCAAGGCCGGCGGAATTGGTGTTTCCGGCAAATCACGTTTATCGAGCAGCTTATCGAGAAGTGTCCGAAGTGAGCGGTTCAACTGGAATTCAACGAGCGGATCTTCTTCATCGACCGTATCATCGAGCATGATTTCCGGTACGTTCTGGAACAGCATGTCTTTGATGGTCCAGTCTGCGTCATCGGCTTCTTCAATCATTTTCCGCAACTGCATCAGCAAGTTTGAATCCACGCGCACCCATTCGTTGCCGATGCGGATAAATTCCTTGTTTTCTGAAACAAGTTCCTGAAAATCCTTCATGCTGAGTTCGTGGCCGTTCAACGAAAACTGCCAATCAAAACGCACAATCTGGTCAAGGCCGACGACCGAAGCTTTTTTGACAGGGGAGTGGATATTGGCCCGCACACGGATTTTGGATTCCTGGACAGCTTTCAGCCAGGAAGGAATGGATACTTCAACGCCGAATGCCTGGAGAATTTCCGCATCATTGCGCAGAAATTCCAGCACTTGGGCGTCTGTCCATTCTGCATGGTAAAGCCGGCTTTCGTCATAGCCTTCAACAGAGGGGCATAAACTAAGCAGCAATTGTTGCTGCTGGGTAATTTCCTCGAAATGGGGACGCCATTTTTCAGGCAGCACTTTATCGATCGGCTCGTCCATGCGCCGTTTTGAAGGAGACCAGTAAACAGTCCCACGTTTCGAGCGGAGCACCACTTTAAATGACCAGAACGCATCGGTATCCGGTTCGCTCAGCTGGGCAGCCAAGACATAATCATCAGAAGCCCGCAGCCCTTCCCAGCCGGCTTGCTGGACGAAATGCTGAATATAAGGCAATTGAGCGGGAGCCAAGCCTTTTTGCTTTAACTGCTGTTGGATGGTATCGCTAAGGAACGCCTGGATTTCAGGATCGCCAAAAGTCGGGGCAATCACGATGTCCTCGCCGTCTACTGACACATGGTTCCATAAATCCGGATCGTTCAAGGAGTCCGACACTCTTCCAGCCAGATTCAGCCAAGCTTCGTCTTCGGTGCGCTGCCCTTGGAACGATACGTAATGATGGGGTTCCCGCTGAAACAAACGGACAAAATCCGCGGGTGTCAGAAGCAGGTCCAAGCCATCGGCCCGTGCCGTCAGGCCGTAGAAGCTTTCTTTATCAAGAAAATACAAATAAGATTTCCAAATTTCGGGAGGGATACGGTTTCCGGCTTCGTTGATTGCTTGGATGCGAAACTCGTCGGACCGGTTTATCTTAAGGAAATAGGTGCGGCTTCCTTCTGTTTGAAACTGATTCATAAAAGATTTCCTTTCTCGATCTCTTCCTGGAGTGCGCGCAGTCGTTTGTTTTGAGTACGGATTTCCGTCATATACGCTTTCCAGAACTCCATTTGACCGCTTTTTTTGCAGGCTGCTTTCATTCTTTTCCAGATCCGGACCGCTTGTTTATAGCTGGGCCGGCTGCGTTCTTCCAAATAATCCATCGCATAGCGGTGGAAAAGCGGCAAAACATAATCCGGAGCAGCTTCCTGAACGGCCTTTAAGCCGCATTCTTCCGCAAAGTACAGCGGAGAATTGTGGAGGTGATGCAGTTCAGCCCATTGTTTATATAATTGTTTTTCGATTAAATACGTTGAATAAGCCGGAAGTCCGTAATGGCCGAATTGCTTGAACAAATCTTCCCAATCGGCTTCGTTCAAGTGGATTTGTGAGAAAAGGCGGCTCAGTACACGCACGTACTGATGGCGGTATTGGGTATATAACCCTTCAAACAAGAAGGTTCTGACATGGGGCTTAACCGCCATTAGAATAGCCGTTAATCCCTGAGAGTGCTCGTTTTCTTCTGCCAAAACAGCGAGCTGCACCCAATCCGGCGTTTCATCCGGCGCAATTTTTTTCACGGTGACGTCGTCTTCCAATAAGATGGCGAAGAAAGCTTCAAGGCGGCTGTCAGGGCGGTCAAAAACGCCGATTTCGTCAAGCCGCAATTTATTCGTAGTAAACAGGTTGGTCCAAAACAGACGATAAACCGAAAAGCGCTGCGAAAACGATCCGTCTCTTACTTGGATAAATGAACGGACCAGCCCCCGCAAATGTTTTAAGAAATCGTCTGCTTCAAAGGTGCGGTGTTGTACGCGCAATTGTTCTAACAAATCACGGAGTGTATGCATTTCATCGTCAAACCAGGTCTTGAAAAAGGAATGGTGCACTTCTTCAGTGCCGGCGATATAGGTCTCCCATACTTCCATCAAGGAAATCAAATGGGCATAAGTCCGATAAAAAACTTTCCATTCGCGTTCCAGAGGGACAAACGACAAAGCGTTTTTCAAACGCCCTTCGTACATTTGTTCAAAATAAAAATAATTGCGGGTCGTGTAATCCGGAATCGGCTCACGCCACGCATTGCGGATCAGCCCTGTCCACTGTTCCGGCGACCGTTTGCCTGTTAATGCCGCAACTGGATCGGAAGGGCGCGATCGCCATTTTGCCACCCATTCGGATAAGGATCCGATTTTTTGGTAAAGGGCAAAGATGACTGCCAGCTTGTGGCGGCACATTTCGTCTTGCGGGCAAGCGCAGGCAGTGGTCATTTTATCAAAATTCAAAAGTACTTTAACGGTATGAGCATCCTTGACGATTGCTTCAAGCAGAAGCCGCTCTTCGTTGAACGACAAAATTTGAACACCGTCATGGCGCACTAAAAAGACTGCTTTTCGAACCATTTCCTCATCCTGCTCACGCGATGGAATGAGTGATTTTTCGACAGCAGCCATATAATTGTGAATCGTATCATCGAATCGTTTTGCCAGGGATTGAACCGTAGCCATATGCATCGCTCCAAAATAAAAACTTTCCTTCTATTATACGCCTCGCGGACGTTGAAAGAAAGTTAATCGTGAACTTTCAGCCGATATCTGAATTTCAGCCAGCCGATTTCTTTGGTGCTTTTTCTTGCATACAGCTTCCTGATCCTCTTTAGGCAAGGATGGCTATGCAACGAATCAATACCGGAACCATTCGGTATGCAGCAACTTCGGGATTGAAAAATATTGTTATGAGTCTTGCCGTTTGCTTGCTTGTTCCGGCTGCAGAGCCGAATGGCAAATGTTTGGATGAAAGAAATATAGATCCGGAACAGGAAAAGCCGACTGGATTTCGGCAGCCGGTCAACAGTGATAATGGTTTTGCCTTTATCCCATTTCAAAGTTACAGCTGATTGGAAATTCAGTCTTTCTTTCACTTCACGTAAAAAAGTAAGCAAGCCGAGTGGCAAGACTGATTCAGCTGTAATGAAAAATAATACTATTATATTGGGATAAAAATGGTACAATAACACTATAATGGACCCACAAGGGGTAAAGGATAGGGGATAAGAAGTTGATGGATGTTTATGTTTTGGAAATTCCTGATTTAGGGTATGTAATAAGTCAAGATTCGATTGGGCAATGGGAAATTTTTCTGCGGCATACAGGCCAAGGCTTCCAAAAAATCCAGTGGCAAGTCACTTCATCCGCAAGTGGTTTTATGCTTCGAAATATGGTTCAAACAGGCGGCCCTGTTGAGTCGGTATACATTGATTTGGCGGCGAACCGTATCGTCTTTAAAAAAGGCGAAATGGAAGACCAGGAGTTTCAGCAGTTTTTGCGTTCTCTGCTGGATGCCTTTTTTATTCGTGTCCGCCAAGACCAGATGCATTTTGTCGTTTCGCCGAATTATTTGGTCCGCGAAGATTTCAGCATCAAAGAATAATCCCTGTGCTTTTTCGTATCCGAAATAACAGATTTATGCTATACTAAATATAGTAAGAATATTCTATCTTTTTGCAAAGGGGGGAGTGTCATGCTGCACGTTAAATTGATGAAGCCTTTTTATACAAAGAAAGAAGATCATCTCGTTCGATTTGTTTTCGCCTATCAATATTTCTCGATTTTAAAAGACGATGAACTGTTTCATTTTATTCCGGTAGAAGGCAAAGAGATAGTTGTCAATTTAAACACATTCCAGGTAGAAAATCTATCTGAAGTGTTTGTCTTCCAAAAAGGCAATCGGTTTATTCGGCTGCCTTTGTATCAGCTGCTGCTAGTGTCTGATATCCATATGCACTTACAAGCAATTTTGCAGGAAGAAAGAGAAGGATTGCTTGAAGTGAACGATCAGGCAAAGCAGGAAGCGGAAGAAGCGATTCAATTCCTGGAACAGGAAAACTTCAACCGGATGATCGACCATGCTTTAACTTTGCATGATGAAGCGATGTTCAACGACTTGCTGAGACAACAAAAACAACAACTTAATGGAGGTTTGTAACGTGAAACCAGCCCTAGGATAAAACGTCTGCCCGAATCATTTAAGAGCAGGCGTTTTTGTATGCCCAAAAAATGAATAAAAGCCCTTTTTCCAGTTTATCGGAAAAGGGCTTTTAATATACGCCGATCTGCATAAGTCACCTCTTACATTAATGTGAAGAAATTTAGGGCTACCATTAAGATGGTTGAACCGGCCATGCCAATTGCAAGATCTTCCCACTCTAGTTCCAGCACTTTATCAAAATTCATCTTGATCCACTCCTCTAGGTTATTATGGGGATAAAAGAAGATCTCGCCCGGTAAGTTACAGAGGTTAAGCTAACCGATTTATAACTTGTTTTTATTATAGAGAGATATCAAATGATTATCATGAACCAAAATGACTAAAAATTCTAAATTTATAGTTTCATTTTCAAAAATCCATCCCATCCTCGGTATAAAGCCGATGGAAGGATAGGTGGCTATACCGCTGACGTTTTACTTTTTCGGGATAAACGGTATGCTTGGATAAAGAAAGTGTTCCAATCTGCAGGGAAGAACCGGGATGCGGATTGTGGTTTTAAAGACATTAATGGAAATAGGAGTGGATGGATATGCGGACTTTACCAAGACGATTGAAAAAAGGCGATACAGTGGGAATCATTTCACCTTCAAGCCCACCGAATTTGGAAAACATGAAAAAAGCACTGCCGTTTTTGGAAAGCCTTGGCTTGAACATAAAAATGGGTAAATCGGTGGAAGCAAAGAATGGCCATTTGGCAGGTACAGACGATGAGCGGCTGGCTGATTTGCATGCTATGTTCGAAGACCCCGAAGTTGCGGGCATCATCTGCGCAGGCGGAGGATACGGGGCAGCGCGCTATACAGATCGAATCGATTTTCAGATGATCAAAGAAAACCCGAAAATATTCTGGGGCTATTCGGATATCACCTTTTTACATACAGCTATTGGAGAGTACGCAGAGCTGGCAACGTTCCACGGGCCGATGCTTGCTTCAGACGTGGGCAAAGAAACGTTCCATGAGCGCAGCGCCCGGATGTTTGGACAATTGTTTGGGCCGTTCGAATTGTTTTATTCCGAAGAAATTTCGCCGCTTACTGCATTGACGAGCGGAATAGCCCAAGGCGAGCTGGTCGGCGGAAATCTGTCGCTGATCCGGAGCGGCATCGGAACGAAATTTGAACTGGATGTAAAAGGCAAAATCCTGTTGATTGAAGATATTGATGAAGAGCCGTATCAAGTCGATGAGCTGCTGAACCATCTGAAGATGGCCCGGAAGTTTGATGAAGTGGCCGGCATTGTAATCGGCGATTTCAAAAATGCCGAAGCGAAAAACAAAGAGCGGTCGCTCACATTGGACGAAGTGCTGGATGATTATTTTAAAGACTTGAAAGTGCCAGTCGTCAAAGGATTTAAAATCGGCCATTGCGAACCGCATTTTTCCGTCCCGCTTGGTGTACCGGCGCGGCTTGACGCAGATGCCAAGACGCTGACGATCTTGCCGGGCGTCGAGTGAACGAAAGAGAAAACTGCTGTAAGCAATAAAAGCAATTGAGCTGATATTTTTCTTTGAAAGCTGTCAGCTTAACAGATGAAATACCGCCTTATTTATGCTATAATGAATAGATATTGTTTCTACTAAAGAGAGGCGAGGATAAATATGGCATTTCAACCGCATGAAAAAGAAGTATCCGAATTCGTAGCAGCTCGCAGAATTGGTGAATGGATCTCTTTCACCCGCAATGGCGTGGAAGTCAACGGAACTATCTATAAAATTATGGACAACTCGGTGATTGTTGAAATTTCACCTGAAGATGCAAAAGAAATTGGTGCAGCATCCAACATGACCGTAATTTCACATAAGAAATACAAAATCGTTTAAGTTTGATAAACCTCCGCAGAAATGTGGGGGTTTTTCGTTGGTTTTTAAATTTATAAACATAATTGGCGATTAAGCTTCCACCAGGTTATTTATACCTTTTTCTCTTTGAAATATATACAATTTGTGTGTCTTTAGGCTTAAAGAAGGAGAAATTGAAAATTGTGGTATCTTAACCGTTTCAAAGCACCGTTTTTTTTGGTAAAGTAAAGTTAGCAGAACCATCATTGCGCCGAAAGGAATCACATAGCATGACATTTGACTTTAAATTCTGGCGTTATTTTGCCCGCCAAGGAGATCTAATACATAATTTGCAAGAAAATACGATGCGGAAATTTAATCAGCGCCTCTTCTGGATTTTTGCACTTGGAGTGCTTCTTTTTGCGCTCCGTGAAATTTGGGGAATGAATACGAGGTCGTTAACTCCTTATTTAGCGGAAGAATTTTGGGATGAATACACTTTGGCTCGTTGGACATCTCTTGTAGGTACATTGCTGTGGGCAGGTTTTTATTTGGCTTTCCATTCCTATGGAGTTGCGTTTTTATTCAGCAAATTGACTAAGATGACTTTTCGGACAGCCTTGGTCATGCAGTCTTTTGTATTAGCCATTCTGTTAATTGAAAAAGCTCTTTTATTTTTCTTATTTGCTATAGCCGGATTTACAATGCCGGTTTCCTTGTTTTCATTTGGACCACTGGCTGCGACCTTTTTAGACCATTCAATTTTCAATCATACTTTTGTAACGTTTTTCTTTAATCAGTTGACGATTTTTACGGCATTAATCATCGCGATTCAATACCGTTTTACCCGTAGCTTCACTTCTTATTCACCAAGAGTAATTCTGTCATTGTTAATTTTACTACACATCCTTGTAGCATTAGTCATTGGCTTATTTAGCGCTTATGTTCCGATTGATGACATGCTTAGCGGCTTCACGAGAGGGGGCGCTTCTATATGAATAAATTCTTTTTCATTGGATTGTCTATTGCGATAACCGCCTTTATTGCCGCTAATGCCTTATTGATGTTTGGAGAAAAAAGCATTATTTCAAAAAATATTTATGTCAGCGAATACGAACGGGCTTATCCAAATACATATATAGAAAAGCTGCCGAAAGAAGCCGTCGCTGCTCCTCGAGATACGATGCAAATTTATGTTCAGGAAAGAGAAGCAATCGAACAGTGGGTAGTGAGTGAAGGCGATGTGGTTCAGGCAGGTTCTGAATTGGCCTTATTAAATGAAGTGGAATCACAGGAGCAACGAACACTTTGGGAATCGGAACAGCGAGCTTTGGAAGCGGAAAAAAGTGAAGTGCAGAACACACTTCGAGAACTGGAATCTGCGCAATCTAAACAAAGTGGTTCAGAATCTGAAAGTGCTTCAGACCGCTCTAGCGTTACAAATGAAGATGGCGATACAATTGAGTTTAATGTTGATCTGTCAGTTGGTGTAGAAGTACCGCAAGATGGTTCCTATGCTACTGGAATCGCACAAGCCAATCAACGTTTGGCCGCCATTGATTCTCAATTAGCGGTTATTGATGCACAATTGAGCCAAAGCCTATCGAACCCGGCACTGGTTAGCCCTGTAGAAGGCATTGTGGCTAAAGTAAATCGAGATTCAAACCCATTAAGTGTTGAAATTTATTCAACTGAAAAAACATTTATGACGTATGTGCTGGAAGATGAATGGCAAGACGTGGCTGCCCAAGACCGAGTTCTCATTCAGGCTGAAGGCTTAGAAGCAGCCGTTCCAGGTACCGTCTTAAGTGTATCCGAAATTCCTGCCGAAGATTCAAGATGGCTAAAAGCATATCGTGCATTGGATCCGAAAGAACAAGCCAATCCAATCGCTTTTTATGAAGTGCAGATCTTAGCAGATGAACCGATTACGGAGAATATACCATTTGGCAGCACAGCCAATGCAGAAATTACCATAAACGAAGCAGTTGATGCAGTAGCAATTCCACAACCATGGATATTTGACCGACAAGATACGAACGGGTCGACTTATGTATTAAATGAAGAAGGATACGGACCCGTTGCTCCAGTAACAATCAATTTCGACGTGAATGGTAAGGCTGTTTTATCTGATGGAGTTGGAGTAGGAGCGATCGTTCTAAAAGACGATTCACTAAGAGAATACAAATCAGCGCCAAAAGTCTTTATGCCTTTCCCGAGCGAACAACCCAATTATGAGTTTGCCAAAAACACTAATTGGCGCAAGTATATTGAATACTTATTGGCACGATAGCTATCCGAAAAGGAAACCCCGAAAGCAACAGCTTCCGGGGTTTTCCTATTGCCCAAAACCCAATTGTGAAAATGTGTGGGTGACAGGCACCGGTGCAATTGATACGATAATAGGATGAAAAGATAGGTGCAGTAAATTAGAGGCAGTATTGCCGTTAAAACTGATAACGAAACGGAGTGTTTGGGATGAAGGAAACAGATTGGCGGTTTAAAATCGCCAACCGCGAAGCATTGATTGGATTGGGCTTAGCGATTTTTAACTTTATTTGGTGGTTCGGCTTTGCCTATGGAATGGGGTCGCGCCCCGTTGAAGAATACACCTACATTTTCGGATTGCCGGATTGGTTTTTCTACAGCTGCGTCGTCGGCTTCCTGTTGATTGTGGTGCTTGTCATTGTCATTGTGAAGTTTTTCTTTGTGGAAGTGCCGTTTGAAGAGGAGGAAGATGAACGATGAATTTTGCAGTTATCATTCCGATGCTTGTTTTTCTAGCCATCATTTTTGCCATCGGCTATTGGTCAAGCACCAAATTGTCATCCAGTTCAAGCTTTATCAATGATTATTTCCTTGGCAGCCGTGAGCTCGGCGGCTTTGTGCTGGCGATGACGATGGTCGCCACTTACGGCAGCGCCTCGAGTTTCCTGGGGGGGCCTGGCACCGCCTATACGATGGGCTTCGGCTGGGTGCTGCTTGCCATGACACAAGTGGTCACCGGCTATTTTGTCCTGATGATTTTAGGGAAGAAATTCGCCATCATGGCGCGCCGCTATGATGCGATTACAATGATCGACTTTTTAAAAGCCCGCTACCAAAGCAATTGGGTGGTCATCCTGTCTGCCCTCAGCATCATCATCTTTTTGTTTTCCGCGATGGCGGCCCAGTGGATTGGCGGGGCTCGCCTTGTTGAATCACTGACCGGCTTGTCTTATAACACGGCTTTGTTCATCTTTGCCGTTTCTGTACTTGTCTATGTGACCATCGGCGGCTTCCGGGCGGTTGCGGTGACCGATGCGGTTCAGGGAGCAGTCATGTTTATCGGCACATTGATCCTATTGATTGCGGTCATCATTGCAGGCGGCGGCATTCCGAACATCATGAACGACTTGATCAATGAAAACCCGAATCTTGTGACGCCTTTTGGCGCGGATGGCAATTTAAGCATGGCGTATGTGTCGTCTTTCTGGATTCTGGTTGGTGTCGGAGTGGTCGGCTTGCCGCAGATTACGGTCCGGGCGATGTCTTATAAAAATTCCAAATCGATGCACCGGGCACTGATCATCGGCACGGTTGTGACCGGCTTTATCATGCTAAACATGCACATGATCGGCATTTTTGCCCGGCCGATCTTGCCAGGAATTGAAATTGGCGATAAAGTCATTCCGCTGATTGCGTTGGAAACCTTGCCGGCCTGGGCAGCAGGGATTGTCCTTGCCGCTCCGATGGCCGCCATCATGTCGACCGTCGATTCCTTGCTCATTCTCGTTTCTTCTACCATCGTAAAAGACGTGTATTTGAATTACATCAAACCCGACGCGGATTTGAAAGCCATCAAACGTATTTCGTTCGGCATCACAGGTGCCCTTGGCGTCATTGTGTTCCTGCTGGCACTTGATCCGCCGGAACTGCTGATTTTCCTGAATCTCTTCGCCTTTGGCGGTTTGGAAGCAGCGTTTATCTGGCCGGTCGTGCTCGGGCTTTACTGGAAATGGGGCAATAAATACGGGGCCATCGCTTCGATGATTGTCGGCATCAGCAGCTACGTAGCGCTGCATTTTTATAACATTGCCAACGGTGAATTGTTCGGTGTGCATACCGTCACGTTTCCGGTCGTGTTGTCATTGATCGCCTTTATTGTGTTCAGCTTGCTGATTGGCCGAAAAGCATACGACTATAATGTGAAAACGATCAAATAACGGGAAAGCCGTTTACTTTGCTGTTGATTCAGCGTAAAATAAGTGAATAATTCGGAACTCGAAAGAAGGCTTAATTGGATTGAATCAATGGAAAATCTATGCCATTTTAATTTTTGTCATGCTGATATGGGGGTTTAATCTACCTTCTGTAAAATACCTGGTTGAATTTGTGGATCCTATCACATTAACTGCTTTTCGCATTCTCACAGCCGCGGCGACAATTTTTGTGATTCTTGCCGGCATGAAACTGCTGCGGCTTCCGCGAAAAAACGAGTGGAAATTCATCTTGCTTGGAGCCTTGCTCAATGTGGTCGGACACCATTATTTCCTGTCGAGCGGACTCGCGCTTACTTCAGGAACGAATGCTGGATTGATTCTGGGAACTGGCCCGATGCTGACAGCTGTGCTGGTTTCGTTGATTCTGCGCAGCTACCCGTCTAAACTGCAATGGATTGGCGTGGTGATCGGCCTTGTCGGTGTATCTGCGACTGTCCTGGTAGGCGGCGGCGAGACGGCGGGGATGAACATCGGGGATGTTTTTGTCTTCCTGTCCATTCTGGTCCAAGTGCTTAGCTATATTGTCATTTCGAAAGCTGCCGGCTCCATGGACCCGCGCCTATTGACTGCGTATATGTTCATCATCGGCGCCGGTGTCTTGTTCATCATTTCACTAATTCAAGAACCGGGGGAAATTGCCGCTTTTGCGGAGGTTCCATCAACTTTCTGGGTAGCGTTCTTTTTTTCGGCTGTACTCGGGACGGCTGTCGGACATTTGCTTTACAATTATTCCATCGGACAGGCGGGGCCGACCAAAGCCGCTATTTTCATGAACTTGAATACTTTTTTCTCACTTGTAGGAGCAGCAGTCATTTTGGGCGAAGTGATCACGACCAATCACCTTTTCGGCTTGGTGCTGATTATCGTCGGTGTCCTGTTTGGATCCGGTGCAGCAGAAGACTTGTTGAAAAAACGGAGAAAGCGGCTCAGTTTATGAGCCGCTTAGCTTGTGAAAAAAAGAATTTTTACACATGATAGCTGAATAAATATCTGATTGAAAGGGAAATCCCAGATCCTCCGTTTCAGCCGGACGCGTTCCGCAGGCTCGCGCCGAACTAACTCGGAACTGGCGTCCCGAGTGGATTTCGGCACTTCGCTATCCCGCTGGAGTCGCCGGCTTCCACTCCGGATCCTGTACAGGAGGTTATTTAGAGATGTCGCTTTTCTTGTTAGGCATGTCTGTTTAGGCTTCAATCGGAATAATATTCACTATTGATTCACAGAGAGACGCTCCAACCGGTTCGGCCACGAAGACTCCTGTGGGACAGCGAAAGCTGAAGACCCCGCAGGAACGTTAGTGACGAGGAGGCTGAAGCTGAGCCCACGGAAAGCGAAGTGGCCGGACCGGTTGGTTTTTATGCATCGCCATACATTTCATCTAGACTTTGTATACATTCTGAGCGGCTCAGCTTATGAGCCGCTTTTTTCTATATGGAAACAGTCTCTCTTTATTTTCCGGCAATTTGCAATATAATAGAGGAAAGCCAAAATACGGAATGGAGTTTTTGTTCATGCCACTTACATTGAATCCACGCGCAGAAGCGCTTCGTGTGTCAGGGATCCGCCAGTTTTTCAATCAGTTGGTGAATTACCCGGATGCCATCAATTTAACCATCGGCCAGCCGGATTTTCCGACGCCGGAACCGGTCAAAGAAGCCGGGAAAGCTGCCATTTCAGCCAATTTGACCGGATACACTCACAATGCAGGGCTCTTGGAGCTGCGCCAGGAAATTGCTGCGTTTTTCCAGGATACTTATGGACTTACATACAATCCGCAAACCGAGATCATTGCGACCAACGGCGCAAGCGAAGCGCTGGATGCGGTTTTCCGGACGATTCTTTTGGAAGGCGATGAAGTGATCATTCCGGCGCCGTGCTTTGCAGGCTACGAGCCGATTGTGGAATTGAACGGCGGCAAACCGGTTCTGCTCGATACATCAGAAACCGGGCTAGTGCCGACAGCGGAAGCCATCCGGGCGCTTGTCACGGAGAAAACAAAAGCAATCTTGTTTAATTTTCCGTCGAATCCGACAGGCGTCACATTGACGAAAGCCCAAATGGAACCGCTCGTGGAAGAACTCAGCAAACACGAGATTTTTGTTGTGACCGATGAAATCTACAGCGAAAATACATTTGCGGGCACACATACCTCTTTTGCCTGCTTTGATTCGATTCAAGACCGGACGTTCCTGGTCCACGGCTTGTCCAAGTCCCATTCGATGACGGGATGGCGCATGGGCTTTTTGCTGGGGCCGGAACAGTACGTGCAGCAAGTGCTGAAAGTGCATATGTACAATACGGTATGTGCATCGGTGCCGAGCCAGTACGCAGCGATCGAAGCGCTGAAAAACAACCGCGATGCACCGGAAGTGATGAACCGCGCATACCGCGAACGCTGCGATTTTGTGTACGGGAAACTGGTCGAAATGGGCCTGGAAGTTGTCAAACCGACAGGCGCCTTCTATATCTTCCCTTCCATTGCCAAATACGGCATGACGTCGTTTGAGTTTGCAACGGCTTTATTGAAAGAAGGGGGAGTCGCAGCTGTCCCGGGTTCGGCATTTACGAAAACCGGAGAAGGCTTCCTGCGGATTTCCTACGCCTATTCCATGGAGACGCTTGAACAGGCAATGGAGCGCATGGGCGACTGGCTGAAAACACTGGAAAGCAAAAGAAAGTAACATAAAGCAAGCGGAGCAGCATCAAGAGGAGGACATAGAGATGACAATATACTGGGGGACTCCCGAAAAGTTGCAGGAATTATTGATTGAACTGGTGAGCTGGAAAAGCATGACGCTGACAGAAGGTGAAGTCCAATTCGCCTATAAACTGAAAGAAAAGCTGGAGATGCTGCCATATTTCCAGCAATACCCGGAGCGCTTGTCGCTCAGCGCAGTGAACTGGGGGCGTGAAAACCTGACGGCGCTTTACAAACATCCGGAAGCGACGGACACGATTGTCCTGATCAGCCATTATGATACGGTGCATACTTCAGAGTACGGCGACTTGGAGCCGTTGGCCTGCAGCCCGCTGGAATTGGCGGAAGCGTTCAAAGGAGTGCAGGATGAATTGGATCCGGAAGCACAAGCAGATTTGCAGTCGGGTGAATACTTATTTGGCCGGGGCACGATGGATATGAAGGCGGGGCTTGCGCTTCATATGGCTTTAATCGAAAAAGCGGCAGCTGAAGAGTGGCCGATCAATCTGCTGCTGGTGACGGTGGCGGACGAAGAAGTAAATTCCGCCGGCATGCGCTACGGCGTTTCGAAACTGCTTGATCTGGAGCGGGAATTCGGCCTTGAGTATATTCTGTTTTTGAACGGCGAGCCCGTCTTTGCCCAATACCCGGGTGATATGGCTCATTACATCTACACGGGTTCGATCGGGAAAATCATGCCGTCGGCGCTCTTTTACGGCAAAGAAACCCATGTCGGCGAGCCGCTGTCTGGCATCACATCGAGCTACATTTCAACTTATTTGACGCACCGCATGGAATGGAACACCTCTTTCCGGGAAACGGTCTACGGGGAAACTACGCCGCTTCCGGTGACGCTGATGCAGCGTGATATGAAACTCGAGTACTCGGCGCAGACGCCTTATCGGACCAGCGCAATGTACAATGTCTTTTTAATGGAAAAAACCGCGGAAGAAGTGTTTGATCAATTCGAGAAAGTGGCCATTGAGGCGATGGAACATTGCACGCGTGATTATTTGGCGATGTGTGAGCGCGAAAACATCGAACCGCTAGGAGAAATCCGGGTTCTTCGCTTTGAAGAACTGATGAAATACGCCATCAACAAATTTGGCATCGATTACGTCAACGGGGCGCTTTACGACACGATGATGCATCCGGAATGGGACGTCCGCGACAAATCGATGCGCATTGTCGACATTCTTTTGATCAATTGCCAGGAACTGACGCCGGCAACGGTTCTGTTGTATGCACCGCCATATTACCCGGCAGTAAATTCATCGGAGAACGAACTCGTCAAGCGCTGCCTGGAGCAAGTGACGGCAAATGCCGAGGATAAATTCGGCCTGAAACTGCAGCAGATCCATTACTTCAACGGCATTTCTGATTTAAGCTATGTGAACTACACCGACCAAAACGGCGGCTGGATGACATACGAAAAAAACACGCCGGTTTACGGCGACCAATACAGCATTCCGTTCCAGGCAATGAAGCATTTGAAAGCGCCCGTGTTCAATGTTGGGCCATTCGGCAAAGATGCCCATAAGCGCACCGAACGGCTGCACATCAAAAATACCTTTGAAGAAATGCCGATTTTGCTGGAAGAAATGATTCTGTCGATTGCGGTGAAAAGTGCCATTAATGAATAATGGAGAGGAGACCTTCGCAGACAGCGGAGGTCTTTTTTTGTGGAAAGCTTTTGAGGGGACATTGATTGAAAGTGCTGTAACGCCGAAAGAAAACCGAAAAACATCGATAGCAATCAAATAAACACTGATAGAAACAGCGGAAGACACTATTAGGGATTTTCATGCATTTCGCCACAAGCGAAATGCGCCTTGTGTTTTAGAGGAGACCTTTGCAGTATGCAAAGGTCTTTTCCATTCAGGGGTTTTAGTGTTAAGAAGGCAGGCTTTTAGCAGAACTTCAGTAAGAAGTCCCCTAACTTCGAAAGAAACTTGAAAAACTTCGATAGGAATAAGAGAAACACCGGTAGAAACTGATGAAAACTTCGATAAAGACTTTCCTAAATGTCATTGACTCAAATAACTTAGATCTTCAAATCTCATTTTTCCTGTAAAATAGCACTTCAAAAATCATATTTGGATATTTATGGAATTTAAAGCTGTTGCTTGCTATAATAAAACATGGAGGTGAGAAAAATAATCATTAAGTATCGGAAGAGAACAGAGAAAATTGCAGGATATGAAGCTTTGCTAAAAAGATTGCCACCTAATCATGAAAGGAACGGTGCCATTCTCGAATTACTGAATTACGAGAATGCGGGGGCCGGAGGGGAAGAACGCGTGGATGACTTTCTTGCCTATTTTGAACCGGACTATCCGTATATCATCATCCAAGATTTATCCCTGCCGGACCGCAGCCAAATCGATACAGTCATTATTATGCAGGATCGGCTGCTAATATTGGAAATCAAAAACATCGGAGGGAAGTTGCGGCTTCAAACAAATCCGAGTGTATTACACCAATCTTTCCAAAATGGAAAACAGCGAGTTTTCAAAAGTCCAGTGGTTCAAGCAGAAACTGCAAAAATAAAAATGGAGAAGGTCCTAAAACAAATCAACTACCATTTGCCAGTTCAAATTGCTGTTATTATGGCTTATCCATCGCAAATAATTGAAAACGTGCCTCCTGATGCAACTGTCTGGATTGCAGACGAACTCTTTTTTCAACTCCACCGCCTGGATATTGACAATCGCCTTCTCACTGAAGAACAAATGAAGTCGCTTGGCGCACAATTGTTAGCGATTGATCAAAAATATCAGCCTTTTCCCCTAGCCCTAAACATGAGAATCAACCCCCAAGACATTCAAACCGGTGTTTATTGTCCGCGCTGTCGGCTTAGAAAAATGAAGCGCTTCGTGCGCAAATGGGAATGTGCACCATGCAATATATTTAGCAAGGACGCCCATTTAGATGCCATCGACGAATGGTTTATGCTCGTAAAATCAACCATCACCACCAAAGAATGCAAAACTTTTTTGGGATTAGAGACACTGGAAGCGGCACAAAGGGCATTAAGGCGAAAAAAATTAGAAGAAGTCGGTGGAAAAAGGCACCGGTTTTACAGGCAAAAACAGGAACACCGATAGAAACTGTCAAAACACATATAGAAAACTTGAAAACATCGATAGGAAACCTAAAAACACAGTTAGAAAGTAAAAAAGCACGGATAGAAATTGTAGAAAACATCGAAAGAGCCCCACCCTGCATTTTGCCATCAGCGAAATGCAATTTTAGTCTTCGAGGAGACCTTCGCATACAGCGAAGGTCTTTTCCATTCGAATCCCTTGATCTTAGCTCTTGGGAAGATGCTGCATACCAAAACACGGATAGAAAATCGAAAAACACCGGTAGAAACCAAGAAAATGCCGATAGAACCCAACGGAACAATCGATAGAACCCTACACACTTCTTCTCCTGTAAAACCTTAAAATAATCCTTCCTGTCCTATAACCCCACGTCACATTCATGTACAATTTAAGCTATACATAGTAGGAGGAGATTGTGATGAAGATTGTGAAGGCTGAAATTTACAGAGTGGAATTTCCGTTAAAGGAACCGTTTATCATTTCCTATGCGACGTATCCGAATATGCCGGCGGTCATTGTGAAGCTGGAAACGGATACTGGAATCTTCGGATACGGCGAAGCGGTGCCGGATGAACACGTCACCGGAGAGCAGGTCAGCGGGACATATGAAATCCTAAAGAACGTACTTGTTCCCAAAATTCTTGGCCAAAGCCCATTCGATATCGAAGGGATCCACCATCTCATGAATGCGGCCATCGCCCGAAACCCAGCCGCAAAAGCCGCAATTGACATTGCATGCTACGACTTGATGGGAAAAGCGGCAGGGCAGCCGGTCTATAACTTGATCGGCGGACAGGCGCATGAAGGTTTGCAGTATCCAAAAGTGCTCAGCATCGAAGCGCCGGAAATCATGGCGGAAAAAGCGAAACGGGCGATGGACCAAGGATTCAGCAGTTTGAAGCTGAAAGTGGGCGGCAGCGACTCGGCAACCGACATTGCACGCATTTATGCCGTACGGGAAGCGGTCGGGCCTTCTATGCCAATCCGCATCGATGTCAACCAGGGGTGGAAAACAGTCGGGCATGCGGTACAAACGATCAACCAATTAGCGGATGCTCATCTTACTTGGATTGAACAGCCGATTCGCATGGGCGACATCCGAGGGCTTGCGGATGTCCGCCGAAAAACCTCAACGCCGATCATGGCGGATGAAAGCGTCCAAACGATGGAAGATGTGCTCGAAATCATCCGGCTGGAAGCGGCCGATTACATCAACATTAAATTGATGAAATGCGGCGGCATCTTCCCGGCGATCCAAATGGCGAAAACAGCCGAAGCGGCGGGCATCATTGCCCAAATCGGTTCGATGGTGGAGTCGTCTGTCGGTTCTGCCGCCGGCTACCATGCCGTCATGGCGCGCCGCAATATCCAATCCGCGGAACTGACGGGGCCGCTCCTGTTCTCGGAAGAAATCGGCAACCTGGACTACCAATTGCCATACGTCAAGCTTTCGGGTGAACCCGGGCTCGGCATCCGGGTAGACGAAAGCCAGCTTCAAAAACTGACAGTCGCTTCTTGTATCGTGGAAGGGGAGGAACGGACAGATGGACAATAAAACGAAAATCCTGGAATACTTTGATCATTTCCATGCCCATCCGGAAGCAAGTTGGCAAGAAGTCGAAACGACGAAAAAGCTGGCGGAAATCATGGAAGACCTCCAAGTCAATTATCATACATTCGATGACGTGACAGGGTTGATTGCGGAAATCGGCGAAGGGGAACGAGTGGTCGCGGTCCGTGCCGATATTGATGCTTTGTGGCAGGAAGTGCGCGGGAAAGTCCAAGCGAACCATTCTTGCGGCCACGATGCCAATATGGCCATGGTTTTGGGTGCGCTGCTTTATTTGAAAGATGAACCACTGGCAAAACGCATCCGGTTCATTTTCCAGCCGGCAGAAGAAAAAGGCAACGGCTCGCTTGCCATGATTGAACGTGGGGCACTTGAAGAGGTGACGCATTTATACGGCGTGCATTTGCGCCCCATCGAGGAATTGCCGTTTGGCGAAGTTGCGCCTGCCATCCATCACGGATCCGGAATTTTCCTGAAAGGCAAAATCACCGGCGTAGATGCGCACGGTGCAAGACCGCATCAAGGGAAAAACGCCATTGATGTGCTTGTGGCCATCCATCAATTTGTAAAATCGATTTACTTTTCGCCGTTCGAATCGTATTCAGCGAAATTAACGAACATCCAGGCGGGCGGCGACTCGCTGAACATCATCCCGGGAAGCGCGGCCTTCGCCCTTGATGTGCGGTCGCAGTCCAATAGCCTGATGGCGGAACTGCGGCAGCGCATCGACGCGGGGCTCCAATCAATTGCAGCCCTGCACGAAGTGGATATCACCTGGGAGTGGGATGACTACACACCGGCAGCTGAAGTGTCGGACGAAGCGATGCAAATTGCCGACAGCGCCATCCGTTCCTTGTTGGGAGAGGAAAGAACTGGGCCACCTCTTGAAACGACGGGAGCCGATGATTTCCATTTCTACACGATCAAAAAGCCGGAACTGAAAGCGGCGATGCTTGGCATCGGGGCAGACCTTGCGCCTGGGCTTCACCATCCGGATATGGCATTCAATAAAGAGGCGCTCGATATCGGGGCGCGTGTCCTGGCTGAAACCTTGCGGAAAAGTTAAAAAGGTTTCTGCTATTTCTGTTCAGGGTATTGTACAAAAGTTGAAGTGCATCTAAGATTAAAACTTATGGTCAAAAAGTAATTATTCACATACGTGTTAATTATGAATGATCCGCTCACGCTTCATGGCAATAAATTTTCTTGGACTCCCAAGATTGCCGTGCAAACGTGGCAAGTAAGCAAAACTACAGCTACGAGGAGAAACTTTATGGACACTATTTTGGACGGGTTGACGTGGATCGTCGACGAAGGAAACAATTTATTATGGACGTATATTTTAATTGCGCTGCTCTTGGGGCTTGGCGTCTATTTTACTGTGCGCACGCGATTCGTGCAGATTCGCTTGTTCGGCGAAATGTTCCGTGTCATCACTGAGAAAAAAGACGGAGATGACGGCGTTTCGGCATTCCAGGCGTTTACGATTTCTACAGCATCGCGCGTAGGTACAGGAAATATCACCGGTGTGGCACTTGCCATTGCCATTGGGGGACCTGGAGCGGTTTTCTGGATGTGGATGGTCGCATTGATTGGAATGTCTACTGCATTTATCGAAAGTACATTGGCACAAGTATATAAAGTGAAAGACGGAGACCAATTCCGCGGCGGGCCGGCTTATTATATGGAAAAAGCGCTCGGCAATCGCAAACTGGGAATTATCTTCGCCATTCTTTTGACATTGGTTTTTGGGTTTATTTTTAACTCGGTGCAATCCAATACAATCGCCCAGTCATTTGGGGATGTCTTCAGTATTCCGGAATGGACGGTTGGCGTCGGGCTGGTCATTTTGACAGCATTGATCATTTTCGGCGGGGTTAAACGGATTGCGCACGTAACCCAAGTATTGGTGCCAGTTATGGCTGTCTTATACATATTGGTCGCATTTTATGTAGTCATCATGAACATCAGTGAAATTCCGGCAGTATTTGCATTGATCGTGAAAAGTGCATTCGGTCTGGAAGAAGCAGCGGGAGGCGCAATCGGCGCAGCCATCATGCAAGGTGTGCGCCGCGGCTTGTTCTCTAACGAAGCCGGGATGGGGTCGGTGCCGAACGCAGCAGCTGCTGCAAACGTATCGCATCCTGCCAAGCAAGGGCTTGTCCAAAGCCTGGGCGTCTTCTTTGACACCATTGTCATTTGTTCGGCGACTGCTTTTATCATCATTTTGGCCGGCATCTACAAAACAGGCGAACAAGAAGGCATTTTGCTGACGCAAGCTTCATTGAACGTGCACGTTGGCGACTGGGCGCCTTACTTCCTGGCCGCAGCCATTATGTTCTTTGCGTTCAGTTCAATCATCGGGAACTATTATTACGGGGAAACCAACATTGAATTTATCAATGCCCATACGACGTGGCTGACGGTTTACCGTTTCGGCGTATTGGCAATGGTCATGTTCGGTTCCTTGGCGCAAGTTGCACTGGTTTGGAATATGGCCGACTTGTTCATGGGCATCATGGCAGTCTTGAACTTAGTGGTGATTGCGCTGCTCGGCAAGACCGCTTTCAAAGTATTGAAGGATTACACCGATCAGCGAAAAGCCGGCAAGAATCCAGAGTTCTATGCCAAAAATATTCCGGGACTGAAAAATACGGAATGCTGGGGCGAACATAGCAGAGATTAATTTGAAAACACATTTGCCTTAAGGCGGATGTGTTTTTTTCTGCCTTGAAACAGGCGGAATCGTGGTACAATCCATGTATGAAAAAATTAATCGTTTTTGTTATTTTATTTATTGTATTGTTTGTATCTTCCGGCCAAACTTACGAAGAACAGACCTTGATTCCGGCGTTGGAAAAGTATTTGCCTTCCGAGCCGTTCAAAGAGACACTCAGCCATTTGCAAATTCCTTATTGGGGCACATACGTATCCGTTGAAGAAAGGGGTTATTACCAATTTGTCGAGTTTCTGCTGCGCAAAGGGGCCCATGTTGGGATGTTCGGTTTGATTGCGCTGGCGGTGCTGAACTTATTGCCAAAACCGAGAGTTTGGCTTGCTTTTGTGATTACAGCAGCGATTGCGTTAGCAGATGAATTTCATCAGTCTTTAACAGGCGGACGTACGCCCACTATGCAAGATGTCCTACTTGATAGCTTTGGAGCCTTAATATTCTTGGGTATTTGGACATTATGGGATAAACGCAAAAGAAAAACACATGATTAAAAGCGATACGAGACTATTCTCGTATCGCTTTTTTAGCATTAAAGAAGATAAGAATAAGTGGAAATCCTCCGTTTAAAACAAGTAAATATAATAGATATCTAACTTTTAAAACAAGATATTGAAATATTCGATGAAAACTTGTAAAGCTTTAGTAAATAATGTAGAGGAGCTATCAGAATTTTGGTAAAATAAAAGAGCACTCTAATAGACCTATTCCTTAAGGAGGAAAAAACACATGGTTAGTATCATGAAAAACAAAAAGTTTATTGCTTCTGCAGTAGCGGCGGCAGCGGTAGCGACAGCAGTATCACCGGCATCAGCAGCGGAGATGAAATTTACCGACGTGCCAGACCGTTATACAGAAGCAGTTCAATTTTTGTTTGATTTAGGGATTGTAGCAGGGGAATCAGAAACAAAATTTGGCACTCAAAACAGTGTGAAACGCCAGGATGCAGCGGTTATGATTGCTAAAGCACTAGGTTATACGAAAGACGGCGATTACGCTAAGTCAGCATTTACCGATGTGCCGGCCGATATTAAATGGGCAGTGGACGCATTAGCTGAAAAAGGAATCGTCCATGGGAAAACCGCTACAAGTTTCGGTGCCAAAGATCCGCTTACACGCAACGAAACAGCAAAAATCCTAGCGATTGCAGCTGGATTCGAAATTGACCAAGATCTGAAAGAAACACAGTTTACTGACGTCAACGAGCGATTTGCAAAATACGTAGACGCTTTAGTTAAAAATAAAATTACCGTTGGAAAAACGGCTACACAATTTGCTGCCAATCAACCGGTGACACGTGGGGAAGCTGCGCTGTTCCTACACCGGTCAGCAGAACAATTAATGGGTGAGAAGACTTTCCCATTATCAATTATGCACGTTAACGATACACATGCCCGTGCTGCAGAGTCTACTAAAATGGTGACAGCAGTAAAAGATTTCCGTGCAGAAAACCCAAATTCACTTCTTTTGCATGCAGGCGACGTATTCTCTGGTACTTTATATTTCAATGAATTCCAAGGAAAAGCAGATCTTGAAATAATGAAATTGATGAATTTCGATGCGATGACTTTTGGAAACCATGAATTTGACTTGGGTTCGTCAGAGGAAGGACATAAAGCGTTGCAAGAATTTATAAAGGCAGCAAACTTCCCATTCGTTTCAGCGAATGTGGATTTCTCTAAAGATCCATTGTTCGAAGGTTTGTTCCAAACAAAAATAACGGAAGATGCAAAAGATGCGAATATCTACACTGGGATTGTGAAAGAAGTGAATGGCGAGAAAGTCGGCATTTTCGGTTTGACAACAAAAGAAACGGAAGACATCGCAAGTCCTGAACTTGTTTCGTTCAATGAAGATTATCTTGAAGATGCACAGAAAATGGTCGATGAATTTGAAAAAATGGGTGTGAATAAAGTTGTTGCCTTGACACATATCGGCTATGACGATAACCCGGCAATCGACAACGACTTGTTATTGGCAAAAGGGGTTGAAGGCATTGACGTAATTGTTGGAGGACATACCCACACCGCATTGGCTAAACCGGTAATTATTGAAGAAAACGAAGAACCTACTGTTATTGTACAAACCGGCGCTAATGCAGAAAACTTAGGGACATTAGATGTGGTATTTGATAAAGAAGGTGCAGTCTTGTCCTTTGAAGGTGAATTACTTCCATTGAAAGACCTTGCAGCAGATGCACAAGCAACCGCAGTCTTGGCTCCATTTAAAACGGAAGTAGATAAAATTTCTAATCAGGAAACTTCTGCAACAGCGACAGCAGCGCTCGAAAATCCACGTACGAGCGATAATCCAAGCGCACCAAGTGTACGCAAAAATGAAACTGCTTTAGGTAATATCATTACCGATGGCATGCTAGCAAAGGCAAAAGAAAGTAATGAAAATGTTGTGATGGCGATCCAGAACGGTGGCGGAATCCGGGCAGCGATTGATGCTGGTCCAATCACGGTAGGTGAAATCATTACAGTTCTTCCGTTCACCAATACCTTGGCTACAATGCAAATAACAGGGGCTGAATTGAAAGAAGCGTTCGAAATAAGTGTAGGAAAATACCCATTGGAAAATGGCGGATTCTTGCATGTTTCTGGTGCGAAAGTGGAATTTGATTCTTCTAAACCAGCAGGGGAACGTGTAGTTTCAATTGCAATCGAAGGAGAAAATGGTGCATTGAATCCTGTAGAAGACGCTACTACGTATACAATAGCAACCAATGCCTTTACAGCTAAAGGCGGAGACGACTACGATGTATTTGCAAAAGCTTATGCTGAAGGTCGAGTAACTGATTTGGGGCTTTCGGATTGGGAGAATTTCAAAGAAGAATTGGAGAGAATTGGCGAAGTTACACCAGCTATCGAAGGCCGTATTGTAGACGTTAACGCTGAAAACTAATACGGGAAAAGTATTAAAAAAGAGTATTCAGAAATTGAAAAAAATATGTTATATTCCAAAACCCTGTCTAACCATTAGACAGGGTTTTGTGACTTTAAGACTACTAAACTCATTAAAAAGAACCATTTTTTCCTCTAAATAATCCTAATGATACATAGAATTTTAGAAATATTTAGGTTATTGTATGAGAAGACATAAATTTCTTAGGGGGAAAAGAGTCTTGAAAAAATGGATATTAATGCTTATTTTTGTACTGATTGCTTCAGTACTTATTCCGCACCAAAGCCAAGTGAATGCAAGCACTAATTTAAATGATATATCTGCAAATCACCGTGCATATAAAGAAATTATGTACTTAGTGGACCGCAGCATTGTGAATGGATACGATGATGGAAGTTTCAAACCTCTAAAACAAGTAACTCGTGGCGAGGCAGCCGCCATGCTTGGAAGGGCTTTGAAATTGGACGGAACTAAAAAAGGAACGCATTTTTCAGATGTCGGTTCAAATAACATGGCATCAGGATACATAGTCGCACTAGTCAATAAAGGAATAATTTCAGGTTATTCTGATGGAACTTTCCGTCCGAATAACGTATTGAATCGTGGAGAAATGGCTATACTATTGAATCGGGCATTTAATTTTGGTGGTCAAAACGCAACTACTGCTGCGGCGGCGTTGATGCAAAAAGGAATTGCGCAAGGATATCCAGACGGATCTTTTGGCGCGCAAGAAAAAATTGTCCGCGCTGATTTCTCCATATTTCTGGCTCGCAGCTTGAATGAGAGCTTCCGTATAAAATCAGACGAAGTTTCTTTTAGTACAACGATGTATGTAAACACCGGATCGGACACATTGAACTTACGAAAAGGTCCTGGCACTTCTTATGCATCAATCAGCAGTTTAAAAAGTGGTACAGCCGTAGCCGTAGCGAGTTCAGCAAGTGGCTGGTCTCATATTAAAGTAAATGGTGTTATTGGCTATGTTTCCACTAGCTATCTTTCAACTTCGAAACCGTCTGTTTCTCCAAATCCAATACCAGTCGTTAAAAGCAATTTAACGGTTATTATCGATCCTGGGCATGGCGGCAAAGACCCAGGTGCTACCGGCAATGGGTTCTTAGAAAAGAATGTGGTATTAAACATCGGCAAACACATGCAAGATTATATTGAGAAGACACCGATAAATGTGAAAATGACACGCGAAACAGATAAATTTGTTGAGTTAGCCGATCGTGCAAAATTTGCTTCCAGAAATGACGGCGATGTATTTGTCAGCATTCATACTAATGCGCTGAACGGTTCTGCAAATGGCCAGGAGACTTTCTATTATGCAAGCACGGCGGCCGTAAATCCAAATGTCAAATCTTCTCGTGCACTGTCCATTTATCTGCAGGCGCGCATGCAGGAAGTATGGGATTTAAAGAATCGTGGAGTCAAGGCAGGGAACTACCAGGTGCTTCGCCAAAATACAGTCCCGGCTGCTTTAGTGGAAATTGGCTTTATTGATAGTACAACAGACATTCAGTACATTAAAGATGAAGCAGACCGCAAAGCGATGGGGAAAGCGTTATTCCTTGGAACGTTAGATTATTTTTATCATTATGAAGGCCGTACTGATGTACTGCCATATTATAAAACGGTAGGTGCGGCACCTAGTTATAAGCGTCATTAAAAATAGATTGCTCCTGTGGACATGCTGTCTACAGGAGTTTTTAATTACACGGAAGCACACTTAAGAAAATTATAGCCAATTCTGTAACTTTTGAATGGTTTATTAAAATCGGGGATAAGGTATTATGGGAATATAGATAGAAATGAGGGATGGTCATGATAAAATACGCTACACTGCTATTGGCTTTATCTATTTCTTTAATGCTTCCTGCTTATGCGTTTGCAGAAGAGCCGGATACATACTTGATCCATGCTTCAGAAGAGCAATTGGAACAGATTACAGCACAATTTAATACTGTTTTAAAAGAATACGATGAAGTTCCGTTAGTCGAACTGAAATTGACAAAGGAAGAGAAGACCAGTTTAAAAGAGCAATTTTCAACTGCAGAAATTTATCCAAATCGAATCTATGAGACAACAGCTGACATTGTTTCTCCTTCCTTCACGACTACAAAAAGCTCTCCGACTTTAGCTGCTCCTTATACAGGCCAAGGAATTCGTGTAGCCGTCCTAGATACAGGGATTGATACTGATCATTCAGATTTGGCAGTAGCAGGAGGGGTTTGTACAGCTGATGATTGTGCAGCTAAAATTCCATACGATGATAATTTTGGTCATGGGACTCATGTTGCTGGCATCATTGCTGCTAAGAAAAACAATGCTGGGATTATCGGGATAGCTCCGAACGTTAAATTATTTGCTATAAAGGCGATGGATAGCCAAGGCGCAGGAACAACAGCTCAAGTTACCAAAGGTGTCGAATGGGCAATCAAAAATAAAATAGATATATTAAACTTAAGCTTATCGATTTCCGAACATGATCGTCCATTAGAGCTGATGCTGCAAGAAGCCAGCAAAAAAGGAATGCTCATTGTAGCTGCTGCCGGCAATGAAGGCGGAGACGGCGGGACGAATACCGTCACTTATCCTGGAAAGTATTCTCCAGTTATTGCAGTCAGCGCATTAACTAGCGATTTAAAAAAAGAAAAACATTCTTCAATGGGGCCGGAGGTGGAACTTGCTGCTCCAGGAGCTGATATTTTTAGTACATTTCCAAGAGAACTGGATAATGTAGACTATGTCGTAGACGGCTACCAAAACTTGACTGGGACATCGATGGCAGCCCCGCATGTTACAGGAATTCTCGCCTTGTATAAAGAACAACACGCTGCTTTATCTCATACAAAATTGCGGGAAATTCTTCGGAGCACCGCCAAAGATTTAGGGACGGCTGGGCGCGATATTTCGTTTGGCTATGGCCTGGTTCAATATGAAAAAGAGATTAAAACCATGCCATTGGTTGAAACAAAAGTAGTAAAAGGAAAAGTAAGCTTAACATTAAAAAATAAAGAGTTGGCAAGCAATTGGACAATAAAAGAAGGGACTGCTACGTTGCCTGAAACAGAGCCCGGTAAGTGGGTTTTATACAAAACCAAAGGTACTTATCCATTGACCTTCAGCTACACGGATAAAAATGGAATAAAGAAAAACGAAGTGTTATCTATTAAAGTCACCGAACCCGCTTTTCCAGACGTCACAATGGCTGTTTGGTACGCACCACATATCAGCTACTTATACAGCAACAATTTTATGAGTGGCTACTTGGATGGGAGCTTCAAACCAAACCGTGAAATCAAACGTGGAGAAGCAATGATCTTACTCGGAAGAGCCCAAGGATTCAATGGGGCATCACGAACTACCAAGTTTACAGATGTCGGAGCTAATCACTCAGCTGCGGGGTATATTCAAAGCGCGTATGAAAAAGGAATTATTCAAGGCTACCCTGACGGAAGCTTTCGGCCGGATCAATCGGTTACTCGAGCTGAAATGGCTTTGTTGATCCAAAATGTTTTCCAATTTAAGTTTGATCCCGCTTTAGCACCTCCATTTATTGATGTAAAGCCAGAGCAAGCAAGTTACAAAGCCATACAAGCAATCACCCAGAACAAGGTTACCGCAGGCTATTCTGCCACTACTTTTGCACCTGATAAAATGATGAACCGCTATGCCTTTGGCGTCTTTTTAGCCAGAGCGAAAAACCCGAGTTTCATTAAGTAAAGAATGAAGAGTTGCATCTGATTATTCAGGTGCAACTTCTTTTTTTATCCTCTTATACATACTTTTAAACCATAAAATAGGAAATGTTACACAATTGTAATATTATCGTAACCTAATTTTGGCATTCTATTGTTAGAATCAAACACAGGTTAAGACAACAGAAAGATTTCAAAAAGGCAGATGGCCTGGAATCGCCAAAACTATTAGAGGTGACGAATTGAAGAAGCGAATAATTATGATGATAGTAGCTGTGTTAATGATAACAGCTAGTCCGTTATTGCCAACTAAAGCAGAAGCCAGTGGTGCCACAGCAGATGAAATAGCTGCATATGCCCAAAAATTTAAAGGTACTCCGTACAAATTTGGAGGAACAACTCCATCGGGATTTGATTGCTCTGGGTACATCCGTTATGTATTTGATCATTTTGGCGTGTCATTGCCAAGGACCGCTGCTGAACAAGCTAAAGTGGGAACAGCGGTAGCCAAGAGCAATTTACAAAAAGGGGATTTAGTATTTTTTGCCAATACATATAAAAAAGGCATTTCTCATACCGGAATATACTTAGGAAATGGCAACGTTATCTCAGCAGAAAGCGGCGGGGTGAAAGTCTCAAATATCAACACAAACCCATATTGGGGACCAAAATATGCTAGTGCTACGCGTGTTATCAGTCCTGCCCCAGTCAAAACATCAGCTCCAAAAGCTTTGCCGCCAGTAACGAATGGCAATTTTGTAGACGTTAAGACCACTCATCCGGCTTATGTAGCAATTAAAAGTTTAAATGTATCGGGAGTCATCAGCGGATTCGAAAAACAGGATTTTCGCCCGGCAGAAAAAGTGACGCGAGGACAGGCAGCTGCCATGATCAACCGCGTATTGCAGTTGAAGCCAGCCAAAACGGTTCGCTTCAAAGATGTCTCCACTAGCCATAAATTTGCTAAGGATATAGCGGCAATGAACGAAGCGGGAATTCTCTTAGGCTATACAAACGGCTCTTACGGTGTATATGATTCTTTGACAAAGTCGCAATTGGCCGTCATTCTCGAAAGAGCCTTTGCCATCTCAGAATCAAGAAAAGTTCAAGTTCAAACAGCCTCCGTAAAATACTTAGACATTCCGACCACGTATTGGGCGCATAAGCCAATAGTGACGTTGAAAGCAATTGATCAAACAACCGTGTTCAATACTTCTAGGTTTTATGCAAACAAAGAGGCTAACCGTTCAGAATTTGCAGCAGCACTTTACAGTGTAATCCAAGCAAAATAAGTACTTCTCAAAAGAACCGATTGCTCCTAGCAATCGGTTCTTTCAGCTTGTTGAGAAAGATATAGAAAAAATTCCCCTTAGAATATCTCCGATATTCCGCAAACCAGCTGCGCTTGCCGCGGGCGAGCGCCAAGCCTCCTCAGCCGCTGCGCGTCTTGCGGGGTCTCGGCTGTCTCGCTTTCCCGCAGGCGTCTTCGCTGGTTTGCTCCATATCGACAGTGAACTGTGAATAAAAAGCATGTATACTCATCCACTCTTTCTAATAAAAAGAATTCTTTATTATAAGAGTGAGCCGAATGTAGCGGAAAGCGTCCACTTAGAGTGAAATGGCTTAGAGAATGAAAAGTTTCTCGACAGCCTGAAAGAACCGATTGCTCCCAGCAATCGGTTCTTTATTTGTATGTCATAAGACCTTGTTTTTCTTTAGAAAATAAAAAAAGACAAATTTTCTTATGAGTAATGGCTCTTTATTAACATAGATACCATAAAAAACCTTTTTTATAGGATAAAAATGCTTTACACTGAAACTAGACAGAATTGAGGAGGGCGAAATGAGAAGTATTAGTAGAATAGTTGCGTCTATTTTGTTGTTAGCGGGAGTTCTGGGGTTCGCATCAACAACTCAGGCTAGCGACATAGTACCAGGCAGTGCCCTGGAAAAAGAAATGCAAGCCATGATTGATCAAGGAATCCTGCACGGATATGGAAATGGAGTGTACAAACCGAAGGATAAAGTAACGCGTGAGCAATTCGCTGCCTTTATCAACCGGGCTTTAAAGTTGCCTGCCGGGATACATAACTTCAAAGATGTACCGATGAATTCCCAATTATCCGCTGACATCGGAGCAGTTTACACCGCTGGTTTAATGGCAGGACTAGATGACTCCACGTTTAAGCCGACCACCTTAATCACTCGCGAACAAATGGCTCAAACTTTAAACAATGTTTTGGAATACAGCAATATGGAACTAAAAGAAAAGCGCGTGAGCTTCTCGGATGAAAGAGACTTTGTTTCTTCAGGGGGGATTAAAGCCGTTTATCATATTTTGCATTATGGAATTACTGCAGGAATACCGGATGGCAAAGGCGGATTGAAATTTGCGCCAAAGGACAGCACAACACGTGAGCAGGCAGCCGCTTTCATCTACCGCTTCCTTGAAGCGAAAAAAGCTGTCCCAGCTCCAGAACCGCCAGCATCTGAAAATCCAGCCCCAGTTCCTAATGATGATAACTTGTATTACCTGGGATATGTAGAAAAAGGAATTTTTGTGAAACAAGAGTATGGTCATAAAGACTATGCAAGTGCAGCAGCATCATTTAAAGCGGTTCCTTCAGCAAAAGCGATCCTTCGCGGAGATGAAATACTTCACATTAGGTCAGGTATTGCTTACGGTGATCGTGTATTAAATGGCCAAAAGCAAGTCACCACCATTTACTACGATCCAGCATTTAAAAAGCAAGCCACTTATATCGAGCATGGCCGAGAAATCGGTTATATCGATTCAACCGCTGAGTACGTCAAAGTACAAGTGGGTGGAACTGTTGGTTACGCAAAGCAAAGTGAAGTGGATTTTCTCCCGGATGAACTTATGACCCACCAAGACTACTATATGGTGAACCAGTGGGGTACCTTGAATCATTACCAGTACAATTACGTAACAAAGACACGTGGAAGCTTTTCCATCGGTCCAGCACCAACAGGGATGAAAGCGAATGTCACATACTTTAGCCGTGATGGTATTCATTTTGAGTCAGGGTCAACTGTCTTGACGCATTATCCTTACTTCCAGTACCAGTCTGTACGCACAAAAACGAGTTACACAGCTGAAGAGTTGGATCGTTTCATCATGGAACGCTTAACAGCACTAAATAACTCTTCAAGTACGTATAAAGATGCAGTGAAGCGATCAAAATTGATTGGAACAGGACGATACTTTATTGCCATGCAAGAAAAGTACAATATCAATGCATTGTTCATGTTGTCTGCTGCCATGCATGAAAGCGAAAATGGCATGAGCGGCAATGCCCAAACCAAGAATAATCTGTTTGGCATACGAGTATTTGATGGATCGCCACACGAAGGAACAGTATATGCAAAAGCAGAAAACAGCATTGATGCGTTTGCACGCGAATACATGAACCGCAATTACGTTAATCCGAACGGTACTTATGCGAATGGGGCATCTCCAGGGAATAAGACAACCGGTTTGAACGTCAGTTATGCTTCTGACCCGACGTGGGGTTCAAAAGTGGCGGGACATATGTTCCGCATTGATTTGGCACTTGGCAAAAAAGACATCAATAAATATAAACTGGGAATCACCAATACGGCTTTGACCAAAGTGCGTAAAACGCCTCAAGGTGAGTTGCTGTATACTTACAAACGTGAGTACTTGGGTGTCGAAAATGCATTCGGCTATCCGGTTGTGATTCTTGATACAGCAAAACACACCGATGGATACATCTGGTACAAAATCATTTCCGATTTAAACCCGGAACACGATACCAACAATGGTGTTGGATGGGTCCGTTCCGATTTAGTAGATCTGATCAATTAAGATAAAAAAGAACCAGCATACTTGCTGGTTCTTTTTTATGAATTCAGGAAGATAAGGAAATGTTTCATCCGCTGTTCCGTCGAATATAAATATAAAAAGCCGTCCATAGGATGCGGACGGCTTGAATTTATTCACATTAGATTGGTCACTTTTTCAATCAGTTCGATACCTTCTGCATCCAAGTACTTCAACTTGGATTCAATCAGTTCGTCAAAATAGGGATTTCGTTCCATTTCAAGTTCTTCAAATAATGCTTGCGTTTCGAGTAAATCGACTAAAGTGAGTTGGGGGTAGTCATCACCGCTGAATGTACCGTCAGGTCGTGCCTGGTACCAAAGATCGCCGTTCTCACGAATCCATCCGCCTTCATTTTGCCCGAATTGTTCAATGCCTTTAACAACTTGAGTAGCTGCATCCAAATACTTGCTGTCGTTCGTTCGTTCATAGGCGGTAAGCAAAATTTTCAAGCCCCCTAGTTCGTGGTTCAATGACGCATGAGTTAAGGGGGTTTCCGGATCTTCGTCAAAGTAATCAACAATTAAAAAACCGTCTTCTGCTTGAATAATTTCATTTTTCTCAATGCGGCTCAATAGATAATCCGCATACACCACGACAGCAAATTGCTCTTGGTCAATGTCGTCAGGGTATTGCTCAGCAGTATTATCGAGATAGAACGCGACGTATTCATTAAAGCGAGTATCAACATACGGAGCTTTCAAGCCGTAAGCATTCTTTAACCACATGCTGGTGTATTCGGTCGGCCAACGTGTGCCTTCAAATTCATCAAGGTAATTCAATAAGTTGACGCGGGAATTCAAGACCATCGATTCGAAAAAGAGGGAAGGCGATCGCTCATTCCATTGCAGAGCGACTTCGTCTTCAAAACGTCCCATGGCGCGGCCATAACCCATTTTTGTGCCAGGTTCTATAGAAAATGGCAATTTAGTAAATGGCCCCTCTGCAGTCAACCAGTTCAACTGCATCGTTTGATTGTTTAATGCAAACTCAATCCATTCTTGCTCAATCTCTTCATTTGTAAAAAGTGGACTTTGAGTTAAGAGTACCCAAGATTCTGCGGTACGGTTAGGCATCAGCCAAAAGTTCTTTTGAAGGGTGTCTTCAGTCAGTTCAAGTTCACGGACCTCTTTATGCAACTCCTTCAGGCGGCTAACTTGCTGCCCATCATAAGCAGTTTCAAGACTTTCGGAAATATAAACATTGCCCTGGAGAACTTCTCCATCCGCATAAGATATAGCGCCAAATGGATTAACGGTAGGATCTACGCCGAAATCATTATGGTAAGGATGGTTGATCACTTCGGGATTCCAGTCTGTCAGTTCGCCATTTTTTAGTCCGGATAATTCGCTCGATACCGGAATAGGCAGCCAACTGGCATTGGACAATTGTTCAAATACAAACTCTGTACCGTTTCCAAGTGTTCGTTCCGTTATTTCGTATGTACCCATTGTTAGTCCGAAGAGTTTCAGATGTGCAAAGTAGGTTTGATCCACTGCATTTTCAATGGTTTTTTCAGTGGTTTCAATTTCTGAAAAAGACAGTAAAGCTGGTTTTTTCAAAGTCAGTGCCAAATTACTGTTTTTATAAAATAGGACCTCGTCTTTTATAAGAACGAAAGCCCCAAGAGCCAAGGCTAATACTAAAACCAAAGCTCCTATTCCAAAGGCAATTTTCTTTATCATTTTTCCACCCCTTATCTATTGCGTTTAGCCAATCCTAAAAATCTTCTAAAACCGGCTGGGTGAACGATGCGGAGCATGGCAACGTAGACAACTATTCCAATAGGAACTAAAACACCCAACTGAACAAGCGAATACCATTGTTCAGCGTTTAATAGTTCTTTAGCTCCCCAGACTGCGATTCCCATAAGGATGGCTGGGATCGCAATACGAACTGCAGTAGCCAAAAAGCGCTTAAATTCGCTCATTCCCAAATCTTTGTATACGACTACCATCGAAATCGCAAAGTAATACACAGATACAGCGGATGCAGCAAATGCAAGTGCTGTGTAACCGTAATCGTCAACCAAGAACCAGTTCAGTAAAAAGTTGAGAACGATTGTGGTGACCGAAATGCGGAACACAATCGCTGTTTTTCCACGGGCGTACATTGATTTTGAAAGAATCAGCTGCATACCTTGGAAAATAATAATAGGCAAGTAAAATAGCAAAGCTTGATAAGTGCCTTCAGTATCTGCAGCAGTAAATGCACCACGTTCGTAGATGAAAGAAATCGCTGCATCGCCTACAACCCATAAACCGATGGCAATCGGTACAAGGGTGATAAACGAAATTTCCATGCCACGAAACAAGGTATCTTTGAACTTTGCTTCATCCTCGGTTTGTTCTGACATCAATGTGAAAATGATTGCAGCTAATGTAGAAGCATAAATTGCATTCGGTATACTGACGAGTAACGATGCGTTGTTTAAATACGTGACAGCAGAGTCAATGGTACCGGAAGCAAAAGCTTTGTTGACAAACAAATTGATTTGCCCGACCACAGAATTTAAGAGGGAAGGAATGATTAAAATAACAAATGCTTTCGTAAAATCGGATTCCATACGTAAAGTCGGTTTCCATTTATAATCTGAACGGATCAGATAATACATTTGTATAATGGCTCCGATCACCGTTCCGACAACAAAACCATAGGCCAACGAATAGATCCCCCAAATATCGCTGAAAAACAGAGCGAATAATGCTGACATCAATGTGGCGAGCAATTTTGACACCAAAGTTGGAACGAAAATTCGGCGGGATTGCAAATAGGATTCAAGTAAACCGGCAAGAGCAATGAACGTCATGAAAATAAAGAAGACTTCTGTAATTTCAATTGCGATCGGCTCAGCTGCTTCCGACATTACCGGATAAATAGCAGGAACTATTTTTTCTGACCAAGACCAGCCGGCAATGGAGACAGCTGCGAAAATGAGCATTGTCCAATTGAGCAAGCCATTTGCGTTTGTGTCATCCAAGTCACTGCCGTTTTTGCGGCGCTTAATATACATTGGAAGAAACACATTATTAAATCCTGTGGCAATCATGGCCACCACTAATGTGATAAAAGAAAATGCCAGAAAATAAGCATCCGTCGCTGCTGATGCACCAAACTCATTGGCAACAACCGATTCCCGGAGAAGACCGGATAATTTTAACAATAACGCAAGGCCAGTTGTCCATATGGCCGCTTTTTTTAGACTCGACATGAGTCCACCTCTTTCCATACAATAAGCGGCTGACTCTTTTTTGAGCCAACCGCCAATTATTCAACTCAATTTCATCTTTGGGCTAAAGCCTTCATGTAAATCGATTCGTATTTCTCCGCAGCTGCGAAATGGGAATACTCTTCGGTGATTTTGGTGCGGCCGGCTTTTGCTAATCGGGCACCTTCTTCAGGGTTTGCAAGCAGTCGGATCATCGCGTCTGAAAGCTCTTCTACATTCTTTTCTTCTACAAGAAGCCCGTCTTCTCCGTGTTCGACAATTTCTTTCAGCCCACCAACTGCGCAGGCAATTAAAGGAACCCCGGATCCCATCGCTTCTAATGCAGATATAGAAGTGGCTTCTTCAACTCCAGCCGAGTAGATGGAAGGCACTAGAACAATATCGCTTAAAGCATAATAGCGGATCATGTCTTTATGATCCACAGCACCTAGCATGGTGACGCGGTCCTCAACACCAAGCTCCCGTGCTTTCTTCTTCATATCCTCCATCATTTCGCCTGTTCCGGCAAACACTAAGCGAGCTTGAGGAAAACGCTCAACTACTGGAGGGAACGAAAGAATTGGGTAAATGACGCCGTTTTTCTTTGTTAGTCTGCGCGGGATGAAGAAAATCTTATCAGCCATTGACAAATTGAACTGCTTCCGGAATTCTGCCCGGCGTTCGGTCTCTGGTTTGAAATCTTCCACATCAATAAAGTTTTTAATCATGTTGCCGGTAACGCCTGTCTCGGTCTTGATATAATCTTTAATCCGAGTATCTACAGTAATGACTTCACGCGACATTTTATAGCCGTTATGCTCAAATTGTTTAATCTGATCTGCATATACGCTATTTTCAGCAACAGAACCTTTTGAAATGCCTTCGAATGTCATATAGCCATGGACAGTAGTTACGACAGCAAATCCAGCCTCTGTAGCAGCTTTAGCTGACATAACATCCTGGGCATTGACCAAGTCAATATCTTTGAACTTGGAATCTTTTAATAGCTCTTTCATGAAATCAGCACGGCGCTTTAATGTCCATACATAGCCGGCCCCGAGTTTCATTTTGTTTAGCATCATAGATGGTCCGCGAGCGATCAAATCACGCTTCCATTTCGGCACATCCGAGAAAGACAGGATTGAAACTTCATGGCCTCTGGATTCAAGTCCCGACTTTAAGGTCGTGATATGTGTCGATAAACCGCCGACATGCGGATAATCATAAATGCTAAGTAATAATATTTTCACTGGGTAGACCCTCCGAACTGTTCTTTTAATAATCCGACGTTCCGTTTTGCTTCTTGACGAAGCAACTCCACTTTTGGTTCCATTAGCGCTTCCACTTCAGAGCGGTGATCAAGTGCATATAAAGCATTTTGCAGCAAAGCTTCCTGGGTGAATTCCCCTAATTCGAACGACTTGTCCCACATACCGGAACGTTTTAAGAAACTTTCCACTTTCCGGTCGTAGCTAAGGCCGATATGAGGAACATTCGACAAGGCTGAGAAAATCAATGCATGCAAGCGAAGTGCCAAGGTTAAATCGCAACGCGAGATAAAATTATAGAATTGGTTTGGCGTGAACTGTTCGCCGAGCAACAGGGAGTTATCGGCATGGCGCATTTGTGCCTGAATCTTCTTTGAGATATTCGTATCGTACGGCGGCTCCATTGGTACAAATACCGGAGTAACACCGCGCTGCTCGATCAATTGGTCCAACGTCCACGCCATTTTTTGAATATAGGCATCTTCATGTTCGAACCAAGGGCGCGGGGCAACAGCAACTAACCGTTCGTTTCCAGTTAAAGGCAAGGAGTCATATGCCGAATGATCTTCATCAGCCATAAAAGCAAAAACAATATCAGCTGTTACGACAGTTTCCGGGCGAGTAACGCCGAGTTTCTCTAAATAGTCTTTCGAGTATTGGTCGCGAACGGTAACAAAATCCGCACGATTAGCAAAAACTTTCATCAGAATTTTGCCCCAAGTCGAAGTGACGGGCCCAATTCCTTGCGAGAAGAACATTACTTTTGTGCCGCAAAGCTTTGCCAACATAACGATCAGCAAATAATAAGGAAGTGGGCCAAACAGAAATTTTGTGGGATATGTATCTTGCAACAAACCGCCGCCGCCCGAAATCAGCAGATCAGCGCTTCTGAGCGCTTTTACTTTCTCTTTATTCTCCCGCCGCCATGCACGGTAAACTGATTTCACATTATATTCTTTAGCCGTTTTTTCCGGTGACAATGAAAAGACGGTGATGTCCGGGTTTCTTAACTCTGCACGCAAATTATCAATAATGGCTTTCAGGATCGCTTCGTCACCCGTATTGCCCAATCCATAAAAACCTGATAGTACAATTTTCACATATCTTCCTCCTCAAACTAAAGCTCGTAAGCCTTGTCCTCGCTAAATTCTAACACTTGTCAAACTGCCTGTGCAACCAATCTCAAAATCTGATATACTAATAAAATTGAAAGCGACTAAATCGAGGGTGTGAATAATGAAAGAAAAATATTTAGGGGTGAATGTTTCGCCTCTCACATATGAAGGTATAATAAGTGATTTAAGGGTGCGTCTGGCTGAAGGTAAACAATCGACAATCATTGCGGTCAACCCGGAAAAAGTGATGAGCGCCCAGCGTGATCCCGAAGTGAAAGAACTCATTAATGCTTCTACGTACCAAATCGCAGATGGCGTTGGTATTCTATTGGCAGCAAAAATTAAAGGGGGCAATATCCACTCCCGCGTCACTGGTGTCGATATGATGGCGAAATTATTACAATTTGCGGAAAGCGACGGACATTCCGTTTATTTTTATGGAGCAAAAGAAGAAGTTGTGACCAAAGCGGTTGCCAACATTCAAGCAAAACATCCAAATATTCAAGTAGCCGGCCACACAAATGGCTATGAAAAAGACGAAAAAGCACTGGTTTCAAAAATTCATCAAAGTGGCGCTAAGATTCTATTTGTGGCACTTGGTAGCCCAAGACAAGAACTTTGGATCAGAAGAAACCTGGACCAGTTGCCGAACGTCCAAGTATTTCAAGGAGTTGGCGGAAGTTTTGATGTGTTTTCAGGAACCGTAAAACGGGCTCCGGCATTATTCCGCAAGCTTGGCATTGAATGGCTCTATAGATTATTAGCGAGCCCTTCCCGTTTGAAACGGCAATTGAACTTGCCGAAGTTCTTATTTAAAGTACTGCAATCACGTTGAAAGAATCGAATTAAACATTAATTGCACGTATGCACTAAATCTTTTGGTATTCTTCAAAACCGCGAATGCGCAATGAAATAGGTGAACTTTTTGAAAATCCTGCTATTGTCGAATATGTACCCTTCAGAAGCGGCTCCAAATTATGGGGTCTTTGTCCGCAGAACTGAACAATTGCTGCTTGAAGCAGGCCATGAAGTAAAACGTGTGGTGTTGTCGAAGCAATCCTCCCGCGTCCGTAAAGTGGCAGGATATGCCCACTATGTGGTAAGCCTATTCAAGGAGACGGCAGCCTTTAAACCGGATGTATTATATGTCCACTACGCTTCTCAAAATGCACGACCGGTCCTTTGGCTAAAAAAACGTTTTCCAAATCTTCGCGTTGTCTTGAACGTACATGGGACCGATGTGTTGCCGCAAACAGCAGCACAGGCGAAATATCAGCCGGATGTGGCGAAGCTTATGGCAAAAGTAGAACACGTCATAGCACCTTCAACGTTTTACGAGAAAACGGTTAAAGAGAAGTATGGATTCACTGGAGGCATAACAGTCTTTCCTTCAGGAGGAATTGATACGAATATTTTTCGCCCGGCGCCTAACATGGGCGCAGATTTCAGAAAGCAGCACAGTATCCCGGAAAACGCGTTTGTCGTGGGCTATATCTCGCGCATTGATGTGGGCAAAGGATGGGACACCTTACTGGAAGCGAGCGAAATGGCAAATATTCCAAACTTGCATTTGCTAGTTGCCGGCACGGGAGCTGAAGAAACACTCTTCAGAGAAAAAGCAAAGGTTTTGAAAAAGCCGCTGACAAAACTTCCAATGCTGACGCAACCGCAAATGAATGCCGCTTTTAACGCAATGGATATTTTTTGTTTCCCTTCTTTTCAGGAATCCTTAGGGTTAGTAGGAATAGAAGCGATGGCAACTGCCACACCTATCATTGTTTCCGACATACCGGGTGTAAAAGACTATGTCACCGATAAAAATTCCTGGCTTTTTTCAGCCGGGGAAGCCGATCAATTGGCTTTGCGCCTGGAAAAAGCTGCAACACAACCGCTTGCGGAATATCAAGCAGCCGCTTTAAAAACGGCTGAAAGGTTCGATCAACATATAGTGAAAAACAAACTTCTCGCTGTATTCAACTCTACAAATGACAAGAAAGAGGATTCCCTAATATGAATAGAAATAAAATTCTTTTGGCTATCGTAGCCTTTTTAGTTCTTCAGCCAATTATCGATGTCCTGACGACCGCATCGATTTTTCTGATAGATACGAGCCTGACAATTGGGGTAATCGTTCGCGTAGTATTTATGCTGGCGATGATTGTCTTATTATTATGGCTGTCAAAGACAAGTAAAATCAGCAGGATGTTGACTTTATATTTAGTGGGACTAGCTGCTTTGCTTGTCATCAATGTTTTAGTGAATATGCAAGTAAAAGATCCATATTACATTTTCCAAGAACTGAAGTTTTTCAATAAAATCATCTACTTCCACATTGTATTTTTAGGATTGATGGTAGCTTTCCGTCAATTGAAAGATGCGAATGTCGACGTTGCTAAAAAGACGACAAAGTATATCTGGCTATCCGGCATTATTATTGGAATTGTTTTTGTCATAGCGCAAATCACCGGAACAAGCCTTTCAAATTATTCTCATACCAAAACAGGCTTTACCGGCTGGTTCTTTGCTGGCAACGAAATCGGAGCCATTATGGCAATTATTTTGCCAATCATGGCATTGTATGCAGTTGAAAAAACAGATTCTGTTAAAAAACCTTGGGCATGGATCCCATTCTTATTGTTGTCGGTGAGTATGTTAGCGCTTGGCACAAAAGTAGGGTATGGCGGTATTTTGATCGTTCTTTTATCTGTATTGGTCGGAAGTATCATCATGCTGCTTACAAAACAGCGCACGGCAACTGTCAAATCTAATTTGATCGTATCGATTATTCTTACTGCCGTACTAGTTGTCATTACTCCTTTTACACCGGTATTTGGCAATATGTTTGCCCACATTACTTCACTTGGCATTAACTTGGGAGACCCCGTGGAGCGGCCGGGACAAGAAGTATTAGTAGAAGGTGATGAAGGCTTCGAAGAGCAGGAATTAGAAGCAGAAGAAGAACGCCCAGAGATTACTAATGAACAAGTGCAGAACTTGGTATTTAGCTCACGTGAAAAGTATGCTGAAGTAATGAGTGACGATTTTTCCAGTTCGCCATTAACACAACAATTATTTGGGATGGGCTTTGCAGGAAATTATCCAGAACCCTTACCTGGCAAAACACCAAAAATGATTGAAATGGATTTTCATGATTGGTTCTATTCATTCGGTTGGCTTGGATTCATTTATTTAATTGCACCTCTTGTATGGTTTGCAGGCAAATATCTGATCCACTTTATCCGCCACATTAACACACATTTCACCTACTTTTATGTATTGTATGGAGTGGCGTTCCTGCTTGCGATCGGTATCGCTTATACAGCAGGCCACGTATTGACCGCACCAGCTGTTTCCATATATATTGCCGCCATATTGGCAATGCTAGTGGTGAAAGAAAACTTGATAACTGAAAAATAAGTGCAAATGTAAATGAATCATTTGCAGTTATTAAAAAATATAAAAAGCACGGAATCTCTGTTAATCAGAGATTCCGTGCTTTTTGTATTGCTTTTTAGAGCTTCGAATGGACTAAATACACAAAAAAGAAACGGCGAGATTGATAGAGGAGAAAAACGTTTTTTAAAAATGCCATTTAATAGTTGGACATTTGCAGAAAGTAAGCTCGATAAAGTTTAAGTATCTGGAAGAATGAATATTAGATTAAGGGAAAAGCATCGTAAAATTGATATAAACCAGGAAAATACTTAGTAAAAATTAAAAAGTATTGAGACTGAATTTTGCTATATTAATTATCTTGGAATAATAAAAAATTCATTAATTACTTTAACTTTTTCAGAAGAAGCTGCCTATGATCAATCAACGAAATCCAAAGTATTAAAAGGAATTGGGGTTAAATTGAAATTCCAGCATTGCTTTATTTTATCCAAAAGGTAAGACGTCTGAAGAAAGAACTGGTCAAATTTACTCTTTATAACATTTATTTGATTAACTAATATAAAGTTGATAAAAAATCGAATTTGAGTGAAATGACAGGAAGAAAGTAAAAAAAGAAATAGAGAAAAAATCTCGTTTTACTTATAAAATTTACCATTAATGCATTATAATATACTATTTAATTTATCAGATTAATTAAATCTTGAAATATTTTGTAATCCAAATGTATTATTTTATCAAGAAAAGGTAATATTTTGGATATCTTTTTAATTTTTGGGTTGAAATTTTCTATTTGTTTGTTATAGTTAGATTGAGTTTAATTATCTGACAAAAAGAGCCTTACTGCCTACATATTCTAATGCAACTTTGTCTTTAATCACATCATTTAGGAATTATTAGGAAAGCTTGGATTGCTCAGGATAATTGAATTACATTTAATTGCTAGTTTATACCACTTTAACACCTGGAAAAGGGAGGAATTTCACCAATGGCTCATCAATCTAAATCTTACAAAAAATTCGTTGCAACTGCAGCGACTGCTACTATAGTAGCAAGTGCAGTAGTTCCTGCGGCCTTCGCAGCGGAAGTTAAACCAGCTGCATTTACAGACGTTCCGTCTTCATATGCTCCGGCAATTGATTTCGTAGTAAAAAACAGCTTCTCTAAAGGATTGACACCAACTCAATATGGAATTGCTGATTCAATTAAACGTGGAGACGCTGCTGTAATCATTGCAAACGCTGCTGGTCTTAACGATAAAGATGCTCCAGCGTCAGGCTTCCGTGATGTTCCTAACCGTGCAGCTCTAGCGATCAACTCTTTGAAAGCTGCTGGCGTAGTTAACGGTAAATCAGCTACTAACTTCGGTTTTGCTGATTCAATCACTCGTGGTGAAGCTGCAATCATGCTTCAAAAAGCTTTCGACCTTAAAGGCGGAGACACGAAAGTTCCTTTCTCTGACGTAAGCGATCGCTACAAAGACGCTGTTGCTGCTTTGATGGCTAACGATGTAACTAACGGTATTTCTGCTACTCAGTTCGGTACTCAAAACCCGATCAAACGTGGAGACTTCGCTAAATTCATCTACGCTTTAGAGCCATTCATTGAAGTTCCAGGAGTTGAACCTAGCCAAATCGGTATCACATTCGGTAAAGGTTCTCTAGTTGCTGATGGAACTGACACTACTACAGTTACATTGACAATCAAAGACCCTAAAACTGGCGCTGTAGCAACTGATGCTGACAATATCGTTCTTGAACTTTCTTCTTCACACGGTTCATTGAACAACGGCAACACAGCTCGTGTTATCGTACAAGACGGCGTAGCAACAGCTACATTGCAGTCTGACTTCCACCAAGAAGATGCTACTGCAGTCGTTACTGCTAAATTGGTAGAAGCTGCTCCAGATTCTAAATGGCACGATCAAATCGGCAATGTATACGCTGAGAAAGCAATCACGTTCAAAGCAGTTAAATCTGACTCTGCAGTTGACCCAGTTCTTCGCAGCGTAGATACTGACGAAGCTGATCGCGTTACTCTTGTGTTCGATAAAGCTGTTAGCCCAGCTACTTTCGTTGAAACGATCAATGGCCGTTTCGCTGTTGACGCTCAAGGAAATGCAATCTTGCGTGACGACGCTCAAATTGAAATCACTTCTGATTTCTCTAACGGCGATACTCACAACATCCGTGGAATCCAAGCAGTTAAAGGCAATCCAAATGCTGTAGAAGTTATTCTTGCTGCTGACGATACATTGACTGCATCTAGCCGCGTTTCAGTTGAAGCTGGTTTCACTGGCGACTACGATGGTGCTGGCTATGAAACTACAACAAAATCATTCACATTTACAGATGCTCTTAAGCCAGAAGCTACTTCAGTGACAGTTGCAGACCGCAACACACTAGTTCTAAACTTCTCTGAGCCTGTACTTGACGAAGGCGCAAACATCACAATCAACGGCGGGAAAGTTCCTGTAAGTGCTATTACTGCTGGCGAATTCAACCAAAACACTGGCGACAAACGTCACCAAATCACTGTAGATTCTAGCGTATTCTTCCCTGCTGGAGATCATTCAGTACAAATTTCAGGTGTAACTGATTACGCTGGTAACGTAATCGCTTCAGATTCACTTGACTTCTCACTACCAACTTACGATGCTCGTCCAAACGCGACTATCAAAGTTGAATCACCAGAACAATTCCGTGTTAACTTCACAGATCCTGTAACTGGATTTGATGCAGACGAATTATCATTTGAAATCTTCATTGAAGAAAATGATGCTACAACTGCAACTGAAGGCGAATGGGTTGAAATTGGTGCTGAATACTTCGACCGCACAACAATCGTAACGGGTTCTGAGTATGTTTACGAGTTGAACACTGACCTTTCAAGAATTTTTGAAGGCTCAGACGAAGAGTACGTTAACTACTCTAACTATGAATTCCGCGCAGTTATCAATGCTGATACAGTAACAAGTTCTGTAAACGGCCTAAACAACAGCGAACAAATTATTGGCTTGAACTACCAAGGTTCTCCATTGAATGAAATGGATAGCGTAAGCCCTAAATTGGTTGGAACTCCATACGAATATATCAACGAAGCTGGGGACAATGAAGGTTTTGTAGTATCATTCGACGAGCCAGTTAAAGCTCCAGGATTCGACAATGAAGATACTCCGTCAGTTGAGCAAGGCGAAGCACTTCCAAACTTGATCGTTGAATTCCAAGGAACAGACGCTGAAGGTAAGAAAGTTACTATCGCTGGCGAAGTTGCTGGATACTTCCCAGATGACGTTAGAGATTTAACTGCTCCTTACCGCAGCTTGAATGATACTTCTGCTGACAACGAATTGTTAGTGAGAGCTACTCAAGACTTGCAAGACCTAGTTGACGAAGACGGCTACGGTTCTGACTGGACATTAGTAGTACGTAACGTAACTGATGATGTTGGAAACGCAGCACTTTCACTTTCTAAGAAATTTGAAGTGAAAGCTACTCCAGTTGACTTCGAAGTAGAAACTGTTGACTTCTACTTGAACGGTGAAGAGGAAGATGAAGTTGTTATTGACTTCACTGATGCAGTTCGCTTCACTGGTAACGAGACAAATGCTTTAAGAGCACAAAACTATACGTTGAACGGTGCTGCTTTGCCGCAAAACTCTACAGTAGCTCTTGGCGATGACGATGAAATTGAAATCACACTTCCAGATGGTACTCTTCTAGAAGCGTCTAACACACTTACAATTTCTAAATCTGTAACGTCTGCTAATGGTACAGTACTGACAGGCCAAAACGAGTTTGTTTCTGCTCCATCTGACCTTAACTAATACAAACTAAACCTTACTCAATAAACCGAAAGGTGAATGAGTAAACCGGGAGCTCCTATTTATAGGAGCTCCTTTTTTATTACTCAAACAATTGAATTGGAATGGTTCTTATTAATATAGTAGAAACTTTAATTTCGACAACTATAGTGCTGGAGATAAATACCTGCTATACTAAATTAGCTAACAATATATGGATATTTTTCGTGAGTTATACTGAATTTGTTAGCAAGGGTAGATGGGGAAAAGCTTGAAGAAAAGGGGCAAAAACATGAAAAAACTTAGTTTTGCAGTCATGTCATTGATGGTAGCGCTTAGTTTCACGGTTAGCGCAGCACCAATGCCAGCAGATGCTGCAGGAACAAAAGCGAAGACGTACAAAAACTGCACAGAGATCAACAAGGTTTATGCAGGGGGCATTGCCCGCTCTTCAAAAGTGAAGAACAAAGGCGGAAAAACGAAGTACAAACCATTTGTTTCCCAAGCGTTATATGATGCCAATAAGAAAAGCGACCGCGACAAAGATTTGATTGCCTGCGAACGTTAATACGAAGAATCACTAGATGATGAAGAAGCCTCCTGACCCCGACTGGGTCAGGAGGCTTTTTGGATTCGTTCTTATTATTAAGTTTATGTAACTCTTTTCAAGTGATATTGACGAATGGCCCTTCGTTCTATAAAGTTTGAATAGTCAGTAGATAATAATTGTAAATTACTATATTTTTAAGTAAATAATTTACAATTATTATTTATTAAGTTTCATCTAATAACCGTTAGACGGCACCAAGCAATTAGAAACGGGGAGGAACAAAGTAAATGGCGAAGAAAAAATGGAGCAAACCTATGAAAGTCCTGTTATCAATCGGAATGGCGGCAGGCCTCTGGCTGCCGACGGGTGCAACAACTGCCGAAGCGGCAACCACCGCAAGCGATCTCTTCATTTCCGAATACATTGAAGGCAGCAGCATGAACAAAGCAATCGAGCTTTATAACGGTACAGGAGCAGCTGTGAATTTGAGTTCCTATTCGCTGTCTTTGTATTCAAACGGCAGCACTTCTCCCCAAAGTAAAGTGAATCTGGCAGGCACACTCGCAAACGGCGAAACCTTTGTCGTTTACCACGGCAGCGCAGGAACAGCCATCAAAGCCCAAGGCGATTTGCGGAGCGACAGCGTCATCAATTTCAACGGCGACGATGCTTTGGTGCTGGAGAAATCCGGTGCGGCCATTGATTCCATTGGCCAGACAGGCAAGCTTGTCAACAATCTGGCGGACGTTACGTTGGTGCGGAATGCGGATGTGACTTCAGGCGACCGCGTCACCAATGATGCGTTCACACCAACGACCCAGTGGACAAAATATCCGGCCGATACGTTTAGTAAACTCGGTGCCCACGTAATAAACGGCAGTGTAACTTCGCCGAATGGAGCACCTACTGCTACAAAGGCATTCGCCAATGAACAAGTGCAAGCCGGTGCAACACTTCAATACGATATGCGCAATTATTTCGCAGATCCGGAAGGGCAGGCACTTTCCTTTACCGCAACGAAAGGAACAATCTCCGGTTCTACACTGACATTGAAACTTGCTGAAGGCACGCACATTGTCGGCGTGACGGCAAGCGACGGCAGCCAAAGCATCACCCGCTCCTTCTCCGTCACAGTCACGGCGGCAGATCCGAGTGTGGAAGGCTATTACGCGACAGCAGCTGGGCTGCAAGGCGCGGCGTTAAAAGCGGAACTGCACGAAATCATCGACGACCACAAGCAGCTTAGCTATTCAGCCGTATGGGATGCACTAAAAGTGACCGATGAAGACCCGAACAATCCGAATAACGTCATTTTGCTTTACACCGGCGAATCACGTTCGAAATCATTGAATGGCGGCAGTGTCGGCAACTGGAACCGCGAGCACACATGGGCGAAGTCGCACGGCGATTTCGGAACAGCCAACGGGGCTGGAACCGATATCCATCATGTTCGTCCGAGCGATGTGCAAATCAACGGTCTGCGCGGCAACCTCGACTTTGATAACGGCGGCAGCACGGTGAGCGGATGCACCGGCTGTCTCCGGACCTCCACTTCATGGGAACCGCCGAACAACGTGAAAGGCGACGTTGCTCGTATGCTTCTGTACATGGCAGTGCGCTATGAGCCGGGCGACCCGGTGGATTTGGAATTGAATAATGTATTGAACAACGGAACAGCGCCGTACCACGGCAAATTGTCCGTATTGCTTCAATGGCATGCACAAGATCCGGTCAGCGCTTGGGAAAAGCAGCGCAATGAAAAAATTGAAGATTTCCAAGGAAACCGGAATCCATTCATTGATCATCCAGAATGGGCAGAATCCATTTGGTAAAAGCGAAAATTATATAAAATATAGTAATATTTAATTAAAAATTTCTTTATATTTACATTTATATATGCTATAAAGGTAACTATTTTGAATTGTTACAAAAAATTAACGAAGCGCTTACATTCTTTATGTATAATTAATCCTGCACCTCAAAAAAATCCAAGGAGTGGAGTAATTTGACCAAAAATGCGTTCAGTAAGATTTTTCTAAGTCTTTTACTGATCTTATCCGCCGTTTTTCCATATATGGCGACAGCTAATGCCGCAGAACCAATCAGCGTGGCAGATGCAATTGCTAACAATACTGGATCCGCAACAGTGAAAGGATATATCGTCGGCACTGCCATTAGCGGTACCAGCTACGATCAAGAAGCTCCTTTTACAGCTGCTACGAATGTTGGGCTAGCGGATTCGCCGGATGAAACAAATCCAGCGAAAATCTTGCCGGTTCAATTGCCGACTGGCGCTGTCCGTGCAGGAGTGAACTTGGTGGACAACCCGCAAAACTTTAAAGCACAAGTAACGATTACAGGTACACTTGGCGCTTATTTCACAGTGCCAGGTTTACGCAGTGCATCGGCATTCACTATCGTTTCTGCGGGCGAAGAACCGCCTGCTGGACCTGAACCGACAGCAGTCGATACACTGGCCCAAGCACGCACAATGCCGGGTGAATTGATCCAAGTGGAAGGTACCGTAACGACCGGAACCGGTTTCTGGGGCGGCAACGCATTCTATATCCAGGACGAGACTGCCGGGCTTTATGTTTATACAGCAAATGCAAAGGTAGCAACGGGCGACAAAGTCCGCTTAGTTGGTACCGTATCCTCGTATTCGGGTGAACTTCAATTACAGCCCAATACTATAGAAGTAATTTCTTCAAACAACGAAATTCCAGCGACGCAATCTATCACGCCAGCTGGTGTCAATGAAGAAACGCAAAGCGAATTGGTTGAACTGAAAAATGTCTCCATCACAGGCCTTGCCGCAGTAAACAACTTCGGCACTTTCGAATTTACAGCGAAAGCTGAGAACGGCGAAACCGTCGTCATCCGCAACGATAACCGCAATGGATTGACATATGAGCGCTTTCTTCAGCAATACAAAGAAGGCGATTTGATCCACGTTTCGGGGATCGCTTCGAAATTCAACGAAACCTATCAAGTGAAAACGCTGGGCACTGAAAGCTTTGACTTGGTCAACAAGCCGGCTGTCTATGCAGATGTCTTCCCGGGTGTCGTTTCCCAAGGGACAAAAATCACTTTGGCATCAGGCTGGGAAGATGCAGCCATTTACTACACGCTTGACGGCTCAGCACCAACAGCTGCAAGTACAAAATACACAGCACCGATTACGTTAAACGAAGACACGGTGATCAAAGCCATCGCAATTGGCGCTGAAACGTCAGAAGTCTTCACATTTGAATACACCGTCCTGAAAACAGCGGACCTGAAAATCCGTGATATTCAAGGCAAAAAACATTTCTCGAACTACGAAAATGTCGCGGTGAATGAAATTACGGGCGTCATCACACATTTCTACAACGGCGCAAACTTTGTGATTCAAGATCCCAATGCAGACGATGACTTGGCCACTTCAGAAGCCATTATCGTCAACCGCTCAAGTGCGAGCAGTTCTTTCCAAGTGGGCGACGTGGTAACAGTTGCCGGTACAGTGGAAGAATGGTTCTATAAAGGCTATTCCGACATGAAAGACAACGACCTGCCGCTTACACGCATCCGCTCAACGGAAGTCGTGAAAAACGGTACGGCCGAACTTCCTGAACCAATCATGATCGGCGAAGATGTTTTTCCTCCAACAAAGAACATTGATGACGATCGATTGACTTCGTTCGATCCGGAAACAGACGGTGTTGATTTCTGGGAATCGCTTGAATTGATGCGCGTTGGCGTCGCTGATGCCCAAATCGTCGGGCCGCAAGATTACGGCGAAGTGTTCGTCGTATCGAAAAGCGCGACAAACAACGAGTTCCATAAACTGGGTGGCATCTTGATCGCTGAAGATGATTACAACCCGGAACGCATTACCATTTCAACAGGTGAAGGCGTCATCGCGAAAGCGGGCGACCGATTCGCTGAAGCGCCAGTCGGTGTTCTTGGTTATGGCTTCGGCAACTACCAAATTTGGACAAACGAAAACGAACTGCCGGCAATTGTTGACGGCGGCACTAAACCAGAACAGACTTGGATTCAAAAAGCAGAAGACAAATTGACGGTTGCTTCTTACAATGTTGAGAACTTCTCTGCAGACCCGAGCCACACAAGCAATGAAAAAGCGGCACGTGTAGGTGAATCATTTGTTAAAGACTTAAACTCACCGGACGTCATCACAATGGTCGAAGTGCAAGACAACGATGGCCCAATTGCATCTGGCAACTCTGATGCAACAGCAAGCTATGAGCGGCTTATTGCTTCAATCGAAGCAGCAGGCGGACCGACTTACAAATGGACGGACATTGCGCCAGAGTACAACAAAGATGGAGGAGAGCCAGGCGGGAACATCCGTGTCGGTTTCCTTTATAACCCGGAACGCGTCACACTTTCTGAAGGCACTAAAGGAACGGCGACACAGGACGTAGAATGGGTAAACGGCGAATTGTCGCTGAACCCGGGACGCGTACAGCCGATTCCAATGCCAGGTACACGCAAACCCGTAGCGGCGCAATTTGAATTCCAAGGCGAGCAGGTTGTTGTAATCGGCGCCCATTTGAACTCCAAAGGCGGAGACCAGGGCTTGTTTGGCAAGAACCAGCCGCCATTCCTTGGTTCAGTGGCAGAACGAATTGAACTGGCTACAGCGATCAACGGTTTTATCAAAGAAGGGCTTGCACAAAACCCTGACTTGAACGTCATCGTTGCGGGCGACATGAACGATTTCGAATTCACACCGGCTCTTGATGCATTAAAAGGTGACATCCTGACGAATAAAGTCGAAGATGTGCCGTTAGACGATCGTTTCTCTTACTACTACCAAGGGAACTCGCAAGTGCTTGACCATTTGCTCGTAACCAACAACTTGGCAGCCAAAACAGAGCTGGATATGGTCCACATCAATGCGATGTTCATGGAAGAACATGGCCGTGCATCTGACCACGATCCGCTCTTGGCACAAATCACATTCGCTGATCCAATTGTACCGGGTGAGCAAGAAGCTGATCCGGATATGACAGGCGAAACGGCTGTCCTTAAGACAGGAGAATTTGATGCAGATGGAACGCTGGATATCAGTTTCTCTGAAGGAACAGTAGAGGACCTCATTGCAAGCGGCAAAGATCTGTTGATTGATTTGCCGACTGCAGACTTGACGCTTTCGACTGAGAACCTGCAGCAGCTTGCTAACGCGGCTGGCGAAGGATTCACTTTGGAGCTTGCAGTGGATGACGCACCAGCAGTAGACGGCCGTCCGGCACTGACAGACCAGATTGACTTCACAGTTACAGACGCTGAAGGCAAAGAAATTGGGGTAAAATTCACTTCAAGCGTCACTTTGAGCTTTGACACAACTAACGTTAAAGTACAATTCGGCGCACGCGAAGATGCCAAAGGCAAATGGAAAATCATCCAAGGAAAACTGGATGGCGGAACATTCACGCTTAGCATCAACGAGTTCGGCAATTACACGGTTGTGACGAACAAAGGACAAGCGAAAAAGTAAGACGATGTTAAAACTTATAAGCAGAATTCGTTAAGATGAATCATGGAAAACACCTTCACGGTCGTTTGGCAACAAACGGCTAAGTGAAGGTGTTTTTCTTTATGGTTAAAATAAAGAACCATAAGATGTAAATTTCTTCTATAATAAAGAAGATAAAGGGAGATGGATCTTCTCTGTAGAAAAGACAGAGAATCTGACATCAGATCAAATTAGATGGATAAAAATTGGGGGAATGGATGTTGAAAACATGGGGAAAAGCAGTAGTCGTCTGGATATTATTCATTTGCTTATATTCAGGAAGTACGGGCACTGCACAAGCAGCTATCACCTTCAAAGATCTTCAAACCAGCCACTGGGCGTATGAAGACATTCAATCATTGGTTGGTAAAAAAGTGCTGAGTGGATTTTCGAACGATACGTTCAAGCCAAACGAAAACATCACGCGAGCCCAGGCAGCGAAGGTTTTGTCGCTTGCTGCCGATATTAAACCGATTCAGCCAGAAAGCGCTAGTTTTTCGGATGTGTCAAAAGGCCACTGGGCATTCGCATACATTGAAGCCTTGAAAAAACAAGGAATTGTTGACGGGAAAACAGACGGAACGTTTGGCCCGGATGAAGTGCTGACGCGCGGACAGATGGCGAAGTTTCTTTCAGCAAGCTTTAAGCTGGAAGGTACTGCAGCAGTTCAATTTCGGGATGTAAAAGAAACTGACTGGAAATACCCTTACGTAATGGCTATGCGTGTACACGGCATTACAGTTGGATATCCTGAAGACAACACATATCGGCCCGAAGAGATTGTGACACGGGCGCAAATGGCGGCTTTTGCCAACCGAGCTTTACTTCAAAAAGCCAAAATCATCGCTTTTGGCGACAGCAACACCTCAGGTTCTTATTTGCCAAGAGAATTTCCAGAATATCCGAATCATAGCTGGCCATCTTTATTGGCGGTTAAAAACGCCGGTGTCAGTGGAAATACAACTGAAAATGCTCTGAAGCGGTTAAAAACAGATGTATTGGATCATAAGCCAAATACGGTAATCATGATGTTTGGGTTAAACGATGCTTTAATCCGGTCTGATACGAAAAAGCCTCAAGTCGACAAAGTGCAATTCGAGCAAAACCTAGTAAACATGATTGGGCAAATGAAGAAACAGCAGATTGAAGTTATTTTGATGACCAATTTGCCGGTTCATGAAGAAACGTATTACAAAGCGCAATCCTTCGCCAATCCGGATATTCGCAAACTGTATGCAGATCAAGGAGGCATCCGTGCCTGGGAAAACAGTTACAACGATATCATTCGAAAAATCGCCAGACAGCAAAATCTGAAGTTGATCGATAACTACGCCAATGCCATTCAAAAAGCGGGAACTGCAACAGACGCTGGTATTGCCAAGAGCGGATTGGTCGATCCGTTACTTGGCTTCCATTGGACACCGAGAGGGCATCTGATGGTGGAATATTCGGTGAGGCAATATATAAAATAAAGAATAAAAACCTTCACGAAGCATATGCTTCGTGAAGGTTTTCGCTTTTTCTTAAAAGCTTAGACAGCCAAGTTTTGTATTTACTTAAAGTCAAAAGGAATTTCGATAATATCTTCATAATCATCCGCAATAACCATACCGGTTTTTCCACTTAAATCGGTGCTAACGTGATTGATTGTCAGCACTTTTCGATCAGTCGAAAGTTTAGCTGAAGTGGGTGTCAGAATCATTTCCGTTCCATCTTCTAGTTTCACTGAGTAATCAAAAAGATAGCTTGCATCAATAGCGCTGAAACCTTCTGGTATCGGTTCAAATAAAGTGATTTGTGTAGAAGTCGGTGTTGTTACTTCTGCATGTGTGACAGATGGGGAATAGAAGTCCAGCATTTCGGAAAAAAGAATCGTGTTATATAATAAGTTCGCAAATTCACCGCGAGTAATGTTGGTATAAGTGCCATAAGAAGTTGGAGTCTTGCCGGAAGTGATTTGCGTTCCGAAAAGTGCTTCAATATAGGGTTCGAAGACGCCGCCAACATCAGTAAAAGGGGTTTCTTCCTGGAATTCTTCCAACTCAAAAGACAATACCAGGAATTTCGCCATAGCGCCACGGCTTAACGGCTCATTTGGTTTGAATTGCGTTTTCGTCACGCCAGAAATAATGCCGTATTCCGCGAGGCCATTTACTGCACCGCGTACACGATGGTTCAAATCTTTAAAACCGGCATCTGGAGCAGAGTAATCATTCAACCCGAGTGTATTAGCTAAAATGACAGCCGCATCACCACGTGTCAATGTTTGTTGAGTGCCAAACTTTGTTGCAGATAATCCATTAATGATTTCATATTCATGTAAGAAGCTGACAGCTTCATCATAACGAGATCCGACGTCCGTAAAGGTGTGTTCAGAAGATGCGCTGACAGGTGCAGCGACAGTAACAGCAGCAAGTGCGACAGCCGATGCTGCCATAAAAAGTTTTTGATTATTCAATGATGATATCCCCTATCTAAAAGTACTGAACTGATTGTAGCATTCCACTTATTTCTAGTAAATAACTTTTTTTACTAATTTATTTATTAAACAAATTAGGATTCCGTATAAAAGTAGCCGTCCATCTCAGCTTGGGAACTATTTGACAGGATCGTGAAACTCAAATAGCGTATCGTGAAATTGGAAAGGAGAATCGTGAAATTCAGAGGAAGTATCGTGAAACTCGCTACTAGAAAGGGGAAACTCACCCACCAATCCCCCAGCTCCAAAGAAGCCAAGCGTCACGCCTGCAGCGAAGCACGAAAAAGCCGCTTCTTACCGAAGCGGCTTTTGTAAATTCAATTCAATTCGTCTACAAGTTTCTTCACTTGCTTAAGATGGGAATCGATAGTATCAGGCGTAACATAGACACCAAAGTCTTCTGGAGCTTCAGCGTTATCGCCTTGTTCCATACGTGAGGCAATGTAATAACCAACTTCGGGATAAAAGTGATGGCCGTCGTAATAGTTGGTAATATCATTCGTTACGCTATTTGGATACATGAAATTCCAGACGCCTCCATATACTTCGACCAAATCACGAAGCCAGATTTCGTATTCCTCGTACAGACCGGTCGATACAAGCGACTTGAAAAGCTCGCTTGAAATTGGCGTAGTGTAGACCATTTTTTCTGCTTCTGGATGCAAGTCATGTACCTTTTTCATAATTTCTTTGTATCGTGGGTAATACGTATACGACTTTCCATAAAACGTGGACTCAAATTTCTTAATCTTGTCTTCAGTGTCACTTAAAGTCTCTTCTTCAGATAATTTTCGGGCAAATGCATCACCTTCACGGTTATACAAGCGATCTTCTGTAATTTCATCGTCAGCTGACATTTGCAAATTTTGAGCAGAGGTCTTCATCAAATCAAACGACAATAAGTTTTTAGCTCGGTAAAACGGTTGAGTAACCCGCTTTACATGGTTCTGGATCGAACGTGGAGCTTCAGCTTCCTGCGTGCTCGATTTGAAGAAATCAACGCCGAGAATGACGCGTTCGTAATCCGGATTCTGCTCAAACGCAAAGTCCATCATCGTGTAATACTCCCGCATGGATAAGTTGGCCACTGAGTAATTGTAGACTTTCCAATCTTTAAAGCCGTCATGATGGATGTAAGTGCTCCGGCTTGAACCAAGCAATAAGGTATCCTCGGTTTTTGGAACGTAAATCTGATTGGCTGTCTTTTGTTCGCGTTCGTCCGTGACAAGCTGGACGTCGTTGTATTCATGGGCATGGCTGAAATTCCAGAGCGGATCCATCCAGTAATTGAAAGTAACCACAGCAAGTGTCAAAATGGCGAAAATCGCCATGACGGTAAGCGAAAATTTTCTATCGTTCATGGGATCTCCTCCTAGAAGTTAAAGTACAAGAACTCGCTGACCTGTTGCAACTGCATCACGCTGTAAAACAGCAAAAGAGCAGCGAAAACAGCCATCGGCACGTTCCGTTTCGTTTCATACATAATTTCAACCGAGTTCTTGGCATACCAGGAAATCGCTAAGCCGATTAAGATGGTAATCGACAATTCCAGCGTTGTGGCTGAAAAAGGAAACAGCCAGTCTAAATTTGTTTCATGGAACCATTCCGTTGGCAAGCGAAGGCCGTTCATGCCGAACATCGCTTTTAACACAGTAAGAGCGTCTTGAAGCGTCAAGGCACGGAAGAAAACCCAGGCAAAATGGACAAACAAAAATGTCGTGACCCATGCCAACACTGAATTCATTTTAAAGCCGGCCAATTTCCAGTAACGGCAAATGATGCTCGCAAGTCCGTGCATTGTACCCCAGATCAAGAATGTCCAGCCAGCGCCGTGCCAAATGCCCGATACCAGGAAGATGATGAAAATGTTCACATATGTACGCTTTGGTCCCTTGCGATTGCCGCCGAGCGGGATGTAGATATATGTGGTCAAAAAATGCGACAGAGTAATATGCCAACGGCGCCAAAAATCCTGAATGTCCCGTGCTTTATACGGGGAATTGAAATTCAGTGGCAGGCGGATATTAAACAGCAAAGCCAGTCCGATGGCCATATCAGAATAACCGCTGAAATCGAAATACAGCTGCAATGTATAAGACAGAGTGGTCACCCAGCTATCAAGAAAAGTCAGCACGTTAACGTTGCTGTAGCCGGCGTTAGCCCATTCCGCAAAAGTATCGGCTATGGCCACTTTTTTGAATAAGCCGATAGCAAAAATCAACAAGCCTTGGGAAATGTGTTCGTAATTGATGCGATACGTTTTCTTATCGCTGAACTGGGACATGACTTGTCCGTGGTGAACAATAGGCCCCGCAATCAGTTGCGGGAAAAACGTAACGAACAGGCCGTAATTCAAGAAATTATATTCTTTCGTTTCCAAGCGATACGAATCGACCAAGTAAGCGATTTGCTGGAACGTATAGAAAGAAATGGCGAGCGGCAATAAAATATTTTTCAATACCAGCTCAGAACCAATTAAGAAATTGATGTTTTCTACAAAGAAGTCGTAATACTTGAAATAACCAAGCAACAGTACATTGAAAATGATACCAATCGTTAAGATGGCTTTGCGGTAAGTTTTGGCTTTATTTCTCCCTAAAAACATGCCGATTGCATAGTTCACAAGCATAGAGATTAGAATGAGCGGCAAATATGCCGGGTTCCAATAGCCATAAAAAAACAACGAAGCTACTAAGAGCCACGTCTTGGCGAATGGTATGTGGATACGGCCAAGCAGCATATACAGAATCCAGACAATTGGCAGAAACAGAAAGATGAATTCGAACGAGTTAAAAATCACACTGTGAAACCCCTTTATATAGATGGAATATGGCGGAAATCGATCAAGTTTTAATGAGAAGGCAACGCAGAGCAAACCGCAATAGCCTGCGGTTCGACAAGCCTGACTAAACTGAAATCCTGGTCCAATTTATTATAGAACGAACTGCCTTAGAAGTCATTCAAATTTATCATTTTATGCCAGGTGAATCTAGAGAATAATATGGATTTTTTAAACAACACAAAGCCACCCCGAAAAGTCATGTTCAAACTTTACGGGGTGGCCTTGTGTTTTACGGTTTAAACAATGCATCACGTGAGTATTGCTTACCGAATAATAAGTCGTATTGGATCAATTGGTAATCTTGTTTTATCCGTTCAACAGCATCAGGCGTGACATTCAGCAAATTGCCTTCTGCGTCGATTTTCAAGTCGCGCGTGTAGCCCGGCATCTGCTCGGAGAACTGTTCAAGAATGGAGTAATACAATGGTTTTTGGATGCCTGCCATATCAAAAACAGTCGGTCCTAGGAAAGAGGTGCTGACCGTTTCGATTTCAGGAGTTGGTGCCCCGTAATTATTCCATATAACAAGCGGTGTAGTTCGCGTGTCCTGGTAATCTTCAAGGTCCCAATTTTCTTCGCCTGGTCCACGAGCCACAAAATCTGCTTGTTTATAAAATTTGTAGTCTTGTCCGATTGCCGGAAGGTGGTCTCCAAAAAAGACGACCAAAGTCGGTTCTTCAGCATTCTCATAGTAATCAATCAATTGCTTGAACGCTTTATCAGCATCGGAAACCCCTTGGGTATAAGAACGCAACAGTAAATTGAAGACCGGATCAACCGTTTCTGGAACGCCGGTTTCTACCGTGTATTCTGGATATTTATCTTCATTATAACCGGTGTGGTTCTGCATCGTAATGGCATAAGCAAATACCGGATCTTCACTTTGTTCGGTCTGGTCAATAATGGTGTTTGTCACTTGCTCGTCAGAAACAAATGGCCCTTTATACAAAGGATCGGTGAAGCCGTCAATATCGATAAACTTGTCAAATCCGATATGCTTATACACTTCTTCACGGTTCCAGAACCATTTTGGATAAGGATGAATGGCAGTCGTCTGATAGCCCATGTCTGCTAAGTAGCGGGGCATCGACGGCAACTCGTCTTTGATGTATTGCTGATAAGGAACAGAACCTGGAGGCAGGAACATATTACTGAATCCGGTCAGTACTTCAAACTCAACGTTACTAGTACCGCCGCCAAAAGTAGGGGACAAGATTTTGCCGGTTTGGTGTTCCCTGACATTCGGGACGGGGTCTGTTCCAAACGTCAAATTCTCCATTGACGTCGGATCCCAAAAACTTTCGCTCATGACAAAAATGATGTTCGGCTTTTTCTCTAAATCCGGTTTCACTTTCGGAGGAACCCTTTCCAAGTCATCGACAATTTCGTTAATATTCTTTTCATTGTATCCGCTTGGCGACAACACGATAGCGCTCTGCATATTCAACAAGAACGTCACCAAAAAACCATTTGTCTTGTAATTCCGAATTTGGTCAAATGTCAAATTCGTAACGCCTACCTCTTTAAGGGATGCTTCTACGTTCGGAATGGAACGATAGAAGATAAAGATACTTAAAAAAGCGGCAGCTGCACCGATAAACGCAATACGGATCCACGGATTTAGCCGGATCAGCCGCTTCGGTTTTTTAATGAAGGCATAAGCGACAATTCCGGAAATAATGGCAATCACGATGGCTGCTCCGCCAAGCAACTTAGCGCTGTCAATTTCCTTATAGAGGTTGGGCAGCAAATTAAAGATATTATTGTAAAGCAGCATATCCCAAGGATATAAATATTCCCCTAGAAAGCTGAATTTGTAGTAACTGATGACAGCCAGTAACACCACAACGATATTTGTCAGGATAAAACTGACCATATAACGGTTAAAGATTCCCATCAGCAACAAAAACAAACTAAACACAATTAGAATGTTAAAATAAAAAGCTTCTTTCTGATCGGTTTTCCAGGCAGCTGTAGCATCTGGATTGCCGTTTAAAAACGTCTCAATCCCACCGACAAGAAAATAAAAGTATAGCAGTGCACCTAGCATCAACAAGACGCCCTTGTAATTAAAACGCATTTTCAAAAAACCACCTCAGACTCAATTCAAAAAATTTATCGTATCCTTCTAGTATACATAAAAATTGCATCCGTGGAAAACTTAAAAGGACATATCTTGGAAGAGAAGGATTCGCAAATTTTCCGTCTTTTCCTTCTTATAGCGGCTTGTTAATGCACACAAGCAGACCTTTGGTCCACAACTTGTTATAATATAGCCGAACCTTGATGTCACAAGACCTTGTAACTTATTGCCGCTTGTCACGTCTATTATGTATATTCCATTTAAACGAGAAGTGAGTTGACCCTATGAATAGCCGAAAATCCAATCGCCTGACTAAGAAAAACAATAAACAAATTTTTGTTGTTACAATAATGCTCGTAATATTAGCGATGATTGGTCTCAGCAGTTACTTCCTGCTGCTTCCTCCAACAGATGCGCCGCCGACGACAGCGACCGTTAAACAACAAGCGTTCGCTGGAAAAGCCTATACGGGCTTCCAAACAGAAGTGGAAGAAATTCCGGAGTCAGAAGTGCCGGTTGAAGGGAAAGTTCAAGATGTAAGAGAAGAAGAACCGCAAGAAGAAAAGGCGGAAGAGAAAACAAAGGAAACGGCGGGAGACGCGAAAGTTGTCACACCGGAACAACCGGTTGCAGCACCGCAAAAAGACCTTTCCTTAATGATTGCTAACGCCAAGACTCATGTTTATACACTTTATACCGATCTCGAGCAAGGTTCGGGCTTCCTGTTTAACGAACAAGGTGACGTCTTAACCAATGCCCACGTCGTTAAAGACGCTTCGTATGTAACATTGAAAAACAGTGACGGACAGGAGTTCAATGGCCAAGTGATCGGCATCTCGGAAACAAAAGATATCGCCTTGGTTCGTGTGAAAGAACTCGCCGGCAAAACGCCAATGCCAGTAGCGGCAAAAAATCCGGAAGTCGGTACGAAAGTTGTCGCCATCGGATCTCCCGAAGATCAGGCGAACACGGCTACTGAGGGGGAAGTTACCGCAACTGGTGCAAGCTTTTCAGATGAATATGAATACACCAATATGATTGAAAGCACCGCAACCTTAAAAAAAGGTTCCAGCGGCGGGCCGCTGATTGACACAGAGGATGAACAAATCATCGGCATCAATTCAATCATCTTGGAAGATAGCCCAAAAACCGGCTATGCGATTCCAATTAGCACAGTGATGGATGAGCTAAACGAATGGGTAGCCAATCCAATTGAGTATGTGGAAGAAGAAGTTGTGCTGCCGGATGTTAAAGATTCCTATTTTGATGAAGAACTGCTTGGAGTCTTCATCCAGTCCTATTACGAATTGCTGCCATACTCGCTGAATGATCCTGAACTGGTCTATTACCAGTCTTACTTGCTGCCTGGCAGTGAAGGGGAAACCGAGGGCATTAAGCGTGTAGAAGAGCGAACAGATGCCAACAAGGTCTACGACGTCATCAATTCTTCGGTCACGCAGGTGGAAATAGGCGAAGAACAATCGACTGTTGAAGCAACGGCTGAATATATCTATCACGACAAAGCAAGCAATAAAACAATGAGTGAGACAGAAACCGTCATTTTCACTGTGGTCATTGACGCATATGGCGATTACCAAATCCAAAACATGGTCAGCAAATAAGAATGTATTCGAAAAGCCATCTTCGTCTTCTGCGAAGATGGCTTTTTAGATGTTCTATTAATATAGAAGAAAGTTGGAATGGGAGTTTTGGGCATTCCACTTTTGGCTATTATTTTGATGAATTAAAGAAGTTTGTGCAAGTTGAACGAAGTTAACTTTATCAAAAGATCGGCACAACAAGAAAAATCCCTTCAGCCAACAGGCTAAAGGGATTTGTTTTATCAATTAGATGCGTTTGTAGCTGTGGAATTTCTTGCCCCAGTAAGGGTCATTTACGCTTTTCACTTCAGCTTTAGATCCACCAGCATGGACGAATTGGCCGTTGCCAATGTAGATTCCGACGTGTGAGATTCCAGCTTTGTACGTGTTTGCGAAGAAGATCAAGTCTCCAGGTTGCGGTGAACTTACTGTAGTTGATTCAGCAAACTGAGAGCCAGTTGTGCGTGAAATCGATTTGCCAGCTTTTTTAAATGCGTATTGAGTGAATCCGCTGCAGTCAAAGCCGCTAGTTGTTGTACCGCCGAATCGGTAAGGAATGCCTTTAAGAGACAATCCAGCAGAAACAACACTTGAAGAAGAAGCTGTGTTCGATGCTTTTACGACTTTGGCAGACGTTGAAGTCAAGAGCGAGCTAAGAATCCAACCGGCTTTTTTGCCGACTTTAACTTTGTACCAAGTTTGAGATCCAACTTTTTTCTGGTGAGTAGCAGTAACTTTTGTGCCTTTTTTAGCAAGTGTTACAACTTTGTATTTAGTGCCAGCATCCACGCGGATGTTGGAATTGTATTTTGTTTTGAATGTGCCGGATTTAGCAGTCGCTTTTGCTGCTGCAACTTGCTCAACTTCCAAAGAAGCTGTTTGTTCTGTATGAGTAGACTCGATCACCGATGTAGTAGTTGTATTTGAGTTAAACGCTGCCTGTGCACCAACAGCTGAGTTAGTAAATATCAATGAACTAGCTGCGAAAAGAGTGAAGACTAATTTTTTCATTGTTTTTCTCCTAACATTTTTTGTTATCCCCGAATAGGATTAAAGTTTGTTTTGCAATCTGTTATTTACTATAAAGGGAGAGCATATTAATAACAACGTCAATTCGATTGCAGTTATATTACAAATGTATAACAAAAATATTTCTGGAGAATAAACCCAGTAACTGCAAGGGTTTTCGCTTCTTCATAAAAAACAAGAAAAGGTTTAAAAACATGAAAAACAGGTTTTGTTTTTCGTTTTATTGCATTTTTTAGTCGAAAAATGACACTTTATGTAAGAAAACGGCCCTAAAATTTTTACTATAAGTTTAAGATTTATTCAAAAGGAAAGACAGGAAAGTGATAAAAACGGCAAAAAAGTTATACGATTAATTAAGTATTAAGAATATTTTATTTCCAAAAAAAGTAATTAACAAGAATTTTATGTTTTCTAAAATAATTAATAAATAAAACAAAAAGATATCTTTAATCTGAAAATTCTACATTGATATAACGAAGGCTTTTTATTGCTACAGCACGCGTATAGTGAGCGGTGCTGCATCTCTTTGACAAAACAGTTTGGATAAACTACCCTTTAATTATTCAGAATATTCCATTTAAAATAGATTGGAGAGGGAGAGTGCCATGATTAAAATTCTGGCAATCGACGGAGGCGGCGTGCGCGGCATTATACCGGCTATTGTCCTGACAGAAATCGAAAAACGCACGGGCAAGCCAATCTGTGAACTGTTCGATTTGATTTCCGGAACGTCGGCAGGCGGCATCTTGGCGCTTGGGCTGGTGGTGCCGGAACAGCAAAAGTCGGACAACCGGATGCCGAGGTATACCGCCAAGCGACTGGCGGAGCTGATCAAAAAAGATGCCCATGTCATTTTCGATAAATCGATTTTGTACCGGATTCCCGGTGGGCGTTATGTATATAGAAGGTATCCGGATGACGGCATCGAATTTGTGCTGGAGAAATACTTCCAGAATGCCATGATTTCTGACGCGCTGACGGATGTTCTGATTCCGGCTTATGAAATCGAAAAACGCAATCCGGAATTTTTCAAAAGCGCGAAAGTGACATCCGAGCACCCAACGCAGACGGATGTGCTGATGAAAGACGTGGCTCGGGCAACTTCTGCGGCCCCAACATACTTCACACCGGAAAAAATTGAAAATCTGCCGGAAATGGCGTTTATCGATGGCGGCGTCTATGCCAACAACCCGGCGATGTGCGCCTATGCCGAAGCACGGGCGATTTTCCAGGAGGAAACCGATTTTCTCGTCGTATCGCTCGGCACCGGGGAAGCGAACGCGCCGATTCCTTACGAGGAAGCGGTCAACTGGGGACATATCGGCTGGTCGCGGCGCATGCTGAACATCATGATGGACGGCAACTCCGATTCGGTCGACTACCAGCTGCGGCAAATCGTCACGCCAAGAAATGGCGAAGCGCGCTATTACCGCTTCCAGGCGGAACTTGGTCGGGATACCGAACACATCGACAACTCCGACACCTTTAATATGGAGAAACTCGAAGCGCTCGGCATCGGCATCATCCGCGACAAAACCAATCAAGCCAAGCTGGGTCAACTATGTGAGCAATTGCTGAGATAATATATATAGAAGAAAGGCATCCGCGGGGAATGGGCGAATGCCTTTTTTGTGGGGTTTTACAGGGCTTAGGGTTGTAACTCGAGAGGGAGAGGTTGTAACTCACATACCAAAGGTTATAACCCACTCCCTAACGAAAGTAATCTGCCCACAACCCAATTACATGCTTTTCGCCCCGGCGAAAAGCGACAAACCCAAACCCTTTGGAAGTTTCAATTCCATTCTTCTTCGGGAATGCTATCATTAACGCAATTGAACACAGGGAAAGGGGAATTCAGGGATGGCGAAGCGATACGATTACATGGACTGGCTGCGCGTGATTTCGATTTTCGTCGTAGTCGGCATCCACGTCTGCTCAAAAGTTATCAATACCGGCTCGCCGGCGGACTGGGAATGGCAGTTTGCCAATGCCATCGATTCGGCTCTACGCTGGTGCGTTCCGGTCTTTTTCATGTTGAGCGGCGCGCTTCTCTTGACCCGGCACCCCGATGAACCGGTAGGGGATTTCTTGAAACGGCGGCTGGCGAAAGCCCTCATTCCGCTCGTTTTTTGGAGTGCGGTCTACACGGCTTACAATGTCTACGAACTCGGAGAGTCTTATACGTGGCAGGAAATGATTAAGCTGTTTCTTAGCGACGACGTCTATTACCACCTATGGTTTATGTACGTCATCATCGGCTTGTATTTGATGGCGCCGTTTCTGCGCATCCTTGTGCACCACATGACGCAGAAAACTTTCCTGTATTTCCTGGTGTTCTGGTTCATCTTTTCCGGCCTCTTGCCATTCGCCCCGAAATACTTCGATTTTGAACCGGCAATCACCGCCGGCCTATTCGAGCCGTATATCGGCTATTTCATGCTGGGAGCGTATCTGTTCTATTACCCGATTCCGAAAAAACGGCTGCCGCATTTAGCCCTGCTGGCGCTCGCCGGCTACTTGGTTACGGTGTTTGGCACCTTGAGCCTGACCCGGCAGTATGGCGAATTTGACGATTTCTACTACGAACATTACCGGCCGAATACGCTGGCCATTACGCTGTTCATCTACGTCGGCTTCCGGCACCTCGCCGGGAAAATCGGGCGCAACCGCTGGATCACCCGCATGAGCAACGCGACGCTCGGCATTTACATCATCCATCCGCTGCTTCAAGTGTATTTGCATAAATTCTTCAACATCAATGAAACCACCGGGAGCGTGCTCATTGGCCTGCCACTGACCTGGCTCGTCCTGTTCTTCCTGTCGTTCCTTATCATCCGGCTGATGCAGAAGATTCCGGTGGTCAGGCAGATTGTCCCTTAAACCGTTCGCCCAAACAGGCGAGCGGTTTTTTACTGTCCAGATAAAATAAAATCCAAATCCGCAAGATATTTTACCCTCTTAAATGAATAACTATGGTAAATTAAAGTTATCAATAAATTATGAATTTTCTTTAAATATTACTATTATTTTAAAGGAGGAAGAAACTTGAAAAACCGGCAGGCCTTATTCATGCTTCTGTTGATTGCCATCTTGGTGTTCAGTTCACTGGCGTTCGGCACATCCCGTACCGCCATTGCCAAGAATGCCAGTGTCCCGGATTCAGACAAACTTGCTACCGTCCCGGAAGAACTGCTGAAGCCCGTGCAGCCAAAGAATGAAGTGCGCATCATCGTCGAACTCGACAAAGCACCGGCCATTGAAAGCGCCACGAAAAAAGGCATTCTGTACAATGAATTGCCGAATGCCACAAAAGACAACCTGGAAGCAGCCGTCGCCAACAGCCAAAAGACGGTAAAAGCGGCGGTCACGAAAGCTGCTCCATCCATCCAGTACGAACAAAGTTTCACCACCGTCTTTAACGGCTTTTCCGCGGTGGTCCCGGCAGGCGCGGTAGAAAAAATCGCCGGCCAAAAAGGCGTCAAAGCGGTATACGAGGCGACCGAATACCAGCGCCCCGAACCGAAGCCGGAAATGAAATATTCAAAAGAACTTGTCCAGGCACAAAGGGTCTGGAATGATTACGGCTTTAAAGGGGAAGGGATGGTCGTTGGCGTCATCGACACCGGCATCGATCCGACCCACAAAGACATGAGGCTGACCGACAACGCCACCGGTGAAATCACGAAAGCGGAAGTGGAGGCATTGCGTGCGGACGGCTCGCTCCAAGGCGGCCAGTTCTTCAGCGCAAAAGTGCCGTTCGGCTACAACTACGTAGATGCCAATAACGAAATCCGGGACATCCGGCCGAATGCGTCGATGCACGGCATGCACGTCGCCGGAACCGTCGGCGCCAATGGCAATGAAGCCACGGGCGGCATACAGGGCGTCGCACCGGAAACACAGCTGCTGGCATTGAAAGTGTTCGGCAACGACGCGACATATGAATCCACTTACGGCGACATCTACATCAAAGCGATGGACGATGCCATCAAACTTGGTGCTGACGTCATCAATATGTCACTCGGCGCGACAGCCGGTTTCGTCGATTCGACCGATCCCGAACAGCAGGCAGTGGAACGTGCCACGAACAATGGCATACTCGTTTCCATTTCTGCCGGGAACTCGAACCTGTTCGGTTCCGGGCACTTCAATCCGCTTGCGGCAAATCCCGATTACGGCTTGAGCGGCTCACCGAGCGTGTCGGCCGATTCGTTCGGTGTGGCGTCATTTGAAAACAGCCGCATCACCGCAAAAAGCTTTGCGTACCGGATTGGTACAGGCGAAGCGGCGCGCGGTATCTATTTCCTGGGAAATAATGTGGATCCAACTAAACTGCCGCAGGATGCCTACCCCGTAATGAATGCCGGGCTCGGGGCTCCGGCTGACTTTGCCGGCAAGGACTTTAAAGGCAAAGTGGCGCTCGTTGCCCGCGGTACGATTCCATTCACTGAAAAAGGTTTGAACGCACAAAAAGCGGGAGCGGCAGCAGTCATCATCTACAACAACACGACCGGCACCGTGTCGATGCAAAGTGACCCGGCGATTACGATTCCCTATATGTCGACTTTGCAATCGGTGGGACTTGCGATGAAAGCGGGGCTTGATGCCGGCCAGCCTGTTACCGTGACCTTCGACGGCCAGTATTTCGATGTGCCGAGCGAGACCGCCGGCAAGATGAGCGATTTCACATCTTGGGGACCGACGCCGAATCTGGATTTCAAACCCGAAATCACAGCGCCCGGCGGCAACATCTTCTCGACGCTCAACAACAATGAATATGGCCTCATGAGTGGCACGTCGATGGCCGCCCCGCACGTATCAGGTGGAGCTGCACTGTTATTTGAGCGGCTGAAAGACCTGAACCTCTCTGGACGCGACCGGGTCGATTATGCAAAAAACCTGATGATGAATACGGCCAATCCGGTCGAGTTCGCCAAAGGTCAATTTGTGTCGCCGCGGCGCCAAGGCGCTGGGCTCATGCAGCTGCATGATGCACTGGCGACGCGCGTCATGGTGACCGATAAAATCACCGGACAAGGAAAAGTCGCGTTGAAAGAAATCGAAGGCGATCGCTTTACGATGACCTTGACCGCCGATAACTTATCGGATCAGCCAGCCGAATTCAAGGTCGCCGTCAACGTCCAAGTAGATGCTGTTACGACCACGAACGGCAAAGTCGTCACTGCGCCGAACAACATTGGCTCCGTCAACATCACTAAAGATACCGTCATCACGGCACCCGCCTCTATTACCGTACCGGCAGGCGGCAGTGCCGATATTCCGGTGACAGTGGATCTGATTGATGCAGCCGGGCCGCTGAAAAGCAATTTCCCGAACGGCTTTTTCGTCGACGGCTTTGTGACCTTGACCGATGATGGGGAAGAAGTGACCGGCAACACCGAACTCGTCGTTCCCTATTTCGGCTTTAACGGCAGCTGGGACGATGCACCGATTTTTGACCGCTTCGCTTGGGACCCGAATACGTTTTACGGCTTTACGCTGCTCGCTGACCCGGCCGGCAACATACTGAACGGCAACAGCCATTCCACCGGTTATCAGCCGGAGCGCTTCGCCTTCTCACCGAACGGCGACGGTGTCCAGGATGCCGTCATTCCGGTGTTCTCGCTATTGCGGAACGCCAAAGCGCTGGAAGTGAACATCCTGAGTGCAGCCGGTGAAAAATTGCGGACAATCCGGACCGACCAGGAACTGGCGAAAAACTTCTCGGCGACCGCACCGAATATGCCGTATGTGCTCAACCCGTTATACGCATGGGACGGCAATATTTTAGGCAAACGGGCGGCGGACGGCCCGTACCGCATTCAGCTGCGCGCCATTATCGATTACGAGGGAGCAGAATGGCAAACAACTGATTTCCCGATTATCGTCGATACCGTCAAGCCGGCCGCAAAAGCAACATTCAACGCCGAAACGAAAACAATCCAAGTGGCAAGCTTTACCGACAACCTAGCTGCGGACCGCTGGGAAGTTTTCTTGAACGGCACCGAGCTGACCGAGAACACCACAACGCCGGCCAACGAATCGCTTGCGCCAAGCACCACCAGCTACACCGTCACTCCAGCACTGAAGGCAACCGATAAACTGTCCGCCGTGTTCTACGACGTTGCGGGCAATAAAACCGAAGTGGCGCTGGCAGTTGCCGCAACACCGGCGCCGGTAGCCGACGAAACCGAACCGGCGATTTTCATCGACACACCAGCCGTCTTGTCCATCCATAAAACGAAAACCGTTGAAGTGACGGGACGTGTGGAAGATGCCTCCAAAGTCGCGTCGCTCACCATTAACGGACAAGCGCCGAGAGAATTCAACGGTTCAGTGTTCAAGCACACCGTAACACTTGAAGATGGTTCGCGCTACATCACCGTGAAAGCCGTGGATGCAGCGGGCAACGACTTGGAAATCCGCCGGCAAATTTTTGTCGACACCGTCGGACCCACTATTGAACTGATCGACGTGCCGACAAGCATTCCGGCCGGAACCGATGAAGCGGAAATTACGTTCCGGGTGAAAGACAATTTCGACCAGATCCGGGTGTACTTGATCGACAGCGAAATTTACTACCATCCGATCAGCCGCAATGATATGGTGGCGTTCGATGAAACCATCACTGAAACGATCAAAGTCCCGAACAATGGAGCCAATAACTTCATGCTCGTCGCCGAAGACCTCGCCGGCCACCGGACGCCGATCAACTTCAAGATTACGAAGCAAGCCCCTTAATAGAATTAGAATGGCGTTCGATCAGGAAACTGATCGAACGCTTTTTTTTGTTGGTTATGGAGAGGAGGAGGGAGTTTCCCTATTCTGGCCTTGAGTTTCACGATTGGGCGTGTGAGTTTCCCGATACTCGCTCCGAGTTTCTCCATTATCTGCATGAGTTTCCCGATACTCGGAGCCACCTTTAAATTTCTTTTATCGCTTTTCGCTGAAAGCGAAAAGCTGGGCATCTAGGTCCTTAAAGGGGGGGAAGTGAATTTCCCATTTCAGTCCCTGAGTTCCCCGATATTAAGAGTAAACTTCAATCTCTTATATGGCTTATTGCTGAAAGCGGAAAGCTGAGGCATATGCGGCCCGGTATTGCGTTTTACAAATGGGCAAATGCATCCTTCTTTTCCCCACCTGCATCATTCATTAATTTCTCAAAGCTTCGCTATACGTGGTTCAAACCACTTCATCCAGCAGCTTGGTGCTTTACCACTTCTATGGAACCGGGCTTATCGTTTACCTTAGTTTCCTTAAAAAAAGCGGTCCTTTACAAACTTTCTAAATATTAAATCAAATTATTCCTATAGACTGACAAAACTTTACAAACAAATGCATACAAATAATCACATCAGACTAGTTAGAATATTTATACAATATGGTAAATTTGTTATGTTGCTAAATTTATTTAGCAAAAAATTCAAGAGGGGGAAAAATTTTGAGTAGAATTCGTTCTATAGTTGTGTCAGCACTTGTTGTTACGTTGACATTCAGCTCGGCAGCATTTGGCGTTGCCGGAGTGTCGGCAGCAAACCAATCGGCCAAAAATGTTCCGACACTGGAAATCAAAAAACCAGTCGTGAAAGTACCTAAACAACTGGAAAATCCGGAAGATCCAAACAAGGAAGTTCGGATTATCGTTGAACTCCAAAAAGAGCCGGCGATTGAAAGTGCGACCCGCAAAGGGGTAATATATAAAAATTTGCCTGATTCCACGAAAGACAGCTTGGAATCTGCAGTGACCACTGACCAGAAAAACGTTAAGAAAAGACTGAACGTGGTAGCGCCAGGCATTACATATTTGGAAAACTTCACAACGGTCTTTAATGGCTTCTCAGCTACTGTAAAAGCAGGACAAGCAGAGAAAATTGCTTCACAAGCTGGCGTTAAAGCGGTATATGAAGCAACTGAATACGAACGTCCTGAAGTAAAACCAGAGATGAAGTATTCAAAAGAATTGGTTCAGGCGCAACAAGTCTGGAACGATTACGGCTATAAAGGCGAAGGCATGGTTGTCGGCGTCATCGATACCGGAATTGACCCGTCGCATAAAGACATGATCTTAACAGACAATGCATCCGGCGACATTACACAAGCAGAAGTAAGTGAATTGCTTGGTGATGGTTCACTAGAAGCAGGGAAATACTACACAGCAAAAGTGCCGTTCGGCTACAATTACATGGACGGCAACAACACGATTCTTGACCTTGGGCCGGAAGCTTCTATGCACGGAATGCACGTGGCTGGAACAGTCGGCGCCAATGGAAATGAAGAAAACGGCGGCATCAAAGGTGTGGCTCCAGAAGCGCAGCTTTTAGCTTTGAAAGTTTTCGGAAACGATCCGCTTTACCCGTCCACTTACGGGGATATCTATATTAAGGCAATTGATGATTCCATCAAGCTTGGAGCAGATGTTATCAATATGTCTCTTGGTGCAACTGCTGGATTCGTGGATTCCACAGATCCGGAACAACAGGCAGTGGAACGTGCAACAAATAACGGAATTTTAGTCTCCATTTCTGCAGGTAACTCGGATATGTTCGGGTCAGGGTTCTTCTACCCTTATGCAGAAAACCAGGACTATGGCTTAACAGGCTCACCAAGTGTGTCAGAAGATTCGTTTGGTGTGGCTTCATTTGAAAACGACATGATTACAGCTATGAGTTTCGGTTACAGCTTTAATGGCACTGAAGCCGGACATGCTTTGTATATGCTGGCCAATGACAAAGATCCACGTGATCTTCCGGCAGCGAACTATGAAGTTGTCGATGCAGGCTTTGGGAAACCGGAAGATTTTGCTGGCAAGGATTTCACTGGAAAATTTGCATTGATTTCCCGTGGTGAAATTAATTTCGTTGAAAAAGGAAAAGCAGCGCAGGCAGCTGGTGCCATTGGAGCGATTGTTTACAACAACACGACCGGCATCATCAGCATGGCTTCCGATCCAGCTATTACGATTCCATTCATGTCTACGCTTCAAGCAGACGGTTTGGCAATGAAAGCGGCACTTGATGCCGGCCAAGAAGTGAAAATTGCATTCGATGGTAAATATGTAGAAACTCAAAACCCGACAGCGGGCGAAATGAGTGATTTCACGTCTTGGGGACCAACACCAAACTTGGATTTCAAACCTGAAATTACTGCGCCAGGCGGCAACATTTTCTCTACATTAAACAATGATGGATACGGCTTGATGAGCGGTACGTCAATGGCAGCGCCACACGTATCCGGCGGAACTGCGCTTGTTTTCCAACGCATTGAAGAGCTTGGATTGGAAGGGAAAGAACGCGTTCAATTTGCGAAAAACATCATGATGAACACAGCAAACCCAGTAGAATTTGGAGAAGGGCAATATGTTTCACCTCGCCGCCAAGGTGCAGGATTGATGCAATTGCATGATGCTCTTTCAACGGACGTAGTGGTGACAAACAAAGCGACTGGCGAAGGCAAAGTCGCATTGAAAGAAATCACCGGCAACAAATACGCATTCACTTTGTCAGCTGAAAACTACTCAGACGAAGCTGCAGAATTTGCAGTGGATGTGAACGTGCAAGTGGATGAAGTGGCAGACGGTGGCGGCGGTTTAATGGTAACTGCACCAAACTTATTCGGTTCACAGAACGTTTCGGAAGCTGTCTCCATTAATGCTCCTGAAACGGTAACGGTTCCGGCAAACGGCACTGTGGAAATTCCGGTAACAGTGGACGTTTCTGCAATCGATGCCGAATTGGACAAGGTCTTCACAAACGGCTATTTTGTTGACGGGTTTATCACGTTGACCGATGAAAACGAACAAGTAACAGGCAACACAGAACTAGTCGTTCCGTACTTCGGCTTTAACGGCGAATGGGACGATGCAAACATCTTTGATTATTTTGCATGGGATCCAATGACGTTCTACGGATCAACGTACCTTATCGATAATGAAGAGTTCGTCTTGAACGGTGGAACGCATATTAAAGGATTTGACCCGACAAAATTTGCATTTTCACCAAATGGCGACGGCAAGCAAGATTCGGTTCAGCCAGTATTCTCGTTGATCCGAAATGCCAAAGAACTTGAAGTAAATGTATTGGATGAATCCGGTAAGAAATTGCGCACCATCCGGACAGAAAAAGAATTGGGCAAAAACTACGACAGCGCTGAAGACGTAATCCTTTCACGCAACTTTGCTTGGGATGGAAAAGTCGCAGGCAAAGCAGTTGAAGATGGCAACTATCAGATTCAAGTGCGTGCGGTAATCGATTACCCTGGAGCTGAATGGCAGTCAATCGAATTCCCGGTTATCGTGGATACAGCAGCGCCTGTTGCACAAGCAACATTCAATGCAGAAACGAAAACCGTGGAAGTCGCAAGCTTCACGGATAACACAGCTGCAGACCGTTGGGAAGTGTTCTTAAACGGCACGGAACTTACGGAAGACAAAGCGACGAAAGAAGACGAGTCACTTGCCCCAGCAACCACAAGCTTCACGGTTTCACAAGAGTTGGGCAAAGACGATCAATTGACAGCCGTATTCTACGATGTCGCGGGCAATAAAACCCAAGTCGAATTGGGCTTGCCGACTCCGGATGCAGAAGAAAAAGAACCGGTGATCTTTGTTGAATCTCCAGAAGTTCTGTCTGCATACAACAGCAAAGAAGTAATCGTGAAAGGCCGAGTGGAAGACGATTCGAAAATCGCTTCTTTAACCATTAACGGCGAAACAGCAACCCAATTTGACGGCACCAACTTTACACATACGTTAACGTTTGAAGACGGTTCGCAATACGTAAGCGTGAAAGCAGTAGATGAGTTCGGCAACGAAATGGAAATCCGCCGCCAGATTATGGTGGATACACAAGCTGCTGAAATCACCTTAGTGAATGTACCGAAAACTGTTGATTTGGATACAAAAGAAGTTGAAATCACCTACAATGTGAAAGACAACTTTGACCAGATTCGTGCTTACTTGTATGACAGTGAGATTTACGCACACGAACTGTCAACTTACGGCATCTCAAATTTCAATCAAGATATCAAGACAACAGTGCCAGTAACTGAAGTAGGCGCAAACGAGTACGTCTTGGTTGTTGAAGATTTGACTGGACACCGCACAGAAGCGAAATTCACAATTACGAAAGAAGCGGCGCCTGCTCCTGAACCGGATGATGGCACAACGCTGAAAGTGAAGAAAGACAGCTTCAATTTATATGTGGGAGACAGCGAAACAATTTCCGTCACTCAGGAAAAGACTACACCTAGAGGTAGCAAGCGAACTACAAATGTTACATTAAAAGCCACTTACCAAGTTGCAGACCCAGCCATTTTGACTGTGAACAAAGGGAAAATTACAGCGAAAAAAGCGGGCACAACTACCATTACGGTTTCATATGGCAACGATAAAGTCGTCATCAGTGTAACTGTAAAAGAACCGGTAACGGTGACAACTCTGTCTGTCAACAACGATGACCTATCGGTGAAGCAAGGCAGAAAAGCCGCGATCAAAGTAACGCAAACTACAACGACAGGCAATAACCGCCCCGTGAAGCAAGACGTCACGAAAAAAGCGGAATTTAAAGTAGCAGACAGTGACATCGCTGAAGTGAAAAATGGCCAAATCACTGCCAAGAAAAAAGGCACAACAGTCATTACCGTGACATATAACGGCAATGAAACAACAATTAAGTTAACCGTTAAATAAGAAGAAATCCGAAAAGCCTGGAGTCTGGCACTCCAGGCTTTTTTGTATGGAAACAGAGTGTGGGAGCAAACATCGATAGAAAATCGAGAAGCATGAATAGAGATTGAAATAACTTTTATAGAAAGCGAAAACACATCGATTAAAATGCGAAAAAACCGGATAAGGATTTGAACAATTTTGTTCTGCAAAAAGCAGAGCTTCTCTTCACATTCACATAAAAAGTAAATGGGCTTTTCCAGGTAATCACTCCATCAACTTCGAACAAAGTTTCCTTCCATAAAATAAAAATGGTAATTTTTTATCAAAAGGGGGTGAAATAAGAAAAATACATGATAAAATCTAACTATCTGGTAATTCAGAAAATACATAATGCATGTAAGGGAGGAAGCTGATGGTGGAGAAAAAGCGGTTTTGGAAGTTTGCAAGTACCTTATTAGCCATGGTGATGATTGTAGCTTTGCTGTTTCCGTTTCCTGCTTCAAGTTATGCCAAAGACACGAGCCCAGTTAAACCTGCTCAAGACGAAAGCCAGTTTCTGATTCGCTCCGCGATTGCTGAACAAACCGAACTGCTTAAAGGCAAACCGAAAATTCATCCGGATTTACAGAAATTACCTGCCAACCAAGAAGTGGGAGTCATTGTGCATTTATCCAATCGGCCGGCTGCTCTCGAACAGGGAATACTGGCGGCACAAGGGAAGACGGTAACCACTGCCAAAGTGAAAGAAGCAAAAGTGGCAGCGATTAGCCAACAAGCCACAGTTTCGAGCCAAATTCAGCAGAAAAAGCTCAACGTAACAAAAGGATTTTCCTACAGCACCGTCTTAAACGGTTTCTCCGCCAAAGTAAAAGCAGGGGATTTGAAAAAGCTGCTCCAAATCGAAGGCGTCACCTTGATCGAGCCGGACGTCCACGTCGATGCCATTCCGGAAGCAGCAGATCAAGTCAAGCCGAGTGCCATTGCGAAGTTCAAAGCGAGTACCACTTTTCTAGGAATCGATAAATTATGGGCAGAAGGATTGAACGGCAAAGGCGTCAAAGTGGCAGTCCTTGATACGGGCATCGATCCAGATCATCCCGAATTCAAGGGCATTTATAAAGGCGGCAAGAACTTTGTGCCAAATACCGTCAATTACGCGAAACCGCGTGCAAAAAATGATCCATCCGAAACCAAGCCATCTGAACGGCCGCCGCATCTGCCTGCAGTCAATGATTTTGGCGGAACATTTGCGACCACACACGGAACCCATGTTGCGGGTATTCTTGCAGCAACTGGTGCCAATGATTTCGGTTTTAAAGGGATAGCACCGAAAGTGGATTTGTATGCTTACCGCGTCCTCGGCGCATACACCGGCGGTGAATTCTCCAGCATCATCGCAGGAATTGAAGAAGCTGTCGTCCAGGATATGGATGTCATCAATTTATCGCTTGGCGGTTATGGAACTTCTGAAGCCGAGTCCATGTCCTTTGCGCTGAACAATGCCATGCTCGCGGGAACAGTGGCGGTATCTGCAGCGGGGAACAATGGATTATTCCGCAGCTCAATCGGAACTCCTGCTACATCCAGACTGGCAATCGCTGTCGGCAATTCGACCATTCCGGAAGCCCATCATAGCGGAATGATCAACGCTACGGTCGGCAAATACAAACTCGCGAAAGTCCATAACTTGATGGCGACCGAACTCAATCAGGACACCGCTGCAAAACTTGCGGGTTCTACAGAACTTGTCACCATATCTGGTGCAGGAGCTGAAGCGGATTACAAAGGAAAAGATGTGAAAGGCAAAGTTGTACTGGTTGCGCGCGGGGAAATCCCATATACCAATAAAATCAAAACCGCCAAAGCAAAAGGGGCAAAAGCGATCCTGATCCATAACCTTCGAAATGCCCCGGAAGGAGAAGGGCCGGCGAATGTGTTCTTCGGCGATGCCTTTGATTTTATTCCGGCATTCGATTTGTCTCGGGCAGACGGTGAAGCTTTGCGCCGTGAACTTGCCAAATCGAAAGGGAGCGTCAGTTTTAGCGCCATCAAGACGACCACTACTGCAGGAGATGCCATTTCTGAAACAAGTTCCAGTGGGCCGACGACGCCAAACTTCGATATCAAACCGGACATTGTGGCACCGGGCATGAACATCATGTCGGCGAAACCCATGTACAAATCGGAATTTCCAAAAGCCGATTACCGCAAAGCTTACGTCCGGGAATCCGGCACATCAATGGCCTCGCCGCATATCGCAGGAATCGCGGCTTTGATAAAACAAGCACATCCAAACTGGACGCCGTTTGACATCAAAGTGGCGCTGGCCAACTCGGCAAAAGTGCTAGATACCACAAAATACGATGTTTTCGCCCAAGGTGCTGGCCGTGTCCAAGCTTTTGCAGCAGTTCATCCGCAAGCAATGGCGTATTCACTCGACAAGGCCGTACAGAATCAAAGCGGCACCCAAATCAATAACTTAAAAGGATCCGTTACATTCGGGCCGCAGCCGATTCGCACTAAAAACATTTCAGTTGCCAAACAAATCCGGGTAAAAGACATCACCGGAAAAGGCGGCAATTACAAAGTGAGCATCCAGGTGAAGAAAACAGCCGGGAACGCTAAACTTACCGTGGACAAACCGGCCTTCACTTTAAAAGGTGAGCAACTATTGAACGTTACGTTGACCGCATCCAAAAATGCAGGAGCGGTCTACGGAGATGAAATCATCGGGTACATCCGTATTTCAAACGGTGCCACCGCGATGTCATTGCCGTTCGCTGCAGATTTGAGCGGTGAATTTATCACGGAACTGCAAACACCTGCCATGACGGTGTTAGATCTGTCGTTTGATGGAGATGGTGTGAATGACAAAGCCGAATATCGTTTTAACTTGACGGGCAACTTGGCGAAAAACTCATTGGAAATTTGGAACATCATGAATCCGAGAAGCGGCGGCTTTGAAGACGGCTACATCGGCTATATCCATTCCGCGCAAACGATGAAAGCCGGGAAGGTCGCCATTCCGATAACGGGCAAATACCGCCCATGGACAGGTGCACCGGAAACCACCATTCCGGATGGCCTGTACTCATTCGATTTCCTTGGCATCCCGGCATCTAACAACCCACCCTTTGTCGGTGCCAATATTTACCCGGTCGTTGTAAAAAACACGGATCCAATCATCAAAGCCACACTCACAGGTGCCAAACTGAGCGGCAAAGTGGAAGACATGTACCTCGTCTATAACACTGAACTTGCCCGGTTCGGCTTGCCATTCGACTTGAACAGCAAACTGAAAGCAAGCTTCGTCGTTACCAAAAATGGCAAAGCCCAAAAAGCGGTTCCATTCACATTAAAGCAAAATGGGACATTTACCCTCAATATCCAAAATTTCAACCCAGCAGCTGACAAAGTCAAAGTCATCATCACCGATGCTGCTGGAAACAAAGGCGAAGCCACTATCAATCAAACCAAATAAACTGTGTAGAAGGCATCTGCTGATGGAGCAGATGCCTTTTCTTATAAAACTAGTTATAGGAAGTTCGCAAAGCGAAAAGGGGAACTCAAGAAGAGAAAGGTAAAACTCAAAGAAAGAATTGTGAAATTCACTTGCCCAATAGTGAAATTCAGCTAGAGAAAAGTGAAACTCACAAGCCCAGCCTACTTAAACCTTAGATGCCGAGCTTTTCGCCTGCAGCGAAAAGCGAAAAAGACACCAAATAACACTTTTCACTGAGTATCGTGAAACTCACCTGCCAAATCGTGAAACTCAAAGAGAGAATCGTGAAACTCACCTGCCAAATCGTGAAACTCATCGAGAAAATAGTGAAACTCACCAAGCAAAACCGGTCAAAAGGAGTTACCTTCCACTCACACCACCCCTTCTTCCACCAAATACAAACCCTTTCAGGTCCTATTTCACTAAAGCATTCAATCATGTTACAATGAAGAATATGTCTAGATGAAATAAAGGAGAACAAAAATGGAAATTGCAATTTTATTGCCTTGTTATAACGAAGAACTGACGATTGGCAAAGTCATTGAAGACTTCAAGAGAGAACTGCCTCATGCAAAAATTTACGTTTACGATAATAACTCCAAAGATAAAACCACAGAAGTGGCACTGGCTCATGGAGCAATCGTGCGCCAAGAGCCGCGCCAAGGGAAAGGGAACGTGGTTCGTTCCATGTTCCGCCAAATCGATGCCGACGTTTACATCATGGCCGATGGTGACGATACATACCCTGCAGAATTTGTTCACGAGCTGATTAAACCAATCGTCAACAAAGAAGCAAACTTGGTGATCGGAGACCGGTTATCCAACGGTACTTATTTCAATGAAAACAAGCGGAAATTCCATGGTTTCGGGAACACGCTTGTGAAAAACTTGATCAACCGCTTGTACAAGAGCAATATCAATGACATCATGACGGGTTACCGAGCATTTGACCGTTTGTTTGTCAAATCTTTGCCTGTCACGAGCCCTGGTTTTGAAATTGAAACTGAAATGAGCATCCATGCTTTGGATAACAAATTCCTGATTAAAGAAGTCGCAATCGATTACCGTGACCGCCCAGAAGGCAGTGAATCCAAACTGAATACGGTTCAGGATGGCATCAAAGTACTTCGCATGATCTTTACTTTGTTCAAAGACTACAAGCCATACTTATTCTTCACGTCGTGGGCTGTTGTTTTCTTGATTTTGGGCTTGATTGCCGGCGTGCCGGTCATTGTCGAATACGCTCAAACGCAGTTCGTCACACGTGTGCCATCAGCAATTCTTGCCGTCGGCCTCGTCATGGTATCGATGTTGTCGTTCGCTTGTGGCTTGATCCTCGACACAGTAGCCGGAACGCACCGCAAACAGTTTGAACTTGAACTGATTCGCATCAGCGACCGGATTCGGGGAGAGGCAAAATAATGAAAAAGACTTACCTGGTAAGTGCTGCATTGTTACTAGCAGCACTTTTTCTTTCGCTAACCGCTGTTTTTTATTTCCAACCGATTTTAAATGCCAGTTTCTGGCTGATTGCATTGGTGACGCTTGTCTTGTTTGCGTTGCTGATTTACATTTATCCGTTTGCCCGAATAATCAAAGCATGGCCGCGGCCGAAACAAATCAGCTTGGTGATTTTCCTGCCAATCTTTTCGATTCTTGCTTCCTTTAGTGTGCGCGGGGAACAGGGGTATCTCGCAGATAACCATTTGGTCATTAAGCTTGTTGTGTACTTTGGTATGTTCTTAGCGGTCGCCATATTGGTGATGGCCATTATCAAATTTTTCCTGGCGATCAAGCCCGCAACAGAATTGCAAAAAGTGTCACCAGTATATGTGTTGATTTACATGCTGCCGATGCTTGCCGCTTCGATGGTGATGTTCATCGCCTTCTATCCGGCAGCGATGACGCCCGACTCCATGGCGCAGTGGGAACAGGCGAAAACGCAGGAATTCACCAACTGGCATCCGGTCATGTTTACATGGACCATCATGTTCTTAACCAAACTATGGGACAGTCCGGGAAGTGTGGCGTTGTTCCAAATTGCTTTGCTCGCTATCACTATGGGGTATCTCGGCTATTTGATGAAACGATTCAATCTCCATTCCGCAATTATTTGGGTCGTCTTAATTGGTGCAGCCCTTGTTCCGATGAATTCCATTCTTTCCATCACCATCTGGAAAGATGTAACGTATAGCATTTCACTCTTGTTTTTCTCATTGTTGATGATCTTATTGGTCAAAACGAACGGCGAAGAAACGAAAAAGCTGTCCTTTATGGCCTTATTTCTGATCAGTTCGTTCGTGCTGGTATTCTTCCGCCACAACGGATTCCCGGTATTTGTCATCACGATGATTGTGGTGTTGATCATGTACCGCCATACGTGGAAGCGTCTCTTGCCGGCAGCGCTGGTTATTATCGTCATTCATCAAATTATCACGGGGCCGGTGTATACCAAACTTGATGTGGTGGACTCGGATCCCCAGGAAGCGCTCAGCATCCCGACTCAGCAAATTGCCAATATTGTCGTTAATAACGGCGATATGGACGACGACCAACGGGCGTATGTCAACAGCCTCATGGCGCTCGAAAAATGGCCGGAAAAATACAATCCCTACAGCGTCGACCCGATTAAATTTTCTTGGGGCGACTACGACCGCTGGGTCATTTACAACGATTGGCCAGGCTACTTTAAAATGTGGGGCGGACTTGTGGTCCAGAACCCGGCGCTGGCCATAGAAGGTTTCTTGAAGCAAAGTTCGCTCGTCTGGCAGATGAATTTGCCGGAAGATGGGCGGATGAACCGCTATGTGACCAACATCTATTATGGCAATGAATTCGGGCTCGTGAACCGAGTGATCTATCCTACTGTGACGCAAGCAGCCGGCAAGTATTTAAGTGTTGATGACAGTGCCAAAGAAACGATTTGGCGTCCTGCTGTTTACATTTTCTTGAGCACGCTGCTCATCTACATCGCGTATTTGCGCAATAACTGGCGCGTTTGGCTGTTGCTATTGCCAATTGCATTAAATACCGGGGCAGTAACAGCGACCATTCCGGCGCAGGATTTCCGCTACTTGTTCAGCAATACCTTGTTCTTGTATGCAGCCTTATTCATCAGTTTGATCTCCTTTGTCCCAAGGGGCGGTGGCAAGCTTGAAAAGTGAGGAAACAACAAAACCTTTAGGCATCGTGCTGATGGTGGCCGCCGCTTTTTCCACGGCAACAGGGCAAATGTTCTGGAAACTGGCAGACTCGGTGCTCGATTACCAGATGTGGATCGGCTTTGTGCTGTACGGAATGGGTGCTGTCTTAATGACGGTGGCGTTTCGCTTCGGCAAGCTGTCCGTCTTGCATCCATTGCTCAGCCTCGGGTACGTCATCGCCATTTTCTACGGGGCGATGTTCCTTGGGGAAGCCGTGACGCTTAATGTTTCTCTTGGGACGCTGTTAATCCTGGTGGGCGTTGTCGCGATAGGGGGTGACCGCCATTAATCTCTTGCTTGGATTATTGATGATCGTTATGACGTGGCTCGGCGCACTCGGCGGTTATTTCCTAAAAGCCGCTTCCAGCCATGATCTGCAAACCGAAAAAACAAAAATGGTGACAAAGCTGGTACTGGGAGTCGGCTTTTACGGCTTGGGCGCGATCCTCAACATTGTGGCGCTGCAATACTTGCCGTATACGACCGTGTTCCCATTAACCGCTGTTACGTATATTTGGACAATGATTTTGTCCTATTTCATCTTGAAAGAAAAAATCAGCCTGCGCAAAATCGCAGGTGTCCTGTTGATCCTTACCGGTGCCGTAGTACTTGTAAGCTAAAAAAGAAGGCCCGCTCATCAGTGTGAGCGGGCCTTCTTTTTATTTCACTGCAATCAATTCGTAAATTAATTCCCCATTCATTGCGACTTCCTTCACAATTCCATATCCTTCAACCAAATAATATTTAGACCCTTCTACACTGGATTGAGGGATCGGCAAGATCGTCACTTCCACCGCATTCTTAAACGTTTTATATTTGGTTTCAATCGTCATGCCGACATTGGTGATTTTAGCAGGCAATGAAAACGTGCCATCTTCATTAAACCGTGTTCCTTTTTGAATCGGGTAAACTAACTGGGTGTGGTATTCAACTCCTGGATAGCCAATCTGCAACTCTTCGCTTGTCTCGTATTCTGAGAAATAGGAAGGCGGTACATTTTCAGATTGATTTACCCAGAGGAAGTTATGTATATTTTCATACTTTCCTTTCGGTTTCACGTACGAAGCATCAAACTTTATCCCATCCCAATACTGAAACGTATACGTTTTTGTTTTGTCCATCAAATACGAATGGGCCATATGGGTATCGTTTTGAAATTTCGGTTCTAACCCACGAGCTACAAAAGCAGAGAACTGCGCACGTGTAGTAGCTTGGGTTGGTTTAAAGGTCTTATCTGGATATCCGGCTGCAATATTGCCTCTGATAACGCCACCGATGGCTTCGTAAGCACGCATATTCTGTGAAACGTCTTTTAAATCTTCAACGGCCTTCATTTCGAGTGGGTATACCCGTGAAAGAATGATCGCCATATCGCCGCGCGTAATCGGGGCATCCGGCTTAAACGTACCGTTCTCATACCCCCACACATAGCCGGCTTTCGCCGCTGCGGCAATATAACCGCTCGCTTTCAAGCTCTTCGGCACATCCTTGAACTGAGAATCTTTTTGTGTGCCATCCAAGCCCTTCAACTTGCCGATCATGATGGCCGCTTCCGCACGGCTCACCGTTTTATCCGGGCGCAGAGTGCCGTCTTCAAAACCGGAAATGACTCCTTTGTTCTGCAAATACGTCATTTCCTCAAAAAAACGGTGGCTGTTCGGTAAATCCGTTGCGGCCTGTGCCGGGGAGGCAAGTAATGTGAGTGCCAGTACCGCTCCTGTAATCAATGAAACCTTTTTCAAATCTTCCACTCCTTCATAGTTAACTGCAGAAAAGTTCAAAGAAAAGGAGAGTGCTAACACTCTCCTTGAAATCTTCTAAACAGTTTTTATCACTTGACTGAAAACAATTCAGAAAGAACTTTGCCATCCAGGGAAACGGTTTTAACGTGACCATGTCCTTCGACCATGTAATATTTATGACCTTCTATATTCTTTTTAGGATCTGCTTTTAAAGTTACTTCAACGGCATTGGTAAATGTTTTGTATGGCGTTTTCACCGTCACGCCAACATTTGTGATTTCATAAACTGACGAGTCTTGGAAACCAGTAAAAGTGGCTCCTTTTTTAATTGGATAAACCAAATCGATATAAGAGTCGGATCCTGCAAAACCGGATAAGTGAAACTTGCTGGATTCATGCTCTGTGTAGTATGAGAATTCGTTTTCATAAATTCGTTTCCATACAAAGTTTTCAATGTCAGCAAATTCACTGTCAGGCTTTACATAGGAATAAATTTCATATTTGCCATCTGCATTTTTGTAAGAATACGTTTTCGTTTTATCTCTTAAAAACGAGCCTTTCATATGTGTATCGTTTTGGAACTTCGGCTCCACTCCACGAGACAGGAATGCGGAAAATTGCGCACGAGTCGTAGCATTGGATGGCTTAAACGTGTTGTCTGGATAACCAGCCGCGACATTGCCGCTTACGACATAGCCGATGGACTCATAAGCTTTCATATTTGGTGAAACATCCTTGAAGTCTTCAAGCCCGGGCATGTAAAGCGGGAACACACGGGATAGGATAATCGCCATATCCCCGCGCGTAATCGGAGCGTCCGGCTTAAAGGTGCCGTTCTCATATCCCGATACATAGCCGGCTTTTGCCGCTGCCGCAATATAACCGCTCGCTTTCAAGCTTTTCGGAACATCCTTGAACCCGGCGTCGCGTTGCGTGCCGTCCAAGCCTTTCAATTTGCCGATCATAATCGCGGCTTCCGCGCGGCTGACCGTTTTATCCGGGCGCAAGGTGCCGTCTTCAAAACCGGAGATGACCCCTTTGTTCTGCAAATACGTCATTTCCTCGTAAAACCGGTGGCTGTTCGGCAAATCGGATGCTGCTTGTGCAGGGGAGGCGAGTAAGGTCAATGCCAGTACCGCTCCTGTAATCAATGAAAACTTTTTCAAATCCTTCACTCCTCAATTTTTTTTACAGACTCAAAACGTTTCTTAGGTGAACAAATCGAATAACTAAGTAAATCGTATGTATAAATAAGTCTTGTAATCTGTATGTAATATAATTGTAACATTGATTCCATAAATATCAATAATTATGTAGTAATTTCCAAATGAAAAAGGAGAATTCCTTTTGAATTCTCCTTACTTCCTCTTTATTTAACCGAAATCAACTCGCCTAAAACATTTCCAGTTAAGTCCAAAGTTTTTACATTTCCGAATCCCGGGACCATATAATATTTCACGCCGTCAAATTCAAAGTCTTTATCAGCTGGAACCGTTACTTCCACTGCATTCGTGAATGTTTTGTATTTCGTTTTTACCGTTACGCCGGTTTTGGTAATTTGAGCAGCGGGTCCATAAGGTGAATCTTCGTTGAACTTCGTACCGCTTTTAACCGGATAAACCAGATCAATGAAAAACTCCGAAAATGGTTCGCCCGTAGCATGGAATTCACTCGACTCAATATCCACCAAGTAATAGCTGTCTCCGGAAGCAAAATCACCTTTCCAAAGGAAGTTCCAGTCCTCAGCCAATTCGCCTTTTGGTTTTACGTAAGAAATTTTCTCAATATCGCCATCATTCCATTGGAAGGTATAAGTTTTGGTTTTATCCATTAAATACGAGCCCTTCATATGCGTATCGTTCTGGAATTTCGGCTCCAAGCCGCGCGATAAGAACGCTGCAAATTGTGCACGCGTTGTCGCATTAGTCGGCTTAAATGTGTTGTCCTGGTAACCGGCAGCAATACTGCCGCTGACTACTTGCCCAATTGCATCATAAGCACGCATATTCGGCGATACATCTTTAAAATCTTCAAGGCCTTGCATGGCAAGAGGGAAGACATACGAAAGAATGATTGCCATATCGCCGCGCGTAATCGGTGCGTTCGGTTTAAATGAACCGTCCAGGTAACCTGAAATATAACCGGCTTGAGCAGCAGAAGCGATATAACCGCTCGCTTTTAAGTTAGCCGGTACGTCTGCAAATTTTGTGCCGCGCTGTGTGCCGTCCAAACCTTTCAGTTTCCCAATCATGATGGCAGCTTCTGCGCGGCTCACAGTTTGATCGGGACGCATTGTACCGTCTTCAAACCCGGAAATGACTCCTTTTGTCTGCAAAAACGTCATTTCCTCATAAAATCTGTGTGTGTTCGGCAAATCCGATGCGGCTTGTGCGGGTGATGCGAGTAGGCTTACTGCCAATACTGCACCGGTAATCAATGAAAATTTCTTCAAAACGATTCACTCCTCAACTTTGTTTTTCAGACCTACAAGAACGTTTCCGGCATTCATCCCAAAGAATTGACTATGCAGTGGTGCATTGTGAAATATCCTGTAATAATCCTGTAATATTAATGTAACATAAGTTCCATAATTAACAATATTTATTCAGAAGTTTTTTCAAAAAAAGGTAAAAAGAAAAAACTTACTTGATAATTTCAACGTAAATTTTTTGTAAACGCCTTCATTTGTTAAAAAACTGGCGTATAATAAAAACTGTTGGACTATTAAGAACTTAAGGAGATGGAAGAATGGCAATCGGAAGAAAAGCCGCTATTGCAATAATCGCACTGGTTTTAACGCTAAGTGGATTAATTACCGTTACACCTGCTCAAGCAGCAAACGAAGTATCTCGCGGGGAATTCGTCAAACACCTCGTCACTTCGATGGAGCTGGAGCTTGGAGACGGATCAACGATCGCATTTAAAGACGTTGATAAAAAATTGGCGCCATACGTGGAAGCAGCTTACAATTTAAAGCTGATCAGCGGAAAAACGGCAACCACATTTGGACCAAACGAAAAAATTACACGTGAACAAGGATTCGCGGTTGCAGCACGCGCCATCGAATCGGAAAAAGAATATTCAACTTCCTTATTAACTAAATTCAAAGACAACCGCTATTTAAGCCGCAGCCTGCTTGGCAATTTGTCAGAAGCAGTCGGCGTTGGGTTGCTTTTCGGTTATAAAGACGGCACCGTCAAACCTTCTAAAGGCATTGCGCCAGGTGAAATGCGTGCCATCGTTCAGCGTTTGCTGAAAGAATACAAAACGGTAAAAGGCAAAGACGTGTCGCTTCGCATTTTGGGGACGTCCGATTTGCACACGAACTTCGTCAACTATGATTATTACCAGGACAAAGAGTCCAATGCACTTGGTTTAGCGAAAACAGGCGTCTTGATTGAAGCTGCCCGTGCAGAAAACCCGAACGCTATGTTATTCGACAACGGCGACTTGATCCAAGGAACGCCATTTGGCGGCTATAAAGTAACGGTGGACCGCTTAGAAGACGGCGAACTTCACCCGGCTTATGCAGCACTGGAGTCACTGGACTTTGATGCATCAACACTTGGGAACCACGAATTCAACTTCGGCTTGGATTATTTGGACGAAGCACTGGATGATGCGCCATTCCCAGTATTGAATGCCAATGTGTACGACGCAAAAACAAAGAAAAACCGCTTCACGCCTTACACCATCATCGACAAAGAAGTAGTGGATGGCAAAGGCAAAAAACACACCATCCAAGTAGGGGTTATTGGAGTTGTAGCACCACACATCATGAAATGGGACCGCGCGAATCTGGAAGGCAAAGTCATTGCAGAAGACGCAGTTGCATCTGTTAAGAAATTCCTTCCTGAAGTAGAAAAAGCAGGCGCCGATGTCGTCGTCGTTCTTTCGCACTCGGGAATGGGTGATGAAACATACGAAGTCGGTGAAGAAGACATCACGTACCAGCTTTCTTCTATTAAAGGCATCGATGCCATCATCACAGGGCACAACCATGATGTCTTCCCAGGATCATATGGCGAATTGAAAAACGTCGACCAAGAACAAGGGACGATCAACGGCACACCAATCGTGATGCCTGGTAAATTCGGCAGCCACTTGGGTGTCATCGATTTGAAATTGGCTCCTAAAGGAAAAGAATGGGAAGTTGTTTCAGAAAAAGCCGAACTTCGTGCCATTGATACAAAAACAAACGTAGTAGCAGAACAAGTCATTGAAGCAGTAAAAGAAACACACGAAGCAACCATCGAATATGTCCGCAGCCCAGTAGGTGAAACAACAGCTCCGATCACGAGCTATTTCTCCTTGGTAACGGATGATCCATCGATCCAAATCGTCAACAACGCACAAAAATGGTATGTTGAACAAAAAGTGGCAGGTACAGAAAATGCCAACTTGCCAATCCTTTCAGCAGCAGCTCCGTTCAAAGCAGGCGGACGCAACGGTGCTGAATACTACACAGACATCAAAACCGGCCAAATTGCCATTAAAAACGTAGCAGACCTATACGTCTTCGACAACACGGTCTTCACTTTGAAACTGACAGGCGCAGACCTGAAAGAATGGCTCGAAATGTCCGCTGGCCAGTTCCAGCAAGTGAACCCGGCAGCAACAGGCGAACAAAAACTGATCAACGATGAATACCGCACGTACAATTTTGACGTCATCGATGGCGTCACATACGAAATCGACGTCACCCAGCCGGCGAAATACAATGCCGAAGGCGCAGTCGCAAACGCATCTGCAAACCGCATCAAAAACTTGAGCTTCGACGGCAAAGCAGTTGATCCGGCTCAAGAATTCCTAGTCGTAACAAACAACTACCGCGCAAGCGGCAACTTCCCAGGCGTCCGCAACGCTACAGAAAAAATGGATTATGCCTACGAAAACCGTCAAGTCATCATGGACTACATGGTCGAAGTCGGCACCATCGATCCATCCGCTGACAGCAACTGGTCATTCTCACCAGTCGCAGGCAACTTGAACCTAACATTCGAAACCTCACCAAAAGCCCAACAGCTGATCCCAGCTGACAGCGGCATCACGTACATCGGTGCAGGCGCAAACGGCTTTGCCAAATACGGCATCGACCTGAAATAAAACCCATAAGAAAAGGCATTTGCGAACCCGCAAATGCCTTTTTCTTTGAAGTGAAAGTGGTATAGGGAAACTCAAGGGAAGAAAAGTGAAACCCAGCAAGAGAAAAGGGGAACTCACCTATGAAATAGTGAAACTCAAGCACCAAATCGTGAAACTCACTCCAAATCCCCAACAACCCCCACAATTGCCTTGCTTTTCGCCTCCAGCGAAAAGCGAAAAAGCCAAACCCCATTTTTGGTGAAGGTTACATCGAGTATCGTGAAACTCAAGGGGAGAAAAGTGAAACCCAGCAAGAGAAAAGTGAAACTCACCCCAAAATAGTGAAACTCAAGCACCAAATCGTGAAACCCACTCCACAACCCCAATTAAACCCCTCAATTGCCTTGCTTTTCGCCTCCAGCGAAAAGCGAAAAAGTCAAACCCCTTCTTTAAGTGTAGGTTACATCGAGTATCGTGAAACTCAAGGGGAGAAAAGTGAAACCCAGCAAGAGAAAAGTGAAACTCACCCCAAAAATAGTGAAACTCAAGCACCAAATAGTGAAACCCACTCCTCAACCCCAGCCCTCACTCCCGAAAATACCTCACCGCCCGGCCATTCCCACGTCGGCCAAGTCCCATCTTCACAAGGACATACTTCGCAGCATAGTGATCCTTCAATCCCAAAAACTCCCGGCATTCAGCATTCGAAATTTCCGGAGAGACAAACTCAAACCAGTCATCCAATGCACGCGCATACCCATCAATAACTGTTGCCTCGCAGCGAATACAAGCATGCACACGCTCACTGCGCCGCTCACAACGGGAACCGCAAGCACTGCAAAGCACTCCTTTAACCAAACTATTCACTTCATATCGATACATAGCAGGAAAATCCATCTTGGGGAAAGGGGTGTGGTGGTCAATGAGAAGTTGGGCCAAACGCGCCAGTTCTTCTGGGGGCATTATTCGTTCGGTCCGGGGGAGGGTGGAGAGGAACCGGTTTAACGAGTAGCCATAAATTACAGGCACTTCTTTTGGTGCCCCTTCAATCAGCGTCGAGGAATAAGGCAGCACGACAGCCGGATAAACCGGCAACGAAATCGACAATTGTTTAAAGAGATGCAGCAACTCCTCGCGTGCATTACACACTTGCGTCACAGGGGAGTTAAATCCAAGAAACTTGCCATCACGCGTTTCTTGCTTCATATGATAACTTTGTTCATCAAACGACAGCGTTCCGGAATAATTCTTCACTTCCAAAACAACAGCACCGTGAGACGTCAACAAAACCGTATCCATCTGGCAAAAACGATCACACAGCTGAAAATCAGCCAGCGCCATCACCGGATCGCTCCAGCGCATCCGCTTCAGCAAACCATCCACATGCTGCTCTCCGCCAAACCGGCACGCACCTTATAATGATCCGACACCACATCTTCAAAACTCGCATGGGACTTCGGTAACCGGTGCAGCAAGCGCGGCAAACACTCCAGCAAGGGAGGGGCTGTCCGTTCTTTTAAAAACATCAACATCGCATCACTCCTTTTCTCCAGTATAGCAATTCTGAAAATAAATTAAATGAATATTCTAACTAAAAATTTCCCACTTCAAAAGGCAAAAAGAACCACCTAATCACTCAATCCAAACCAAAACATTTCCCAGGAAATATCCCAAGAAAATTCACTGGTCATAACCGACTATCTTTCCCACAAGCGGGTATACAGAGACTAACTAAATCGAGTAGGGGGGAGCCGCTATGTTCTGTTCCAAATGCGGATGCATGAATAGCGTTACGACCAAAAACTGCCTCAACTGCGGCCAGCCAATGGATCGAACCACTCGAATCAAAAAACACAAAAGGCGTCAGCGCCTAAACTTCTTTGTCGTCGCGATTCTCTTTCTTGGAACAGGATTCGGCTCAGCCCGAGTGTTCTACCAGCCAGCCAATGACCAACCGGAAACACCCGTTGAAACAGTAGTCGCTACAGAACCGCAAGCCAACCCGCCACTTGAAAAAGTTGCCACTGAATCTGCTGCCCAGCCACAAGATACTCCAACCCAAGATGGCTCAAAAGCCAAAACTGACATCATCAAAGACACCCAACAAAAAGTTTTCACTATTAAAACCGATTCCGCTTACGGCTCCGGCTTTCTTTTTACCGACACCGGAACCATTGTCACGAGTGCCCATTTAATCATCGACACAATTGACGTTTCTGTCCGGACGACCGACGGGGTAGAGGAGCCTGGAAAAGTCATCGGCATCTCGGAAACCTATGACATTGCACTCATCCAAGTCGACGCTTTTGCGGGCATCGAACCGCTCGAAATGGAGACGAATCCGACCGAAATCGGCACGGAAGTGATTGCGCTCGGCAGCCCATCAGGCCTTGAAAACACGGCAGCGATCGGCTACTTGACCGGCACCGACCGCGACTTTGACCACGGCTTCCTGTACAAAGACATGTACCAGATTGATGCCCAAATAGCCCCAGGTTCCAGCGGAGGGCCGCTCATTGACGCTATCACCGGAAAAGTCATCGGCATCAATGCCTTGTTGTTAAACGAAGGCAACGCCATCGGCTTCTCCATTCCGATGTACTCAATGACCGAGCTTCTCCAAGGCTGGGCAGCGCAGCCGATGAGCGAAAACGAAGTGGAAGACGTGTACGATACTTATTAAGCAAACAAAAACCCCACGACAGGCATCCTGTCGTGGGGTTTCACATGTTCTTATAATCCAGCAGCTTTGTTGATCAATTCACTGCGGCGTTGTTTTTTCGTAGCTTCGTACTCTTCAACGACTGACTTCGTATGGGCTTCAGCAAGGCCATTCGCTTTCAAGTCTTTCTTCATCACGTCAACCACAGCGTAGAACGCAGAGTCCATGCGTTTCTCCAAATCCGTTGCCGCACCCATGTACTTGTTGTAATAGTACGGGTAGCTGACTTTGCCGTCTTTGCTGTCTTGAGAATACTCGTTTTTCGCTACGTTGATCAAGCCGCCAATTTTCGCATTGGCATCCGCTTCCAAGCCAGACAATGTCGGTTGGTACTTCGCTTTGATGTCCGCAACCGTTACACGAGCCGTTTCACCGTTTGAACCAGCAGAACCGTTATTGCCCGCCGAGCCGTTCGACCCGCCAGCGTTAGAACCGGTATTGCCAGAAGAACCATTTCCATTCGTGCCTTTATCAGTAGAACCGTTCCCAGAAGAACCGCTTCCAGCAGAAGCATTTCCGCTAGCAGCACTCCCTGAAGGAGCTTTATCATTCGATCCTTCGCCACCAGCAGATCCGCTCGTGCCGTTAGAAGAACTGCCACCTGCAGAACCGTTCGAATTTGAAGCTGCTACAGCTGAACCTGAACCGCTTTTGCTGTCACTAGCAGAAGATGTTCCAGCCGCTTCATCAGAACCGGCAGAACCTGTCATTCCCTCAGAACCCTTTGCGTCAGACCCTTCACTTGCCACTTGAGCTGTTTCGCCGTCTTTCACTTCGACAACATTGCCTTCTTCGTCAACCACCAATTTGGTGTCATCCGGCAAATCGATTTCAATCTTCTCTTTCGTGACTTTCTCGACGTTTTCATCCGCTGTTTCATATTCTTTAAATTGCAGCACATAGACCAAGTAGCCGCCAACACTCAACAATACCGCCGCCAGGACCAACGTGATTTTTTTCCAATGTTTTTTCATAAACAATCCTCCTAAAGGTGAAAAATAGTATATCATGATGGATAATAAATCCTTTTATCTGCACTTAAAAACGAATCCTGCATGAAAGAAAGTTCACACATCTTTCCTAATACATTAAAACAATACCAGAAATCAATCCGAATTTGGGGCTTTTCAGTTGTTTTTTTGCCTATATTTTGAAAACGCAACTAAAAGACCACTCTTAACACCATCTTTCCCGACTTTTTCCAAATATTAAAGGACATCGTGTAAAATATAAGATATTATACCTAAAAAATTTTTCCAATAAAAACCTCTCTTACCTAATAACTTCATGCTATACTAAAAAAAGCATTTTACTGACAAAGGAGCCAACTTACAAATGGAAGAAACCATTTCGTTACAAGAACTATTCACCACGCTCAAAAAGAGGATCGGCTTGATCATTGGCCTTACGATACTGGCTATCCTGATTGCCGGAATTGTCAGCTACAATTTCCTGACACCGATTTATGAAACCAACACGCAAATTCTTGTAAACCAAGAAAAAACAGATGCCGCGCAAATGCTCAACCAAAACATCCAAACCGACTTACAATTGATCAATACATACAGCGTCATCATCAAAAGCCCAGCAATTTTAGATCAAGTTTCTCAGCAATTAGATCTTGGCCTTTCCGCTGAACAACTGACGAATAAAATCACGGTAAGCAACGCGGAAAACTCACAAGTTGTGAACGTAGCGGTCCAAGACCCGGATCCTGCCATCGCCGTTGATATTGCGAACACAACATCTGCGGTGTTCCAAGAAGAAATCCAGCAGTTGATGAAAGTCGATAACGTGTCGATCCTGTCTCCTGCCGTATTAAAAGAAAACCCAGCACCAGTTGCACCAAACCCGATGCTGAATATGGCGATTGCCGCTGTAGTCGGATTAATGCTCGGCGTCGGTATTGCCTTCTTATTGGAATACTTAGACACAAGCATTAAAAATGAACAAGACATTGAAGACTTCCTGGGTGTTCCACTTCTAGGCGTCATTTCACCGATTAAAGAAGAAGACTCATTTGAGACCCAAACTTCCACATCAACGAACAGAAAGGCGGGGTAAGCGTTATGTTCTTTAAGAAAAGAAAACAAGCCAAACGATTGAAATTGCAGCAAGCACCAAGAAAACTGGTCGCTCATACCCACCCACGCTCTTTCGTCGTGGAACAATTCCGGACACTTCGGACCAACATCAACTTCTCGTCACCGGATTCAGATATCCGTTCGATTGTTGTCACGTCTGCAGCACCAGGGGAAGGAAAATCCACCGCCGCAGCCAATTTAGCGGTCGTATTCGCCCAAGAAGGCAAAAAAGTATTGTTGATCGACGGCGATATGCGAAAACCAACGACCCATCACACTTTCCATATGGCGAATTTGAAAGGCTTGTCGAACGTTTTGACGCGCCAGGCAAGCATTGAAGAAGCGGTCCAAGCAACAGAAGTGGACCGCCTCGACTTATTGACGTGCGGACCGATTCCACCGAATCCGGCAGAACTGCTTGCTTCCCAGTCGATGAATAAACTGATGGAGCAATTGAAGAACATGTACGACCTCGTTGTTTTCGATGCGCCACCGGTTTTGTCAGTAGCCGATGGCCAATTGATCGCCAGCAAATGCGAAGGTACGATACTGGTGGTCAATTCCGGAGAAACAGAAAAAGAACAGGCGTTAAAAGCGAAAGAAGCCATTGCTGCTTCCAATAGTCGGATCATCGGTGCGGTCTTGAACAATTTCGTGCCCCTAAAAGACGGCTACTACTATCAATACTACGGTACTGAAAAGTAAAAAGGATTTCCTTTTTACTTTTTTCTTTGAATGATAAACAAAATGTACAAGTGCTGGCCGTATCCTGTTTATCCCCCTAAAAGGGTGCGGCCTAATTTTTTACAGCAAGGAGGAAACACGCATGATTGATACCCACTCACATATCCTGGCAGGAATTGATGACGGTGCTGAAACGATGGAGGAGACGAAACAGCTTCTCGACAAAGCACTGGAAGAAGGGCTGACAGGCATTATCGCAACCCCTCATGCCCACCATCCGAATTTCCCTACCGATGTCCAGAAAACGAAGCAGCAACTGGCCATAACTAAAGCCTGCATAGACGAACAAAACTTGCCGATCGAAGTATACAGCGGCAACGAATGCCGTTTGTCCGATAAACTGCCGGAACGTTTAGCAACCGGCGAAGCCTTGACGCTTGCCGACTCGCGCTATGTCCTATTGGAATTGCCGTCATCCGGCGTTCCTGCCTATACCGTACCCATCATTCAGCAACTCATTGCTGCCAACTACATACCAATTATCGCCCACGCCGAACGCAATCAAGGCATCATCGAAAAGCCTGAGCGCTTGGAGCGGTTATTGCTGCACGGTGCGCTGGCTCAAGTGACATCCGGTTCCCTTGTCGGCAGTTTCGGGAAAGCCATCCAGCGTACAGCGTTTTCGCTGCTGGATGCTAATTTGATCCATTGCTACGGCTCTGATGTCCATAATATGTCGAAACGTCCTTTTGCCTTTAAAGAAGGCCTCGCCGTTCTGGAGAAAAAGAAGCAGCACGAGATGATCGAGATTTTGCTAGCGAATAATGAAAGCATCGTGAAAGACAAACACATGGTGATTTTAGAACCTCAGAAAGTATCGAAGGCCAAATGGTGGAAACTATTTTAGTAAATTTGAAAAAAATTTACAATAAATGATAGGAATATCCCATACTTAGCAAATTTTTTTGTGATAAAATAGGGAATGGATTTAAATACTGTTATTTTTTTCTAAAAAATAAACATGAAAGTAAGATACCAGAAAGGATGGACAACTATTGTCTTTAAAAAACAGGATTTCTTTACTCGCCTTAGTCGATTCGTTAATCGTCTTCTTTTCCATTTTTATCGGGTACTTCCTGTTGCATCCGTGGATCAATCCGTTTGAAAGTGAATTTCTGCTGGCGAGTGCGTTAACGATTTTTCTGGCTCACCATGCATTGGCACTGTATTACGGCTTGTACCGGAAAGTATGGGAATACGCATCGATTGGAGAACTGACATCGATCTTTAAAGCCGTGACGTTTTCAATCATTGCGGTGGGCGCTGTTCAGTATTTAGTAAGAGGAGATGTGTTGCTTCGAGCGCTTGCGATTACATGGATGCTGCACTTGCTCTTAATCGGAGGTTCTCGCCTTTCATGGAGATTGATGCGGGACATGCTGATTGGCAAGAAAATGCCTGATCAAAAACGGACATTAATTATCGGAGCAGGCCAGGCAGGTACACTTGTGGCTCGCCAGCTCTTGAACAACAAAGAACGTGGCCTCCTGCCAGTCGCTTTTGTTGACGATGATGTCAAAAAGCAGGGACTGGAGATTTACGGTATCCGTGTCGTTTGTGGAACTGATGCAATAGTGGATGTAGTCAAAGACAACAAGATTGAACACATCATCTTTGCTATTCCGTCTCTTGGAAAACGGGAATCTGCGGAACTGATCAAAAAAGTGGTCGACACCGGAATTCGGACGCAGACAATTCCGCTCATCGAAGACATTATGACGGGGAAATTGTCTGTTACGGACATCAAAGATGTGAAAATTGAAGACCTACTTGGCCGTGATGAAGTGAAACTTGATATGAATAAAATCAAAGATCAGCTTACTGGAAAAACAGTATTGGTGACGGGTGCAGGTGGCTCAATCGGATCGGAAATATGCCGGCAAATTGCCCGCTTTGGTCCTGAAAAATTGCTTCTACTTGGCCATGGAGAGAATTCGATTTATACGATTGATATGGAACTGCGCAAAACGATTGCAGCAGATACAGAACTAATTCCAATTATTGCTGATGTCCAGGATTATAAACGCATCCAAGATATTATGAATTTATATCAGCCGGACGTCGTCTACCACGCAGCGGCACATAAACACGTGCCACTCATGGAAGGCAATCCGACAGAAGCGGTAAAAAACAATATTCATGGTACGAAGAATGTTGCTGAAGCTGCACACAAAGCAGGAGTAGGGAGTTTTGTTATGATCTCTACTGATAAAGCCGTTAACCCACCGAATGTTATGGGTGCATCTAAGCGATTTGCTGAGATGATTGTCCAAAACTTAGCGAAACGCAGCGATACCAAATTTGTAGCTGTCCGTTTCGGGAATGTGCTGGGCTCTCGCGGATCGGTCATTCCACTGTTCAAGAAACAAATTGCAGTAGGTGGACCTGTCACCGTAACAGATTCAGAAATGACTAGATACTTCATGACAATTCCAGAAGCTTCTCGATTAGTCATTCAAGCCGGATCTCTAGCAAGAGGTGGAGAAGTGTTTGTTTTGGATATGGGAGAACCGGTAAAGATTGTGAATTTAGCGAAAAACTTGATTCGTCTTTCTGGCTATACAGAAGATGAAATTGAGATTAAATATTCAGGCATACGTCCTGGAGAGAAGTTGTTTGAAGAGCTTCTAAATGAAGATGAGATTCAAAGTAATCAAGTGTTTCCAAAGATTTATATCGGGAAAGCGAATCCAGTAGGCGATATGGAACTGAAATATATATTAGAGAAACTGCCCGAGATGACGGATGAAGACGTTAAGCAGACTTTAATTGGATTGGCGAATCGGAAGAATGTTGAAGTTCCTAAACATTTAGTCAGCAGCGTTTAATGTTAAATAAGAGAAAAATTACGAATAAAGAAAGAGGTACACATATGTTATGGAAAGCTGAGAAACTCATTACTTTTCCAGCAGACATTATTACACTCCTATTTTTATCAGGAGTTTTGTTTTTTGTAAAAGTAAATAATTTTGTTAATTATGTTTCTTCTATAAATAAGACATGAAAGAGAAAGGGGAACACAATATGTTCTCAGTGGCTAAACGAATTATCGATTTTTCTTTATCTCTAACAACGCTAATCGTATTATCAATCGTTTTGCTGATTGTTTCACTCATAATCAAATTTGAGTCTCCGGGACCGGTATTTTTTAAGCAACGCCGGATTGGCAAAGACAAGAAAGAGTTTGAGATTTTGAAGTTCCGAACGATGAAAATAGATGCACCAAATGACATGCCAACCCATATGCTGGATAAGCCGGATTCGTACATTACTAAAATTGGCAAGTTCTTACGTAAAACAAGCCTGGATGAACTTCCTCAATTGTTTAATATCTTAAAAGGTGAGATGAGCTTAATTGGTCCGCGTCCTGCGCTATGGAATCAGGATGATTTGATAGCGGAGCGGGATAAGTACAAGGCGAATGATGTGCTGCCTGGGTTAACAGGACTAGCACAGATTAGCGGGCGGGATGAATTGCCAATTGAAGTGAAAGCAAAGATTGACGGAGAGTATGTTGAAAAGAAGAGCCCTGGATTGGAATTGCAGATTTTTTTGAAGACTGTTTTCAGTGTTTTGAAAAGTGATGGGGTTAAAGAAGGAAAACGTGAGGTGTCTTAAATGAAGGTATTAATTACTGGCGAAAATAGCTATGCGGGTACCCAATTTGCAAAACGTATATCTGAACTAAATATGAATTGGGATATAAATTATATTTCAGTCAGAAATAATGCCTGGAAAGAGAAAGATTTCTCTATTTATGATGCTATTTATCATGTAGCTGCAATTGTTCATCAGAAAGAAAAAGTTGAGAATGAAGAATTATACTATAAGGTTAACAGAGATTTAACCTATGAATTAGCTGGTAAAGCGAAATCTGAAGGAGTTGAATCCTTTGTCTTTTTAAGCACCATGGCTGTCTATGGGCTTATAGGAAAAATTGGGGAAGACACGGTTATTTCCAAAAGTACAAAACAGTTACCCACTTCTTATTATGGGAAGAGTAAGCTGGAAGCAGAAGAACTTTTAAATGGTCTTCAATCTTCAGAATTTAAAATTTCTATTTTAAGGATTCCGATAATTTACGGACCAGATTGTCCTGGTAATTATAGAGCTCTTAGTAAGCTTGCAAGGAAGACACCAGTTTTTCCTAAGATTAATAATAGAAGAAGCATGATTTTTGTAGATCATCTTTCGGATGTCGTCATTCACCTTATAAATATTAAAAGTTCGGGTATGTTTTTAGTGAAGAATCCTGAAGATGTAGATACTTTAAAAATGGTGAATAAGATAGCGGAAAATCATCATAAGAAAGTTTATAACTCAACTTTGCTAGGGAGTATTATAAAAGTAGTTGGCAATAAAGTTATGATGACGCGTAAGATGTTTGGGAATGTTGTGTTTGATGCAAGTGATTGTAGAATAAACGGTTTTAAATTTAATGAACTTAGCTTTGAGGAGAGTATTGCTCTGGCTGAAGGTAAAGAACAGGGTGGTAGTTATTAAGATGATAGCTAAAAGAAAAAAAATAATGCTTCTCGCTAATAATGATATTTGGCTGTATAAATTGCGTAAAGAAATAATTTTGAAACTAATAGAAGAGAACTATGAAGTGGTTATTTCTTGTCCAGACGGAGATTATATTCAAGAAATGGTCAATTGGGGATGTATATTTGTAGAAACAAAAGTTGATAGAAGAGGGACAAATCCTACTACAGATTTGAAATTATTAATTAGTTATATCAAAGTTCTTAAACAAGTAAAACCGGATGTTGTATTAACTTACACTATTAAACCGAATTTATATGGAGGATTAGCTTGTAGAATATTAAAGGTACCTTGTATAAATAATATTACTGGATTAGGTAGCGGGTTTAGTAAAAGTCCTATTTTGAAGTTTTTTCTCTCAACACTTTATAAAGTTAGTTTAAAAAAATCTGCTTGTGTATTCTTTCAAAATACACAAGATATGCAAACTCTAGTAGAGAACGGAATAGTTAAAGGAACAACTAAACTTATACCTGGATCAGGAGTAAATTTACAAGAGTATACTTTAAAAGAATTTCCTGAAGAAGACAATGCTTCATTTATTTTTATAGGAAGAATAATGAAAGATAAAGGCATTGATCAGTATTTAGAAGCTGCCAAAATAATTAAACAAAAGTATCCGGAAACAACTTTTCAAATAATAGGTTTTGTTGAAGAAACCCAACCACTCTATAAAGAGTTGATAAAAGAATACGAGGACAAAAAAATTATATCTTTCTTAGGATATCAAGCTGATGTAAAACCCTTTATAAAGAAGGCTCATTGTATAATTCAAGCTTCTCATGGAGGAGAAGGGATGTCGAATGTTTTATTAGAAACTGCTGCAACTGGAAGAGTGCTTATTGCTTCGGATATACCAGGGTGTAGAGAAACCATTGATGAAGAAGTTAATGGTTTTATTTTCGAACCTCAAAATACCAATAGTTTAACACAAAGAATAGAACAATATTTAAAACTGACATATGAAGAGAAAAAGAAAATGGGACTCAATTCTAGAAAGAAAATTGAGAAAGAGTTTGATAGAAATATTGTAGTAGAAGCTTACTTAAAAGAAATAAATGAAGCTTATCAATAATTTGTTAAATCCTATAATGGTATTTAGGAGGAAAAATGAAAAAAATTTTAAAGGCATCTTTCAATTTATTATATACATACGTCAGATTTTCTTTCATAAAACTATTCAACTATAAAAGTTTCACTTTCACTCTATTGAATCATATTTCTCCATTTACTGAAATAAATTTAAATAGGGGTGGAAAGCTTTCATTTGGAAACAGAACGAAAATAAGAAGTGGAACAAAAATTAGTTTAAGAAAAGAAGCTGAAATTATTATTAAAGATAACGTGTTTTTAAATCATGGATGTATGATAGTATGCCATGAAAAAATTCATATAGGCGATAACGTTCAAATAGGGCCAAATGTTTTAATGTATGATCATGATCATGATTTTCGTCATGAAGATGGTTTGAAAGCATTAAAATATAAAACCTCACCGATTAAAATTGGCGAAAATGTTTGGGTAGGTGCTAATACTGTAATATTAAAAGGAACTACTATAGGCGATAATTGCGTAATAGGAGCAGGTAGTGTAATTAGAGGGGATTTCCCTAATAATTCAATAGTAATGCAAAAAAGAGAAAATAAAATATCGACGTATATTAGAGAGTAAAATAAAGGAGTATAGGGTGGATGAATAAAAAAACAATTATATATATCGGGGCATTTGAACTACCTGACAAAGACGCCGCTGCTCACCGAGTACTCAATAATGCTAAAATTTTTAAGAAATTAGGTTATAATGTGGTGTTTTCAGATGTTAACAGAAGTAAATCAATAAGCCTTGATTTAAATAAAAAAAGAATTATTAAAGGTTTTGAAGTATGGAGTCGTGAGTTTCCAACCACTTCTAAGAAGTGGTTACATTATTTAATTAGTATAAATGAAATTAAAAAAATAATAAAAGAATATTCTAATGTGGATATAATTATTGCTTATAATTACCAATCATTTGCTTTATTTAATTTACTTAATTTTTGTAAGAAGAATAATATAAAACTTATTTCAGATTGTACTGAATGGTATGAAGATAAAAGAGCTATAAAAAAGTTAGATACGACTTTTAGAATGAGATATCTACACAAAAGAATTGACGGTATTATCTGTATAAGTGATTATTTGAGAGATTACTATAAAAAATATGTGAAAACTATTGTGATTCCACCATTAATAGATGCTGAAGAAGAAAAATGGGAAAAAACAGATTCAAATAATCAAGAAATAATAAAGTTTATTTATAGTGGAAACCCTGGTAAACACAAAGATAAATTAAATTTGGTGATTGAAGCTTTCCATACAATTCAAAAAGATAAGAAAAACTTCAATTTTACAATTGTTGGTTTGGAAGAAGAAGAGTATTTACAATATTATCCGGAGCATAAGGAGTTACTTGACACTGTAAGAAAGAATGTAATCTTTGTTGGAAGAGTAAATCACTCAAAAAGTTTAGAATATGTTAAAAAATCAGATTTTCAAATATTTATTCGAGAAAATAAAAGAGTGAATAACGCTGGATTTCCAACGAAGTTTGTTGAAAGCATGGGGTGTAGAACTCCCGTTATAACGACTAATACTAGTGACTTAGCAAAATATTTAATTCCGAATGTAAATGGTTTTTTTGTAGAGGAAGATGCTGAAATATCAAAAATATTGAAAAAAATAATTAACTTAAGTTTCCAAGAAATAAATAAAATGAAAAGAAATTGCAATGCAATAGAAAACTTTGATTTCCATGAATTTATCGTACCCACTCATGAATTCTTAAGTTATATAAATGAAAAGAGGTAAATAAAATGTTTCGGGATAAAACATTATTAATAACTGGTGGTACAGGTTCTTTCGGGAATGCTGTGTTAAAAAGATTTTTAGATACAGACATAAAAGAGATCCGTATTTTTTCAAGAGATGAAAAAAAACAAGAAGATATTAGAAAGCAATTAAATAATAAAAAGGTTAAATATTATATTGGTGATGTCCGAGACGTAAACAGTATTAATACAGCAATGAACAATGTGGATTATGTATTTCATGCCGCTGCATTAAAGCAAGTTCCTTCTTGTGAATTTTTCCCGATGGAAGCTGTTAAAACAAATGTGCTAGGGACTGAAAATGTTCTTAACTCTGCTATCCAACATAATGTAAAAAATGTTATTTGCCTTTCTACTGATAAAGCAGTATACCCAATCAACGCAATGGGAATTTCCAAAGCGATGATGGAGAAAGTTACTGTTGCAAAATCGCGTACAGTAGATATTGAAGATACGACAATCAGCGGTACACGGTACGGCAATGTGATGGCTTCACGCGGATCGGTTATTCCTCTTTTTATCGAGCAAATCAAAGCTGGAAAACCTTTAACAATCACAGACCCTGAAATGACACGCTATCTAATGTCATTAGATGACGCTGTTGAATTGGTTTTGTTTGCTTTTAAAAATGCAAATCAAGGAGATATTTTTGTTCAAAAAGCTCCTGCTTCAACTATTGGGGATCTTGCTCAAGCGGTTAAAGAACTTTTCAAAGCAGACAATCCGATAGAAGTAATCGGGACTCGCCATGGTGAAAAACTTTATGAAACACTTTTAACAAGAGAAGAAATGGCAGTGGCTACAGACATGGGAGGATACTACCGTATTCCGGCTGATAACCGTGACCTTAACTATAATAAGTACTTTACTGAAGGTGAAGAAGAAATCTCAGAAGGCTGGGAGTATAACTCACATAATACTCATCGTTTGTCTATTCAAGAAATTAAAGATTTATTACTAACATTGGATGCAGTAACAGAAGAATTAGAAAAAATGGGTGTTACTCAATGACAAAAGTTTTAGTGACAGGTGCCAATGGATTTGTCGGTAAAAACTTGGTTGCAGAGTTAAGAAATCAAGGGTGCGAAGAGTTGTATCTATTCAATAGAGAGAACTCTTTAGAGGACCTTGAAGAATTTACGAAAGACTGTGACTTCGTATTTCATTTAGCTGGTGTTAACAGGCCGCTAAATGAAAGTGAATTCATGGAAGGCAATCAAGGATTAACTTCCCAGTTACTTCAGCTGCTAGTGAAAAATGATAATAAAACTCCTGTACTGATGACCTCTTCCATTCAGGCTGAAAAAGAAAACCCTTATGGCAAGAGCAAGAAAGCTGGGGAAGACGAATTGTTTGCCTATGCTAAAGAGACTGGCGCTAATGTATTCGTTTATCGGTTGCCAAACCTGTTCGGCAAATGGAGTAAACCAAATTACAATACTGTAGTAGCTACTTATTGCTATAACATAGCGAGAGATTTAGATATTCAGTTAAACAATCCTGAAGCGCTTCTTGAGCTGGCTTATATTGATGATGTGCTTGAAGAGTTTTTGAGAGCTTTAAAAGGAAGCCCAACTACTAACGATAATCTTTGTGTTGTACCAGTCACCCACAAGCTTAAGTTAGGTGACTTGGCTGAACGCTTAAGAAGCTTTAAAGAAAGCAGGAGCTCATTAGCAGTGCCAACAATGAGCGATGAATTGACAAAGAAATTGTATAGTACATATCTTAGCTTCTTGCCTGAAGATAACTTTTCATACGAATTGAAAATGAATGTCGATAACAGAGGTTCCTTTACTGAATTTCTTCGTACACCAGATCGCGGCCAGGTTTCGGTTAACATTTCTAAACCTGGTATCACTAAAGGTAATCATTGGCATCATACAAAAAACGAGAAATTTTTAGTAGTAAGTGGCCAAGGATTAATTAGATTCAGAAATATCGATTCAAAAGAGATTATCGAATATTACGTGAATGGCGACAAGCTGCAGGTAGTCGATATTCCAACAGGCTATACGCATTCGATTGTGAATGTAGGCGAAACAGACTTGGTTACAGTGATGTGGGTAAATGAAAGCTTTGATCCAGAGAAGCCAGACACCCATTATTTGGAGGTATGAAGATGAAGAAATTAAAAGTAATGACTGTTGTAGGTACCAGACCAGAAATTATCAGACTATCAGCAGTCATTAACAAATTAGAAGAATCAAATGCAATAGAACATATACTTGTACATACAGGCCAGAATTACGACTACGAATTAAACGAAGTGTTCTTCGAAGATTTTAATCTCAGAAAGCCGGACTACTTTTTAAATGCTGCAAACGGCACTGCTGTTGAAACTATTGGCAATATCCTCGTAAAAATTGATCCGATTTTAGAAGAAGTTAATCCAGAAGCATTGCTTGTTCTAGGAGACACAAACAGCTGCCTATGTGCCATTGCAGCGAAAAGAAGACAAATTCCGATCTTCCATATGGAAGCGGGAAATCGCTGCTTTGATCAGCGTGTTCCAGAAGAAACGAACCGGAAAATTGTTGATCATACAGCGGATATCAATCTAACATACAGTGATATCGCTAGAGAATATCTATTAAGAGAAGGGTTGCCAGCAGATCGTATCATTAAAACGGGTAGCCCTATGTTTGAAGTTCTCAATTCGAGAAAAGGGGATATTGAGAAATCAAATATTGTTGAAAAGCTGAATCTTGAAAAAGATAAGTATTTCGTCGTATCAGCGCATCGAGAAGAAAATATTAGCTCTGAAAAGAACTTCTTGGATCTATGTGATAGTTTAAATGCGATTGCAGAAAAGTACGAAATGCCAATAATTATGAGTACTCATCCTAGAACACAAAAAATGATTGATGCAAAAGGTATTAAGTTTAATTCATTGATCAAAACGATGAAGCCTTTAGGGTTTAATGATTATGTGAAATTGCAAATGAAATCAAAAGCTGTTCTTAGTGATAGTGGAACAATTAGTGAAGAGTCTTCTATTCTTGGGTTTAGGGCGCTTAATATTAGACAGGCTCATGAGCGCCCAGAGGCGATGGAAGAGGCTTCTGTGATGATGGTTGGGTTGGGGAAAGAAAGAGTATTACAGGGATTAGAGATTTTAGAGACTCAAAAAGAATATTCTTTGAGAAAAGTTGAAGATTATAGCATGACTAACGTTTCAGAAAAAATTCTAAGAATAATTATTTCTTATACAGATTATATTAATAAAAATGTATGGAAAAAAGATTTAAATAGAAAATAAGAGGAGAAGAATATGAAAGTGTTATGGGTTACTAACCATTATTTGCCAGATTTAGCTGAGTTTTTAAAAGAAAAAAAATCGTTTAGCGGCTCTTGGCTAGTTCAAACTGTTAAAGAGCTTTCAAAAAGTGAAAATATTGAAATTCATGTACTATGTCCGTCTAAAAAAAAATTTTTACAAAATATTAATATCAATGGGATTGTATATCACACTATTCCGACTAGTAATAAAGACAAGTTTTTTAAACCTACCACTTCCTATATATTTTGTATGAATAATATTATAAAAAACATAAAACCAGATATTATCCATCTTCATGGAAGTGAGTTTGCATATAGTCAAGCTTATTTAGAAATAGAGAACATACCAGTAATTCTTTCAATTCAAGGACTTATTTCTCAAGTGAATAAGAAGCAGTATTATTTTGGGGGTATAGAGTTTTCTAAATTCAAAAGAGTTATTCTACCAAATGAAATTTTGAAATTTTTCCCGCTTTTTTTAAGATATAAAAGAAATAAGTATCGATCACATTCAGAAATTCAGCAACTGAAATCAAGTAAGTATGTAATTGGTAGAACCGAATGGGACAAAGCCCATACTTTTTTTTACAATTCTAATGTTAATTATTTTTCAATTCAAGAAATTATAAGAGATTCATTTTTTAATAATAGATGGAAAATAGATAATGTAGACAGAATCACATTGTTTTGCGCTGGAGGATACGCCAATCCGATTAAAGGAGCACATAAAATAATAGAATGTGCAGCTTTACTAGTAAATGATTTTCCAAGTTTAAAACTTCGAATAGTTGGTTCAGATCTTGGGAAAACTAAAAATCTTACTGGTTACAATAAGTATTTACATGATTTAATCTCTTCACTTGGTTTATGGGAGAGAATTAGTTTTACCGGCAACTTAAACGAAGAGAGTATGCAACAAGAGTTCTTAAAGGCACATGTATATGTCTTAGGTTCAAGTATTGAAAACAGTTCTAACACTTTAGGAGAAGCTATGGTCATTGGAACTCCTATTGTCACATCTTACGTAGGAGGTATTTCTAGCTTAGTTAGTGATGAAAAAGAGGCGCTATTTTATCGTTTTGGAGATATAGAACAAATGGCTTGGCAAATAAAAAGAATTCTAAAGAGTGATGAATTAGCCACAAATTTAAGCGAAGGTGCTATGCAGCGTGCTCGTATTCAGTATTCTAAAGAAAAGATAATAAATGAAATTATAAGTACATATAAAAACGTGATTGAAGTACATGCAATTACTAAGTTAAAGGAGAACATATTAATGTGATAGCATATCTTTTACTAATTTTACTTTGGATTTATTTTTATTTCATTTTAAGAGTTGTTAAAAGCAATGATCCACATAAGAGATTTTATGAGGCGCTTCTATACGGATTCTCTTTGTTTTTATTAATGGGATTGAGACATTCTACTGTTGGAAGTGATATTATGCAGTATCTTTCAACTTATAATAATTCGTCCTTTTATTCCTATTACGAGCTGCTAAAAAATTCTGAGTGGGGATTTGAAGCTTTTAACATCATCTTGAAAAATTTCTATATTAATGAACAGGGATATTTATTGATAACAAGTTTCTTAATTGTATTAGCTTTTTCGGTATTTTATTTTAAGTATTCAAAATATATTTTTTTAAGTTTTTTTTTACACCTAACTATAGGTCTTTTTACAATGTCAATGTCCGGCATACGGCAAACTTTAGCAGTGGGAATTATTCTATTTGCTTTTCAATATATTATTAAGAAAAAATTTTTTATATTTTCATTTTTAATTCTTCTAGCCTTTACCTTTCATAATTCAGCTATTGTTTTTTTTCCAGTTTACTTTTTAAGAAATATCGTAATTAATCGAAAAAATGGAAGTGTTATTTTAGGTATTGTAATTTCAACTTTGCTATTTAGAGAAAATTTAACTCCTTTAATTGAATTTTTCATGCCTGAGCGATATACAGCAAGATATGATGTACTATCTGAAGCATACCCTGTTAACCCAATGATTGTATTAATAGCTATCTTAATTCCGCTAGTATGTTTAATACTATGGGAGAATGTAAAGAATCTAAAAGAAAAAGAACGAAAAATATATTCTCTTCTATTTTTGCTATCATGTTTAAATGCATTTACTGTCATTTTATCGTTGAATTCAAATATTATAGGTAGATTATCTTTCTATTTTGTTACTTTTAATATATTGCTTATACCAAATATGATAAAAATTATAAAAGATAAAAATTTTAAATTTATAGGTGTTTTGGCTTGCATCATTTTACCTTTAATTCAATTCCTTTTATCGACTCCTGACGGGACTTTACAAATTGACAATTACAAATTTTATTGGGATTAAGAAAAGAAGGAGAAAAAATGAAAAAAAATGTCTTGTTTTTAATTAATAGCTTGTCCGTAGGTGGGGCTGAAAAAGTCTTGATAAATTTATTAAATAACATTGATTATGAAAAGTTCAATGTAAGTTTAATAACAGTTTTTTCTTCAAATGTATTAGCAGATGAATTGTCCAATCGTATTGATTATCGTCAACTATTTACTTTTAAAAACAAATATATAAATGGACTTTTATATAAAGTATTATCAAAAATTTTTTCATCAAAAATGCTTTATAAATTTTTTATAAAAGATACCTATGATATCGAAGTAGCGTTCTTAGAAGGCCTACCGACAAAAATAATTTCTGGTTCGAATCAAAATCAATCTAGAAGGATAGCTTGGGTTCATACGGATTTATCTAAATACCTTGATAGCGATTATTGTTTTACTAATATTGAGGAACAAAAGTTTTGCTACGAACAATTTGATGAAATTATTTGTGTATCCGAAGGAACTAAGAGAGGTTTTGAAAAGCGTTTTAAAATTAATAAAATTCCTAGAGTTTGCATTAATCCGATCGACTCAGAGAGTATTCAGAAGTTAGGAAGTTTAAATAAAAATAATAATTTAGTCAAAATGAATGAAGAAACATTTTACTATATTGCAGTAGGAAGATTAGTAAAACAAAAAGGGTTCGATCTTTTAATTCGTTCGATGCATCTATTGAATGCAGATGATCAATGTAAAAACTTTAAACTAATTATTATTGGAGAAGGTCCAGAAAGAAAGTTTTTAGCTGAATTAATCAATGAATTAAATTTAAATAATGCAGTACAACTTTTAGGATATATAAAAAATCCATATCCGTATATTAAAAATGCCGATTCTTTAGTAGTATCTTCAAAAGTTGAGGGATATTGTTCCGTAATAGTAGAAGCATTTGTCCTAGATACACCTGTAATTGCTGCAAAAGCGGTAGGGGTAGGTGAAGTAATAAAGAATGGAGAGTTTGGCTTGTATGTAGAAAATGATGAAATAGCTTTGTACGAGGGTATGAAAAAATTATTACTAGATAAAAGTTTATTGAATCATTACAAGAAACAAGCAGAAATAAAAAAACAAGAGTACGTATTCAAGCAATCAATAAACAGAATGGAGAGAATATTAATTGGAAAGTAAATTTGAAACTAATAAAATTGCTCCAGTTGCTTTAATTTTTTTTAATCGCCCGCATACATTGGAAAAGGTATTTAATGAAATTAAAATTGCTAGACCATCAAAACTATTTTTAATCCAAGACGGTGCAAGGGAAGATAATATTAATGACAAGAAAAATATTGAAAAATGCCTTGAAATAGTTGAAGATATCGACTGGGAATGTGAAGTATATAAAAATTATTCTGAGAAAAATTTAGGTTGTGGAGTAAGACCTTTTACTGGAATTGACTGGGTATTTAGTAAGGTAGACCGCGCTATTATTTTAGAAGACGACTGTATTCCAAGCCAATCCTTTTTTTATTTCTGTAGTGAACTATTAGAAAAATATTTAAATGATAATAGAATATTTTTAATCACTGGTATGAATATGGAGCTGGAAACAACAGATTGTAGGGATTCATATTTTTATGGATTTTCAGGAACTAATTGGGGATGGGCCAGTTGGAGAAGGTGTTGGAGTAATATGGATTATAATTTAGATTTTGTAAAAGACAATGAAGTATTAAAAAAATTGTCTATGAAATTAGAAAGAGATAGTGGAAAAAAAGGATTGAAAGAAATTGAAATTTTCAAAAAAACTAATGCCTTAATTAAAGAAGGAAAGAACATAAGTTATTGGGATGTTCAATGGCAAGCTACTAGGTATTTAAACAATCAATTATCAATTATTCCTGCTAAGAATCTAATCACAAACATTGGAGTAGGTGAGGGGGCAACTCATGCCCCAACATACGTTAGCAAGAAGAGAAAGAAAAAAGAAGATTTACAATTCTTTTTTAATGACAGATATGAAATTACCTTTCCTTTAAAACATCCTAAATACATGATTCAAAATATAGAATATGATAAAAAGGTAGACGCGAAATTACATCCGCATATTTTAAAAAGAGGAAAGAATAAAGTCTTAAATTTTTTATCAAAAAAGTAGAATTGCGATGAGAATTAGTGTGTGAATTTAAAATATAATAAAGTAAGATAGGTGGATATGGTGAGCTTTAAAATACTTAATGAAAATAATAGCTCTAAACAAATCAAAATAGGAGCTATAATTTCCTATCTTGCCATATTTTTAAATGTTGTAGCAGGATTAATATATACGCCTTGGATGATTAGCGTAATTGGCCAATCAGATTATGGAATATACACATTAGGCATGTCCCTTATAGGTTTTTTTGTTATGGATTTCGGATTAGGAGCTGCTATATCAAAGTTCATTTCAAATTATTTGGCTAATAATAAAAGAGAGGAAATAGAAAGGCTCCTAGGTATTATATTCAAACTTTATTTAATATTAGATTCAATATTATTTATCATTTTGTTAGTAGTCTATTTCTTATTGGATATTTTATATAGTAATTTTACAAGTGATCAACTTGAAAAAATAAAACTTGTATATATTATGGTAGGACTTTTTAGTATAGTCTCATTTCCTTTCACAGCGTTTAATGGCATTTTAATTTCCTATGAAAGATTTGTATTTATAAAATTATGCGATATAACCTTAAAGCTTTTAACCATATTTATGATGGTTATTGTTCTTTTATTAGGATATAAACTTTATGCATTGGTTGCCGTAAATGCTTTAGTTGGAATATTTGTGATAATTATAAAGTATTTTTATTTGAAAAAACATAGGATGTTAAAAACTGATTTTAATTATAAAAATAAGGCTTTATTAAAAGAAATTTTTAACTTTGCCATGTGGGATTCAATAATACTAATAGCAAGTAGATTTATTATAAATATTACTTCTCCG